>JAFZGA010000001.1 GCA_017555585.1 Bacteroidaceae bacterium
CCTTGCGGGATGCGATAAGGCGGTGTTGTCAACATTATAAAGGAGCAAACGACTGTTTTTTACGTATGCCGGGCGCTTTGTGTACTTTGGCGCGACCAAAGTACATGAAAGAAAGACTTGAAGAAAAATACAAGTGAAAGTATTAAGGTTAAGGACTGCGGTGGAATACATTTTACGGGTTGCAAACCCTGATACTCAAGCGTGGCGGATAGCATATCCGCCACGACAGTATAACCATTCCTTATCACACCGGTATTCCACGAATTGTCTGCTGTAAAAGTGCCCCGATATCATCATCACTTTGGTCACGTTCCTTATTCAACTTTACAAGAAAATCGGCAGTGGTCTTCAATGCCTGATTAATAGTTCCTGGATCCTCGCAGTCATGAGTAAGTTTTTCGAGTCGTCCTATAAGACGATGAAAAAGTTCCAATGTCTCGTTGTGTACATCTTCGAGTGTAATATTGTTTTTCTTATTTTTCATCTTAACGTTTTCTAAAATACATTCTTTACAAAAATACAACCCTTACTTTCTCTTCGGTTGCTATAATGACAAAATGATGGAGTTTCAAGGCTTTATGTCATTATAGCAACCTTTTTCTTTTCTCGTGCTTTTTCTTTGCACCAAAAAAGTTATGACACTACCTATGATTATGACCGGAATAAATGGGGCTTTAGGTCTTTATTCCACAGTAAAAGGACTGATTGATTCTGCCGAATCAAAGAAAAAGCAGAATAAATTGAGGCGTGCGGCACAAAACGAAGAGAATGCCTGGTATAGAAGGAATTACTATGCAAACTTCATGGACGATTCGGCTTCCAAAGCTGCAATAAAGAGGGTTGAGAACACTCTGCGCCGAAACAACGAACAGGAACGCGCACGCAGCATTATAACAGGCTCCACACCTGAACTTTCCATAGCACGTAACGAACAGGGATTGCGTACAATGGAGAATGTTATAAACAACCTGGCAGTTGCTGATAGCAACAAAAAAAGAAGTATAGACGCTGCACACAAACAGAACAATATCGCATTGATGAATGCCGAACAGCAACAGTTATCACTCGATGAACGTATGGCGCGATCGGCTGCAACCAATGGATACAGTTTGATGCAGAATGCATTGCTTGGAGCAAAATGGGGTAAGGAAGGTAAAAAATGAATACAAATAATATGTATAAGATACATTCAAAAAGCAATGACAATGAGTTGTGGAACGAGATTTTCAAGCGCAGGGAGAGAATGCGACTTCTAAAACAGCGCAGAAACAATGTAAAAGATTTCATGCACCTGCTCTCATTCTACGTTTCACCAAGACCATCGGCGTGCAGTACCGTAATAAATGGGGTATATGAGAATGTACGTAACAAACATAGCTTTAAGCCATGCGGTTATGCAATACGGATTGCAATAGACAGATTACCTATAAACAGTTGTAAAAAATAAAATTTTCAGATTATGTTATTCGAAAACAGTTATAATAAGAAAGAGAAAAGTAAAAACTCTATACCGTTTCCTTCTGCAAATGAAACACAACAGTCCGGAACATTTGAGAATGAGTATGATAATGAAAAACAGTTTACACCGGAATGGAACGTTATGAAAGAACGTACAAGGCGTAAGCTTGATTATTTGGCAACGCCAATCGATAAGCAGGAGTCAATAGCACGTTTTAACAATTCATTCAATGAGTATATGTTGCCAAAGGATACACCGGAACGCCATCGCAAGAACTATGCCTTGTCAAACGAAGCACTCGATGATATTGTAAGCGGATATTACAATGGGGCACTCAAGCCGGAATTCGAAAAGAACCGTGAAAAGTCAAAGAAAGAAGGAGATGATGAATACCTGCGTTATGCAACCGTACCCGGTGCTGATCCCGTAAATGCCTACAAGGCTTCTGTTGCAGCAGATGATCCTATGCGTGTCGTGGAGAATACGATGGCTGGAATAGACGATGAAGAACTTATGGACAAAGTTGCTCCACTTGCATCGTATGGGGGTTACAACACAAAAGAGTATGTTGATAATTTTGTAAAGCCATCACTACGTAACAGGATGATAGGGGAGTATGTCAAAGAGAATACACCTAAAAGCAGTGCCGAATACCTGATACGTTCATCATTGGATAACTCATTGATGGGTAAGATGGGAGCTATTGGCATGAATGCCAACAAAGGTGCAAGAAACAACCGTATGATAGCTTCCGAGGGTATGGCAAATTACAGATCTAACCGTTTGGAAGATTTCGCAGCCGGAATAGGTAGCCTGCTTGTAGATATGCCAATCTTTTCAGGTTTGGGATCGTTGTCTTCGTCTATTGTGGGACGTTCAACAGCCAAAGCAAGTGAAAAACTTGCAAATACAGTTCTGTCACGCTATGCTGATAAAATCGTAAGCAAGGATTTTGCCAATGCCGTTGCCGACAGAGTCATTAAGGAGAGGTTGAAAAGCCGTATTGTACAGAGTACCGCAACACAAGGACTGACTCTTGGAGGATACGATGTAGCGAACAGTGTTGCTGATGATATTCTTTATGATCAGGATGTTGATATGGGCAAGACTATCGGAGCTTTTGCACGCGGCTTTGCAACAGGTGCAGCAGTAGGAGCAACAGGTACTGCGCTTAAAGCACGTACAAAAGGTTTGACAGGTGGCAAGAAACTGCTTTCATCGGCAGGAGTGCTAAGTGCAGAATCGGCAGTTTTTACGGCAGGAACAGAATTCGACAAGCTTGCTCATGGAATAAAGATTGAACCGATAGATCTATTGAATGATTTTGGAGAAAGCACTGCAACATTGCTCACAATGAGATTGGCAAACTGGAGACCTAAAGGAGCAATGCAGAAACTGAATGCAAACGGAACTCTGAAGAGTGAGCTGGAATTCTCCAATTCCGAAAAACAGGAGTTTCGTGAAATGAACATCGATCCTCAGGGTTTTGTAACCATGCTGGAGAAAGAACTCCGTATGCCGTCGCTCGGAAGTTCCGATGCAAAACTGTTGAAAGAGAGTTATGCAACCCTTATGTCAAACAAGAATTTGTCTGCATCGGCAAAATCAAAGCTCATGTATCTTGTTGAGAATAAAATTACTTCCACGCCTCCGGTTGTGTTTGACTACGATGTTGAACAGACAGGAAACGGCATATGGAAAATCAAGATGCTTGATGCCGGCGGCAGGGTTGTCGAGAACCTGGAATTCCCCAATGCCAGCAATGCTAAAAGCCATTTGATTCTTCAGCGTGGCGGTATCAGAAAGAACCGTATTGCATATTACGAAAGAGAATTGACATCGGGTAGTGATTCCGAGAATTTCCTGCATGAAGCCGGCGTATACGCAAAAGAACAAGGCATTTCTGCCGACAAGGTCGCAGAAGCCATGTACAAAGCGGCAAAGAAAGAACAACTGGACAACGTAGAACAGAGGATTATGGAAGAAATCACGGAGCGTTCTTCGTATCATGAGTCACAGATAAACAAGGCTCTCACAAATGCACGCCGTGATATCGAACAGCGATACAATCTCGACAAAGGTGCATTGTCGTATGCTGTGGACAAACGTTTTATCGATTGTTCGTCGGCCGAGAACAAGGCTCTTGACGAGTATGAAGCTTTTGTACGTGCTGAATTCGAGAAAGTGAGAAACAGAGAGAATGACAAAAACATATTTGATAAAGATGATATACAAACATACAGCAATGAGGAGAATAAGCGCAATGAGCTTCAGGAATATCAGGATACTCAAAAGAAGAAATATTTTGATCAAGGCACAAATGTCTCTGTACCCTCTGTGAGGATGAACGTAATACGCAATATTCCAGAAATGAAACCCGGATATGTATGGAACATATATGGCCGCAACATTAGCGAGGAAACAATCAAGGATTATGAAAAGCGTGGTAAGGAACTTGCCAAATCATTGGGTTATGACATTGAATTCATAACCGATGAGCATCAGATTAAAGTTCCTGAAACTGACAATGCCAATGATTTGGCCGATTATAAGAATCAGCTACGTGCTTCGGGTTGGGTAAACAGAGGAAAAGTGGTTATAAACTTGCCTAATATAAAGGATTATGCCGATCTTGAATCAACCATTGTACACGAAGTTGTAGGACATGTAGGCCTTAAGAAAGTTTTTGGAAATTACATGTATGATTTTCTCGAAGACGTATACAAGACAGCCGATGGAACGGTACGTAACGGAATAAAGAAAATGGAGGACAAGTATGGAAAAGACAATATCTACAATGCAACCGAAGAGTATCTTGTCAGTCTGATTGAAAAGGCTTACCCAAACGCACAGGAACGTAATGTGCTCATAAGATTCAAGGATTTTATAAAAAGCATGCTTGTAAGAGGCAATATATACAAATCGAAATATCGCAGGGTCAGTGAAGATGAATTGCAATCGATAATGAAAGCCCATTCACGTTCAATGCTCAACAAGAAGGAGAAGGGAAGCCACAGAAAAGAGGTCTTTAACCGCTTTGCATCGGCACACCTGAACGAAGATGGGTACTATGATCACGAAGCGTATGCACGGGATAAAACCGAGAAGGTAAAGGACCGTTCGTTTACGAAGTATACTCCTACAGCCTTCTACGATGCCAAGTTCAATGTTAATTATCCATATTTTCCGGAAGAAGCACGTGAAGAGATAAGAAAAAAATCACGTATGACCGATCAGGAGCTGAGGATGTTGAGCGAAATGTACAACTATCGTCTTGACGGTGAAAAAGAAACAGCAGAAAAGTCGGGTGGGGAATACAAAGAAGAGAGTGGCAGAAATGTTGAAGATGCAGTATCACACTATATGCTTGAGCTGGAAAACAGATTGTCGAAACGGTATAAAACGGCACAGAAATATATAGCGTTTCTTGATGAGGTACACAAAAAAGCACCGTTCTTCGACAATGATGCACAAATAGAAAGAGCTTTCGAACGCGAATATGGAGTTGATATGTCAACCTTCAAAAGAATGTTCCCGACATATGACGATTTTCTTTTCTACAAGCTCACCGGAAATAAAGGAACCGACAATGCAAGCAAGTCGAGTGATTCGGAACATATACCGGCCGGTTCAAAAGAAAGGGAAAGAATCCCAAACTCACGATATACTGTGATTAACAGCATAGGCGATCTAAATAAGTATTTTACCGGGCCACTGGATATTATAGAGAATGCTGTCATGGATTCCGATACCCCTTTAAAACAGAATAAGTCGGAAAACAGCCGATTGACACCTGGAGAACTTGCAGAATTCGACAACGCACTTGACGGTTACACAAAGATGCTATTGCGTGGAATGATAAACGGTAAAAAAAGCAATGATCCTTATGGATATGAATCGTACAGTGCAAAAGAACGTGCACGAAGAGAGTTTATGAAAAAGGAGGCTGATGAATACCGAAAAAAGTACGAGAATGAAAACAGATCAGACGAAGAAGCTTCTTCCGGTTTTACAAACAATTAATACTGTATTGATATGAACAAGTTTCTTGATAAACGTGTCAAGCCGGGCAAAGACAGCAAGAAAAAGAGTGAAAGCGACGTCATAGGCGGTGCGAGGGAATTTCTTGAAGAATGCGCTGCTTGCTGGAACTCGCTCAGTGAGGCTCGCCGCAAATTGCGGCGAAGCCTTATGTACAGCTATGGTGACCAATGGGGAGACTATGTCACCGACCCGGACACACTTACACCGATTACCGAGGGAGAATTGATAAAGAAAAATGGTAAAGTTCCATTGAAAAACAATATGATTGCGCCGATCCTAAGCAATATTGATGGACAATTGCGTCAGAATCTAATGCGACCGGTATGCATAGCCAGAGATCAGAACGAGAGTAAAATAGGCGAGATGATGTCGGTTGCAATAGAGTATGTACATGACATCAATGAGCTCGAAGAGCTCGATGCAGACTCAATGCGGATGTTGTTGAATGGAGGCATGGTAGCACAGCGGATTGAATATGGTGTCAATCCCACGAAAGACCGACGTGACGTGTGGATACACAATGTCAATCCTTCCCGTCTTTTTTTCAATGCAAACCTTGAGGATGTACGCATGTGGGATGTAACTTGTGTGGGCGAAATCATGGATTTGCCACTCGATGAGGTGTTGGCACATTTTGGTACAACACCCGAGAAAAAGGCACTTATAAAGGAAATATACTATAATGTATCGCCTTATGAGAGCATAAACCGTGCGATTCAGGGCGACGAGTCGAGAAACCTCACATTCTATACAGCTTCGCGAAACTCGCTGTGCCGTGTCATTCTCGGTTGGAAACTGGAGTCGCGTGACACTTACTATTGGAATGATGAAATGCGTGGAACATGGGGTTACCTGCCGTATAGCAAAGAAAGCAAGAAAATGCTTGATGAGGAGAATGAACGACGTCGCATGGCTGGTGAAGGAAAGAGCGATGACGAACTGTTGCTGCTCAATTACAGTTTTGCAACAGAACGTTATTGGTATTACCGTTACATGACTCCACGTGGTGATATCCTTCAGGAGGGCCGCAGCCCATATTGGCATGGAGAGCACAATTATGTACTCCATCTGTTTCCGCTCATTCAAGGGCGTTTAGGTAATTTCGTTGAACAGTTCATTGATCAGCAACGTGCCATCAACCGCACAGCGACATTGATTGATTTCATTCGTGGAACATCGTCAAAAGGCGTTCTTGTTGTCGATGACGATGCTTTTGAAAGCATGTCGCGCGAAGATGTGATAGATGAATATGTACGTTATAACGGAGTACTTTTTGTAAAGCTCAAACCGGGACAGAGCATCGATGGAGTAGTGCGCCAATACAATAGTGGAGCCTCTGTTGCAGGCGACTTCGAGCTGTTGAATCTGCAGTTGCGTCTCATCAACGAGATATCGGGAGTAAACTCGGCTATGCAAGGACAAGCACCCAAATCCGGAACTCCGGCATCGTTATATGCACAGCAGATACAGAATTCATCATTGAATCTGAAAGGTCTGTTTGACAGCTTCAGGACATTCCGTCGCCGTCGAGACACTAAAGTCATGAAAACCGTCCAGCAGTTCTATAAAGAGCAACGATACATCGACATGGCAGGAACATATTATTCCGAGGAAGCAAAATGGTATAATCCTCAAAAAGTACAGAATTGTGAAATTGACATAACAATATCCGACGGTTACAACACTCCTGCATATCAGATGCTTGCAAACGATTTCCTTATGGATCTGTTCAAATCCAATGCACTCGATGTCAAGACAATGCTCGAGAATACATCGTTCCCGTTTGCGGCAAAGATTCTTGAAGCCATCAAACGCAATGAAGAACAGGCTGCAAAAGGAGAACCCTTGGAAGGAGTTTCGCCCGAATTGCTTCAGGCAATGGAGAGTGAAGTAAATAATTCAAAAAACAGAAATCCATAGCATGGATTTCTGTTTTTAAACTACTCTTTAAGAGTTAATGCTATGGTTTAATTGTAACCTGCTTTGACAAATCCTCTTTCAAGGTCCTGTGAAATGTTTATCATGAAATCGCCCATACGTTCATACTCATTTATGATATCCATGTAATAGACGCTTGTCTGGTAATTCTTGCCACCGTTGTCGATGTCCTCAATTACGGCATCCCTGAAATTGTTTCTCAAGGTATTTAGGCGTTCCTCGGCATTATAGGCATTTGTAATATCATGCAATTCGCCCTTATGTGCCGCTGTAAGATTTTCAATCATAACGTCGTATGCCGCAATGACTGCATCAGCCATAGTATTGAGGTTCTTCATGGCCTCTGAGTCGAATTTTTTCTTATGTATATTCTTTCTTGACAATATGCGGCTTATAGTCTCACCGGAATCACCCAACGACTCCAGTTCGCCGACAATCTTATACATAGCCTTGATCTTACGCGATGTATTTTCGCTGATCTCTTCGGCCGACACACCATTGAGGAATGTTGCAATCTCGTATTCGATACGGTCAGAAATCTCTTCGTACTTCACAAGTTTTTCTCTCAATGCTTCAAACTTGTCTGTATCAGCCTCTGTTATCGCTTCCTTGACATATAGAGCCCCGTTCTTTGATATTTGTGCAAAGTGTATAACCTCGTCAAACGCCTGCTCAACCGACAATTCGGGGGTAGCAAGAGGACCTGCCGAAATATATTTGAGCTTAAAGACCTCTTTCTCCTGATTCTTGGGAGCGCGTATAATCGTGCACACAGCCTTTGCTATCAATTTGGTAAACCACACCAACAGCAATGTATTGATTGTGTTGAACAGAGTATGTAACATTGACAGACCATACAAAGTCGCTGTACCTTCGGGTGATACAGAATCTGTAACCACAAAACCTTCTGCAGCAGGGTTTGGCAACCCGAACAAAGTTTCTGTAATGTATCCGACCAATCGCAAGAACGGACGGAACAGGATCAATGCCCAAAAAACACCGAATACATTGAAGATCGTATGCGACATGGCCGCACGTTTTGCCTCCGTATTGCCGACTGATGCTGCAATATTTGCTGTGATGGTTGTACCTATATTCTCACCAAGCACCATTGCACACGCCATATCAAACGGAATCCATCCCATGCTGAGCATGATAAGGGTTATAGCCATTGTCGCGGATGAAGACTGTAAAACAAGTGTCAACACAGTACCGAAAGCAAGGAAGAGTAGTACTGACCCAAAACCATGCGCAGCCCAAGAGGTTACAAATTCCAGGACTTCAGGTGTCTGACGCAAGTCGGGTACTGAATCCTTCATGAAAGAAAGACCAAGGAACAACAGGCTGAATCCGATAATCAGTTCTCCGATATTCTTACGCTTATCCTTCTTTGAATTTGAAAACAGAAAACCAAAAAGCATCAAGGGTACGGCAAGGATTGAAATATCAGCCTTGAAGCCTAACCATGAGACCATCCATGCAGTTACCGTCGTACCGATATTAGCACCCATGATTACTCCGATGGCCTGGGTAAGTGTAAGCAACCCGGCATTCACGAAGCTGACAACCATAACGGTTGTTGCCGATGATGACTGTATAATAGAGGTGATACCCAAACCTGTCATCACACCCTTTAATGGATTTGATGTCATTGCCGACAAGAATCCACGTAATCTCTCTCCTGCAGCCTTCTGCAATCCGGAACTCATCAGGTTCATTCCATACAGGAACATTCCCAATGCTCCCAATAATGTAAACAGTTGTAATATATTCATAAAAAACAAATAACTTTTCAGGTACAAAATAACTGCAATTATGTTTCAAAAATGTTACATACCGGTTATGCTTATGTTAAAGAAGAGCTATCAGCCCATTTTTCCTGTCAGGTACGATTTGGTACGCTCGTCAATAGGATTTGTAAACATAGTTTCCGTATCACCATATTCAACAAGTTCGCCCAGGTACATGAACATCGATTTTGAAGATATGCGCCTTGCCTGTCCCATGTTGTGAGTAACAATAAGAATTGTAACCTCTTTTTGAAGTTCGAGCAACAACTCTTCGATATGTTTTGTCGCAATAGGGTCAAGTGCCGATGTAGGTTCATCCATCAACAAAACATCGGGTTTCATTGCCAAGGCTCTGGCAATGCACAAACGCTGTTGCTGACCACCGGAAAGGAATGTGCCCTTCTTGTTGAGTACATCCTTCACCTCATCCCAAAGTGCTACGCTTCGCAAGCAACGCTCTACGGTTGCATCTTTCTCAGCCTTTGAGAGTCTTATGCCGTTCAATACAAATCCCGACAACACATTGTCATATATGCTCATTGTGGGAAACGGTGCAGGGCGTTGGAAGACCATACCCACACGACGGCGCACATCGATAGGTTCCATTGCAAGAATGTTCTCGCCGTTAAGCAATATCTCACCATCGACACGGATATTAGGATAGAGGTTGTGCATGAGATTTACTGCACGCAAGAGAGTGGATTTACCACAACCCGAAGGCCCCATAATGGCTGTGATTGTATTTCTTTCGATAGCGGCTGAGACATACTTTACAGCCATTGTCTGCTTGGTATATGATACACAAGTGTTCTTAAATTCAAGTATAGGTGTTACTGATTCCATTTCTTTGCAAGATATTTTGATAATATATTAAGAGTGAGTACAAACAGCAGGAGAAAGAGCGATGCGCCCCAAATCAATTCCTGCAGGTTGGGGTCGTTGAAGAATTCCCAGATAAGCAGAGGCACAGCAGATATTGGCTTATCGACAGCAAAGCGGACAAACGAACAGCCAAGAGCTGTGAACATCAGCGGTGCAGTCTCGCCAATAACTCGTGAGATTGCGAGAAGAACACCCGTAAAGATACCACCGAAAGCTGCGGGCAGCTGCACTTTCATCATCACTCGTGCATTGTTGCCACCCAATGCCAATCCTGCCTCTTTGAGCGATGCGGGGAGAATTTTCAATGTCTCTTCTGTTGAGCGGATAATAAGCGGAAGCATCATAATGCAGAGTGCCACACTACCTGCAATTGCCGAATAGCCTTTCATTGGTACAACAACCCAAATATAGGTTATGATGCCGATAATTACCGATGGTGTACCTTGCAGCAAGTCGGTCAGATAACTAACAAACTGTGCGAAACGGTTCTTGCCGTTCTCAGCCAGGAATGCACCGCAGAGGATACCCAACGGCACTGCTACCACAACCGCCATGCCGAGCATAATCATTGTACCGATAATACCGTTTGCGATACCTCCGGGAATGGGTTCTCCAGCTTCGATTGCTTTCATTGCTTTGTAGGCTGTCGGTGTAGGCTCGGTGAAGAACGACCACGACAACTGGTCATAGCCACGCAGTAATACCTCTCCTAAAATAGCAAGCAGTGGCACAGCTGTAAGTGCCGCCAACAAGCAAATGCCCCAAAGCATCAACTTGTCTTTTGCCAAACGATGTCTGATTTTAAATTTATTCATAACTAAGCTATTCTTGCGCGTTTTATCATAATCTTACCTACCATATTGATAAGTGCTGTAATAAGGAAAAGAATCAATCCAATGGCAATCAAAGAGGAGAGACGCAAATCATCAGCTTCGCCAAACTGGTTGGCTATGATTGATGCCATGGAATTTCCTGTAGAAGTGATTGAGTCGGGGATGTTGTTCGTATTGCCGATAAGCATGGTAACAGTCATTGTTTCACCCAATGCACGACCGATAGCCAACACATACGACGAGAAGATACCGGACCCTGCAACTGGAAATATAACCTTGCGTACAACCTCTGCACGGGTAGCACCCAAACTGTATGCACCCTCTTTCAGGTCATTGGGTACCATCTTGATAAACTCGGCACTCAGTGATGCGGCATACGGCACAATCATAATCGCCAACACCAATGATGCCGTTAATACCCCGGAGCCTTGCGGTGATATATTAAGGGCCATAATGATTGGTCGTAAAGTATAAAAACCCCATAGACCATAAATAATAGAAGGAATACCAGCCAACAGATCGGTTACGGTACTCAACACCGATGCAATCTTTGTTCCTTTGAAGTATTCTCCCACAAAGAGTGCCACGGGAAGTGAAAAGGGAATACAGAAGAGAAGAGCCTGCATGGTGGTCATAAGTGTTCCTGTAATGAATGGCAATGCTCCATACTGTTCTGCGCCTTCAGTGTAGCTCCACTCCGACGAGGTAAGGAAATTCAAAAAGCCGAAATGTTCGAAAGCATCGTATGCGTCTGTGACGAGGGCATATACAACACCCCCGCACACTATCGGCATAGCCAATGCCGCTACGAACAATATAATCTTGTACAGTTTATCGTTCATAAATTTACATTTACTGAAGAATTGCAACTCCGTCGTATGTTACTGCTTTAAGGTTTGCAGTACTTAGTTCCTTGACCTTTGCAGGAAGTGGAGCATAATGAACCTCGGAGGTAATACTCTGCGCCTCGTCAGAGAGGATATACTTCAACAAATCGAGTGTAGCCACAGCCTGTTCCTTGCTACGATTGGAGTAATTCTGCTCTTTATAGACAATCATCCAGGTAAATGTTGAGATAGGATAAGCACCGGCAGCATCTGAATTGGTTATTGAACAACGTGTATCGGCTGGAATTGCACCTGAAGCGGCTGCAGAAATTGAATTTGCATCAGGAGCCACAAACTCGCCACGCTTATTACGGATTGTTGCGTATGGAATCTTCTGTGCAAAAGCATACTCCGAGCCTACATAACCGATAGAGTTCCTTGTTTGCTTGATGACACCTGCTACACCCGGATTTCCCTTAGCAGCCTGTCCCGAAGGGAAGTTTACCGACTTTCCTGCACCAAACTTCTCCTTCCACATTGGGCTTACCTTAGTAAGATAGTCTGTGAATACGAAGGTAGTTCCTGAACCATCCGAACGGAATACCGGAATAATTGCCTCTGCAGGGAGTGATGCACCAGGATTGATAGCAACCAGACGCTCATCGTTCCACATCTTGATTTCACCGGCAAAGATGTCAACAATAACCTCGCCGGTAAGTTTCAACTCCTCGACACCATCCAGATTGTAGGCTACAACTACAGCACCCATGCAGGTAGGAACATGTACTACAGGAGGCATTTCTGCCATCTCCTTATCAGTAAGGAATGCATCGCTACCGGCAAAATCAACTATCTTATCGCGTAAGTTGCGCACGCCACCGCCCGAGCCTATTCCACCGTAAGCAACGGCATCACCATTTACCTGAGCAAAGTTCTCAAACACCACATTGTAGAATGGAAGAGGGAATGTAGCACCAGCTCCCGATAGTTCCTGAGCCTCGCGACCCTCATTTGTTGCACTACCACCACACGACACCATTGCGACAGCAACAGTCAATGTCATAATTGACTTAAAAATCTTTTTCATAACGTTTTAAGTATTTAGGATGATTATTATGTTAAATTCCGAAATAACAGTTTATGTATGCCGAATACCCGTTCTTTGCACCATCTGCTTTTGGCATACTCATTCTGAAGTTTGGTGCGACCTTTACATATTTACCCAATTTGAATTGTGCTCCGATTATTGCAGCTTGTTCATCTTTTGAGATATTCCAGTTATTTCTTGAATAGAGGTCGTCGAAACGCGCATAGACATCGGCAAACTTCGCTAATTTGACCGAACCGAACACAGAATATCCGAACTGGTCCTTATTTGCTTTGTACGAAGCATTCCACATGTGGTTATACTCAGCACCGACAGTAAAAAGCTCACATTTATAACCTAAGAAACCGGCTGCATTTACTGTGTTTTTCTTACCCTTTTCTCCACTCTCGTTCACACCGCCATATAGTCGTATATTAAAACCTTTAACCGGGGTGAAAGTAGCACCTAAACCATAATTAAGTCCTGCGCTTTTCTGAATCTTCTTATAGCCTTCGCCATTTACTATGATAGCATCGGCAGAGACCCAGTCGGCAAACTTGTAACTGGCAGAAAGACCCAAGTCGGCACTGTTTCCGAATTTATACAGGTCCTGGAATGATTTCATAATGTAACGATAGCCCCAGAATTTCTCTTGGAAATTAAATTGCGTTGTCGAGATAAGACCTCCGCTCAATGTAAGGTTTCCCGTTTTCCACGAAATCATCGCATTCTTGATATAAGCTATACGTTGGTAATCGCTTACATCCGAAGACTTACCGATGTCCATAACGCCTTTTACAGACAAACCGTTTCCGAGTTTATACTCATAGCCCAAATAGCTGCGTTCCAACTCGAAACCCCTGTCGTTTCTTGTCTCTCCGAATCCTGAATGGAAATTTCCGAACACCTGTACAATAGCCTTACCTTTAGGCTCCTCAATTTTTGTATCCTGCGCCTGTGCTGTGATACCGATGCAGGCTAAAAGAGCTGCTAAAATAAAATTCTTTTTCATAATCATTTTTACTTTAAATTAAACTTTCAAACGTGCGGGAGATGCCGGCATTCTCATGCAACGATTGATGTTACTTTTCAAATCTCTGCCGCAAAGGTATCGGGAGAATGTTTCATGGATGTTTCAAAACGAATAAGAAAACATTGAAAGAATGTTTCGCGGAAATTGTTACATTTTTATTAAATATCATTCAACCTGTACCTTTATTTGCTTTTTATCTCTATTTTTGCAACGTGATAAATTACATAAGGTATATGGCAACAGAACGTATATTGATTGTGGACGATGAGGAAACTCTATGTGAAGTCTTACAGCTCAATCTTGAGAACGAAGGCTATGATGTGGATATAGCTTTCAGCGCAGAACAGGCATTGGCTCTTGACCTGAAGCAATATTCACTGATACTTCTTGATATAATGATGGGGGAAATAAGCGGTATCAAGATGGCAAAGATGCTCAAAGCTGATGTAACAACTGCTGATATTCCTATCATATTCTGCACTGCACGTGACACTGAGGATGATATGATTATGGGATTGAACATTGGTGCGGACGATTACATAATGAAACCATACACTGTGCGAAATGTCATAGCACGTGTAAAAAGTGTACTACGCCGCACAAACGGTCACAAAACAAACAGCCATGCAACCGAAAGGAGCAATATTCTGCAGGTTGAAGGCTTGGTACTCGACCTTGAATTCAAGCGTTGCACGATAGATGATATTGAAATTAAGCTTGCAAAAAAGGAGTTCGAATTATTGGCTTATCTTATCTCGCATCGCGGAAAAATTTGCTCACGTGAACAGATTCTTACCCGCGTGTGGAGTGACGAGGTGGTTGTTCTTGACCGCACGATTGATGTAAACATAACACGACTACGCTCCAAGATTGGCGCATACGGCTCATATATTGTAACACGTTCAGGATTCGGCTATGGCTTCCGTGATTAAACCTTCATATCACAAGCGACTATTCCTTATGCTGCTTGCTTTTTCGTGGACCATAATCTTATGCTCCATAGGATTTCAGTTCCTACGAGAGAAAGAATATAAATCTGAATTACTGAGTGCTCAGCTTCAGCTTTATAATCGTCAGCTTATAGAAACAATTGAAGACGGTCTTCCATTTGAAGAATTTATAGAAACTTACTCAAAGCCTTATGAAGACCTTCGTGTATCTGTCATAACATTGACTGGTGCTGTGATTTACGACAATATGATTTCCATTGATTCTCTTGACAATCATCGTCAACGCCATGAAATTGCAGAAGCACTGAAGAATGGTTCCGGATATCACATCGGTAGGCAATCAGTCAGTGATGGAAGAGAATATTTTTATTCTGCTACTAAAGGAGATCGAGTTGTAGTACGAACAGCAATTCCATATTCACCATCTTTAAAAGAACTATTAAAAGCAGATTGGGACTTTTTGGGACTGATGATTATTCTCAGTCTTGTAACAAGCACTTTGGCATATTTTGCCACACGAAGATTGGGTAAGAACATTGAACGACTGAACCATTTTGCGGCAAAGGCTGAAAAAGGAGAATCATTCGACGAAGAAGAGCCATTCCCCAATGACGAGCTTGGCTCCATTTCAAATCATATAGTTAAGCTATATGCCCAATGGCAACAGACCATAAAGGACAGGGATATTGCTCACGAAGCGGCATTACGCGAGGAACAGGAAAAGATACGTATCAAGCGACAGCTCACAAACAATATAAACCACGAACTCAAGACACCCGTTGCATCCATTCAGGTGTGCCTGGAGACACTGCTTTCCGGAATAAACCTGAGCGAAGAGAAACGTCAGGAACTGATAGAGAGATGCTATACCAACAATGAACGTCTGCGCCGTCTGTTGAATGATGTATCGCTTATCACACGCATGGAAGACGGCAGCCAGCTCATAGGCAAAGAGAGTGTAGTAATAAACAACATAATCAACGAAATTGCCGAAGAGTTGGAGATAATGCCAGAAGAGGAGCGTTTCATGCTACATACCGATTTTAACGAACAGGTAATTGTTGACGGAAACCTGTCGCTGATAGGCTCAATTTTCCGTAACCTAACAGAAAATGCCATAGCATATTCCGGTGGAAAAAATATATACATTTCTTTGATAGAAAACAACGAAGATATGTGCCGAATCAGTTTTGAAGATGATGGTTGCGGTGTAGAGGAAAAGCAACTAATGCGCATTTTCGAAAGGTTTTATCGTATAGACAAAGGACGTTCACGCCAAATGGGCGGTACAGGTCTTGGACTCGCGATAGTAAAGCATGCGGTGCAGTTCCACGGTGGAACAATATCCGTTGCCAACCGCCAGAATGGTGGATTGAGGTTTGTCTTCAGCCTGAAAAAATAGTTCCCTAATCCCGAAAGTTGCTTGCAAAAAAGTAACGTTTACAACTTTTAGTAACATTATTTCAGTAAAAAGAACGCGATATGGCAATATTTCGTGTTCTTTTGTTGTATCTTAGCGGACAGAAACATAAATCAGCAATATGACTCCGAAAGAACGAATACTTGAACTGAGAAAAGAACTTCACGAACATAATCACCGTTATTACGTGTTGAACATGCCGGTCATAAGCGACTTTGAGTTCGATACACTGCTACGCGAACTGCAGGAACTTGAAGCGGCAAACCCCGACATGTACGACCCTTCATCGCCGACAATGCGAGTGGGTTCGGATATCACAAAAGAGTTCAAGCAGGTTACACACAAATATCCTATGCTCTCGCTTGGAAACACATACTCAAAGCAGGAGGTCGGCGAGTTCTACGACAGGATAAGACGTAGCCTTAACGAGGAGTTCGAGATATGCTGTGAACTCAAGTTTGACGGTACGTCAATTTCGCTCACATACATCAATGGCAAGCTGGAACGCGCCGTAACACGCGGTGATGGTGAAAAAGGTGATGATGTTACGGCAAACGTGAGAACAATACGAACCGTACCATTAGTACTTTCCGGTAATGGATATCCTACTGAATTCGAGATCCGTGGCGAAGTTCTTATGCCATGGAATGTGTTTGAACGTCTTAACGAAGAGCGTGCTGCAAACGAGGAACAATTGTTTGCCAATCCGCGTAATGCAGCGTCAGGCGCTTTGAAGTTACAGGATTCATCAGTTGTTGCAAAACGCGGTCTTGATGCTTATCTGTACTTCATGTTGGGTGAGCAGTTACCGGCAGAAGGGCATTTTGAAAATCTGCAGTGTGCAGCCGAATGGGGTTTTAAGATTTCGTCATATACACGAAAATGCAAAACACTTGAAGAGGTCTTCAATTTTATAGATACAATGGACGTTGAGCGCAAGAACCTGCCTTTTGCAACAGACGGTATCGTGCTTAAAGTCAATTCGTTGCGTCAGCAGAAGAATCTCGGTTATACTGCGAAATCACCACGTTGGGCAATAGCATACAAGTTTCAGGCAGAACGTGCCCTTACACGTCTTAACGAGGTTACATATCAGGTGGGCCGAACAGGTGTAATCACTCCTGTTGCCAACCTCGACCCGGTACAGCTGTCAGGCACTGTAGTCAAGCGTGCATCCCTCCATAATGCCGATATAATAGAGAAATTCGACCTGCATATAGGAGATATGGTCTACGTTGAAAAGGGTGGTGAGATTATCCCCAAGATAACCGGTGTCGATACCGATGCGCGTTTCATGCTTGGCGAAAAGGTGAATTTCATAGCCAGATGCCCCGAATGCGGTACTCCACTTGTGCGTAACGAGGGTGAAGCTGCGCACTATTGTCCAAATGAAACAGCCTGTCCGCCACAGATAAAGGGCAAAATAGAGCATTTTGTCACACGCGACGCCATGAACATCGATTCCATTGGACCTGAAACAATAGAACTGCTCTACAATTACGGTCTTGTAAAGAATATTGCCGACCTATATACTCTTTATCCTGAAGACCTTATGTTCCTGCCACGCATGGGAATGAAGTCGGCCGAAAATATGGTTGCCGGAATACGCTCTTCACAACAGGTTCCTTTTGAACGCGTGCTGTTCGCTTTGGGAATACGATTCGTTGGTGCAACAGTTGCCAAACGACTTGCACGTGCATTCAAGAATATCGACAATCTGATGAATGCCTCTTACGAAGAACTCATTGCCGTAGACGAAATAGGTGAACGCATAGCCACAACTGTTACGCAATTCTTTGCCAATGAAAACAACCGCGGACTCATTGCCCGATTGAAGGAATCAGGCCTGTGCTTCGAAGTATCTGAAGAAGAGGCACAGCCCCACAGCGATATACTCAATGGACAAAGCATTGTTATAAGCGGAGTCTTTACCCACCATTCACGCGATGAGTACAAAGAGATAATTGAAAAGAACGGCGGAAAGAATGTCGGCAGTGTAAGCAAATCCACATCATTCATTCTCGCCGGTGACAACATGGGACCGAGCAAATTGGAAAAAGCACAAAAACTTGGTGTCAAGATTGTCGGTGAAGATGATTTTTTGGCAATGATAAGGAAATAAAGTGTTATTTTTTGTTATGCAGCACACGAAATCTCTAATTATTATATAATAAATAGTAAAAATTATAGTAATTTTGCACCCTGAAATTTCAAGAGTAATTTTATGATGCAAAACAAATTTAAAGGTATGGGTGTAGCTCTTGTTACACCATTTACAGCAGACGGCAATGTTGACTATGTTGCTTTGGAGAAACTCGTGCAGATGCATTTGGATTGCGGTACCGATTTTCTCTGTGTCTTAGGTACTACAGCAGAAACACCAACGTTGACAATTGAAGAAAAACGTGAAATACGAAAACGCGTCATAAAACAGGTCGATGGCCGTATGCCTATTATGGTCGGCATAGGCGGCAACTGCACACGTGCAGTCGTTGAGGAATTGCAGAACGAGGACTTGACAGGTGTCGACGGAATCCTGTCTGTTGCTCCATATTACAACAAGCCAGTACAGGAGGGTATCTACCAGCACTATAAAGCTGTTGCACAGGCAACAGACCTACCAATATACATGTACAACGTTCCGGGCCGTACAGGCGTAAACATTCTGCCTTCTACTGTTGTGCGTGTAGCCAATGAGTGTCCTAATATCGTTGGTTTCAAAGCCGCTTCGGGAAACCTCGCACAGACAAAGGAACTCATAGACATGGCACCTGCAAACTTCGACGTATTCTCAGGTGATGACTCTCTCACTGTAGATATCATGGAAGCCGGTGGTGTTGGTGTAATTTCAGTATTCGGCAATGCATACCCACAAGAGATGACAGCTCTTGTCAGAGCAATGCAGGAGGGCCGTGTAAGTGATGCACGCAATCAGCACGACAGACTGAACGAACTGTTCCAACTCATTTTCGTCGACGGAAATCCATCGGGTATAAAGGCATTGCTAAACATACACGGCAAGGTAGACAACGTTCTCCGTTTGCCTCTTGTTCCCGCTTGCGACGATACTTACAGCGATCTTCAGCAGGCAATAACCATGCTTTGATGTATGGAACGGTTGAAGTCCTTGCTCGACGAGAAGGTTGTCAAATACAACTGCAAAGAATTCATAGCAAACGATCCTATCAGTTTTCCACACTCATTTTCGCGACGCGAAGATATTGAGATTGTAGCCCTTCTGGCATCAATCATTGCTTGGGGAAACCGCAAGATGATTCTGCGTAGTGGAAACAGGATGTTCCACGAAATCATGCATTCATCGCCATACGATTTTGTTATGAGCGGTGAATGGGAATCTCTCGACGACAGACAAAACATACACCGTACATTCTTTGTATCTGACTTGAAATACATCTGTCGGGGATTAAAGGATATATACACCCGATTCGGTTCAATGGAGCCGTTGTTCATTGGCTGTTCAACATGGGAAGGTATTGAAAGATTGCGCAATGAGCTTGCGCTGTCCAACGGAGGTGCAACGACAAGGCACATAAGCAACCCGGTGAGTGTCAAGGGCAAGCCAGGATCGGCATGTAAACGCATGCACATGATGTTGCGTTGGCTATGCCGTAACGACGGGATAGTGGATTTGGGAATATGGAAGGCGGTATCACCGTCACAACTTATGATTCCCATCGATGTGCATGTAGCACGTACAGCGCGTACATTGGGGCTTACAGGCCGTAAGCAGAACGACCGCCGTACAGTTGAGGAACTTACGGCAAGACTCAGAGAATTGTCGCCCGACGACCCTATTCGTTACGACTTCGCACTCTTTGGCGTTGGCGAGGCAGGCGATGAGTTTATTGAAGATTTTATAAACAACAATATATAAATGGTACGCACAGCGTACTGCTAAACATAACACAAAATGGCAAAGATACTTAAAGAAGATGCTTTAAACTACCATGCCGGAAAACGTCCGGGTAAAATAGAGGTAGTACCTACAAAACCATATTTCACACAGACCGACCTTTCGTTGGCCTATTCACCCGGTGTAGCCGAGCCATGTCTTGAGATCCAGAAAGACCCACAGAATGCATACAAATATACCGACAAGGGCAACCTTGTTGCCGTAATTTCAAACGGTACAGCTGTTCTTGGTCTAGGAAATATCGGTGCCGTTGCTGGAAAGCCAGTTATGGAAGGTAAAGGCCTACTCTTTAAGATTTACGCAGGTATCGATGTGTTCGATATTGAGGTAAACGAGGAGAATCCCGAAAAGTTCATTGAGGCTGTAAAGGCCATAGCTCCTACATTCGGAGGTATCAACCTTGAGGATATCAAGGCTCCCGAATGTTTTGAGATTGAACGTCGCTTGAAAGAGGAACTTGATATTCCTGTAATGCACGACGATCAGCATGGTACAGCCATCATCTCTGCAGCAGGTCTTTTGAACGCACTTGAAGTAAACGGCAAGAACATCGAAGATGTAAAGGTTGTTGTAAACGGTGCAGGTGCAGCCGCAATCTCATGTACAAAATTATATATCGCACTTGGTGTAAAGAAAGAGAACGTTGTCATGCTCGACAGCCGTGGTGTAATCAGCACATCACGTGGCAACCTCACTCCTGAGAAGCTGGAGTTTGCAACATCACGTACCGACATAACAACACTCAGCGATGCAATAAAGAATGCAGACGTATTCCTTGGTCTTTCAAAAGGCAATGTCCTTTCAAAGGATATGGTACGTTCCATGGCAAAAGACCCTATCATCTTTGCTCTTGCTAATCCTGAGCCGGAAATTACATATGAGGACGCGATGGAGAGCCGTCCTGACGTGCTTATGAGTACAGGACGCAGCGACTATCCTAACCAGATAAACAACGTTATCGGTTTCCCATATATCTTCCGTGGTGCGCTTGATGTAGCTGCAACAGCCATCAACGAGGAGATGAAGCTCGCTGCTGTAAAGGCCATTGCCGACCTGGCAAAACAACCGGTTCCTGAGATTGTAAACAAAGTATACAAGGTAGGTCACCTCACATTCGGTCGTGACTACTTCGTTCCGAAACCAGTTGATCCACGCCTGCTTGTTGAGGTATCGACAGCCGTTGCAAAGGCCGCTATCGCAAGCGGTGTAGCACGCAAGACAATCACCGACTGGGAAAAATACAAGGAACACCTTCTCGAGTTCATGGGACGCGAGTCAAAGCTCACACAGCAGCTACACGATATGGCACGCACCGAGACACAGCGCATCGTGTTTGCCGAGGGTGCACACCCATCAATGATGAAGGCTGCAGTGCAGGCAAAGGAAGAGGGTATATGCCAGCCAATCCTTCTCGGAAACGACGAGATAATCTCAAAGCTCGCCGACGAACTAGGGTTGAGTCTTGAGGGTATCGAGGTTGTAAACCTACGTCACCCCAACGAGCGTGAACGCCGTCAGCGATACGCAAGAATCCTTGCCGACAAACGACAGCGCGAAGGATACACCATCGAAGAGGCAAGCGACAAGATGTACGAGCGCAACTACTTTGGTATGATGATGGTCGAGACAGGTGATGCCGACGGTTTCATAACAGGTCTTTATACCAAGTATTCAAATACCATCAAGGTTGCCAAAGAGGTTATCGGAATGCAGGAAGGATTCAGCACCTTCGGTACAATGCATATCATCAATTCAAAGAAAGGTACATACTTCGTGGCAGACACACTTATCAACCGTGCTCCCGAGACAGCTACCTTGATTGACATTGCCCGCCTTGCCGAGAAATCGGTACGCTTCTTCAACCACACACCTGTTATGGCAATGGTTTCTTACTCAAACTTCGGAACAGACCAGGGTGGCAGCGCCGAGAGAGTGCGTCAGGCTGTATCACATATCCACAAGAACTACCCCGATTGGATTCTCGACGGTGAAATGCAGGTCAACGTGGCTATGAACAGTGAGCTCCGCGACAAGAAATATCCGTTTACAAAGCTGGTTGGCAAAGAGGTCAACACACTTGTGTTCCCTAACTTGAACTCAGCAAGCTCATCATACAAGATGTTGCAGGCGTTGTCGAACGATGCCGAAATCATCGGACCTATCCAGATGGGATTGAACAAGCCTATCCACTTCATTGATTTCGAAAGCTCGGTTCAGGAGATTCTGAACGTAACTGCTGTAGCAGCTATCGATGCGATGGTAAACAAGAAATAATATCCAATATATACTTGAATAGGCTGACTAAAATTTAGTCAGCCTATTTTTTATGGGAGATGAATTAATGCTAAGCGTCCTTACTCAACCATTGGAAGGCTCTTCTTCCAACGCTCGGCATAGGTGTCGAGTATTCTCCTGACTTGCTTGCCTATTATGGTGTAGTCACTCTCTTTCAGGTTGGCGAGCGACACACGTATGCTCCATTCCGGGCCGTCGAAACCGCCACCGTTAAGTACCACAAGCGACGTTTCGGTTGCAAGACGGAATACTACATCCAACGGACTGTAGTTCAGTTTAAGCCAGTCGGCAAAGTCCTTGCCATAGAATCGTTTTGCCCACACAAGCATGTCAATCTCCGAATAGTATCCTGCACGCAAAGGGTCCGGCAGCAGGGTAAATCCCATGTTTGTCCACAGAGCGTCGAGCCTTCGGCGTATTATCTCCTGCATTTTCTCCTTGAAGCGGTTGCCTTCGCGCTTATCAATGATGGAGTAGAGGGCAAACAGCATCATCTGCAGTTGCTGTGGCAACGAAAGGCCTGCGGTATGATTAAGTGCCACCTGACGGCTGTCGGCAACCATACGGTCAATGAAACGCATGTTCTCCACATCACTCCTTATGCTACCGTAGCGTTGTTGCAATTCGCCCTTGCGCTTGCGTGGCAGGCGTTTCAGCAACTCATCGAAGATATTGTCCCTGTGAATAGCCGTTACCGCTGTGCGCCATCCTGTAGCACCGAAATATTTCGAGAACGAATATACACAGATGGTGTTATGCGGCAGGCGCGCCATGAGCGACTGGAAACCGCTCACATATGTGGCATACACATCGTCGGTGACAATCATTAGGTTTGGATTCCAACGCTCCACAATATCAACTATCAGATCAACAGTCTCGGGGGCAAGGGTATAGCTTGGAGGATTGCTCGGGTTGACTATGAACAGTGCCTTGTATGCAGGGTCGCGCAGCTTGCTCACGTCCTTGTCGCTGTATTGCCACAAATGCAGGTCGTCATAGGTGGTGACGTTGGCCGGAATCTCCGTAACCTTATAGTTGTAGCGGTATAGCTTGGGTATCTCAATGTACGGTGTGAACACAGGTGTCATCAAGGCTATCAGGTCGCCACGTTCAAGCAACCTGTTCTGTTGCAGGCTATCGAATATGTAGCACATTGCGGCTGTTCCTCCCTCGGTGGCAAAGAGGTCAATCTCGCCTTGTGGCGGACGGCCGTTGTAAAGTTCCTGCGCCATATAGTCGCGTACGGCAATCTCGGTGCTGCCCAATATCCTGTCGGGAACGGGGTACTGGTTACCCATGATACCCTCAGCCCATTCATGTACAAGATCGTCGCGCTTGACATCATGCTCCTCGGTCATATAACGGTAACACTTTTCAAGGAACGGCACTCCTGGTTCCTTGCTGTTCTCCTTAAGGAACTCCTCGAAACGTTCACCTATACCATCCTTGCGTGGAATACCGGCAAGTCCCTCTTCGCACTCCCAGTCGCGTCGTGCCTCGGCAATACCGAACTTGCCGAGAGCAAAGAAAGCCTCACGCGGTACAGTGGCAGTCCAATTCGGGTTTCCTCGCCCGGCATTAAGCATGGTGCGCGTCATCTTCCTTATACTCTCGTCGGCAAGCTCAATCAGCCTGTTCTTCAGCTCAAAAGGACTTATCCTCTCCATCTCTCTCTCGAATGTCCTGACCTTGCTGTGGTCGCTCAATAACTTATCCATACAAACTATATCTTAATCATGAAACCATCAATGTAATGAACACTCCCCATAGGATAAGCAATGTGTTTCCTACGGCATATGTCACAGTATATCCCAGTGCCGGAGTCTCGCTGCCCAATGTCTCCTGTATTGCTCCTATGGCTGCTGTAGTTGTTCTTGCTCCGGCACAACAGCCCAATGCTATGGCAGGGTGGAACTTGAACCAGCGCGATGCAATGAATATACCGAACAGCAACGGCAACGATGTGGCAATAATTCCTGCGACGAAAAGCGACAATCCTGCCTCCCTGAAACCTTCAATGAATCCCGGACCTGCCGAAATACCGACAATGGCAATGAATATGTTCAGTCCCATATTGTTGAACACCCACAATGCAGCCTCGGGTATTGCACCCATCGTGGGGTGGTGGGCACGCCACCAGCCGAAGACAAGACCTGCTATCAGCGCACCGCCACTGCTGCTAAGGCTCAACGGAACACCCTTGATATGTAATGTAAGTGTGCCGATAACTGCGCCGATGAGAATACCCAACGACATGTACACGATATCAGTCTCGTTTGTGGCAGGGTCGGGATATCCTATCTCCTTTGCCGCATGCATCACGTCAATCTTCTTACCTACAAGCTCAATGACATCGCCTGTATCCAGTTTCGTTTCGGGAAACACAGGTATATCCACTCCCATACGTCGTATGCGCTGTATGCTCACACCATGCATGAAAGGTTGTGCACGCAGTTCGCTCACCCTCTTGCCGTTGAACGACAAGGCACGTTTGCGGTTTTTACCGGCAACGGTAGTCTTTATCACCATTACTGGGAAACTCAACAAAACATCGTCATCTACCTCCTTGCCAATCCACTGTTCCTCACCAATGGTATATTCATATCTGCCACTGAGGACCACCTCGTCACCTATATGCAGTTTCTCCTTGCTCCGTACATCATCAATGATATTATTTCCCTTGCGTATACGTTCTACAAAAAGTCTTTTTCCCTGTTCATTGAAAAGACGTTCAAGCTCTTCGACATTGCGTCCTTTCCTGAACCAACTGTTTTCAATGCAGTAGCTTCTGAACTCGACTTCACGCTTTGCACCTACTATTCCGGGCTTCTCGCTGTCGTCCTTACCCATACTGCTTTCAAGTTCACGGCATGCAGCCTTCACCTTCTCCATTCCGCCAAGCATGCGAGGTCCCAACTTGGACAAGATCCATGCCGAACCGGCAGTACCGAAAATATATGTCACAGCGTATGCCACAGGGATAATGTCGAGCATTTTCTGCTTGTCGCCATCAGGTATTGACAATCCGCGAATTGTATCATCGGCAACACCAATTACAGCACTTATTGTCTGTGAACCCGATAACAACCCTGCAGCCTCTCCGGCATTGTAACCCATCAGCAACGATATGACCCAAGTGCTTACAAGGATAAAGACACACATGACCACTGCAAAGAGCACCTGCGGCAATCCCTCCTTCTTTAACCCAGCAAAGAACTGCGGACCGACTTTATAGCCTATGGCAAAGAGAAACATCAGAAAGGCAGTCTGTTTCAGTGCACCGGTCATGGGAATATCGAGTTGCCCAACGACAACACCAACAAGCAACACACTTGTTACGATACCCAAGCTGAATCCCTTGATATGAACCTTGCCTATGAGAAATCCCAATCCCAATGTAAAATAGATGGCAAGTTCAGGATGCGAACGTAGTAATTCTGTTATCCACTGCATAAGATTTGTTTTTTTGTAGATAACGTTGTATCGCAGGGATTTGTTCTGTATGGCAGATATGTGAACAATATGGAAAAAACAGGATAGGTATGCCATTAAATTTCATATCTTTTTTTGTAGATTTGTAGCGAACATTATAAAACCTTTGATTTATAGTTTATGGCATCAAATTTATTCGGTAGATATGTTTGGTTAATAGACCTGTTGCGTCAATATAAACATTTAAGCTATAAAGAGATCAATGCCAAATGGCAAAAAAGTGGACTTAGTTATGGTGAAGGTGATGATATACCTCTTCGCACATTCCACAATCATCGTGCAGCCATCAAGGATATATTTGACGTATATATTGAAATTGATCCAGAAGTTTCAGGATATAAATATCATATAGAAGAACCAGAACGGCTTCAAAGTGATACGCTTCGTTCCTGGCTGATAGATTCATATGCAACATTGAATCAACTTCAGGCAGATAAAAAACTTGAAGGACGTATCCGATTCGAAAATATACCTTCAGGAGGTAAATGGCTTACGCTATTCATGCAGGCAATGCGTGAAAACAAGGTTGTGGAAATAACTCATCAAGGCTTTGGCAAAGAGTGTACCAGCACATTCGAAATAGAGCCATACAATCTAAAAGTGGTGAAACGCCGATGGTATGTAATTGCAAACAACCCATATTACGCTGACTGTAATCGACGTCAAAACAATAATTTTAAAGAGATTCGTGTGTATGGTCTTGACCGTATACTTAAAGCCAATATACTTGATAAAACATTTGAAATAAAACCAGGGTTTAATATCGATAAGTTCTATGAGGGATGTACTGGTGTAATTCCAAGTGATGATGATATTGAACATGTAGTACTTCGTGCATACTGGAATGCCCCGGATTATCTTCGTACTCTGCCATTACATGAATCACAAAAGGAAATTGAAAGCAACGACGAGTACGCTCTGTTCTCGTATGACGTAAAACTAACATATGATTTTCTTCAACTCATAATGCAGCAAGGCGACCAGATAGAAGTTTTAGAACCAGCTTCCTTGCGTGAACAGATGAGAAATGTAGCCAAGAGATTAACCAGTTATTATGATGTATAGCACGAAGCTCTGCTACAGAAAATCATTTGACGATAAATTCAATTTCATTATCAGGTGATACAGTATTGCACGCAAGACTATCCTTGAAAAAAACAAAGACACTATCAAATAGATTAAGAAATAATAATTTCAGATATGGATCATAATGTTTCAATAAAGTCAATAGACGATTTTACCCAAGGCACCCGTTTCTATATTCCAAGCTATCAACGAGGATATAGATGGAAAGCCAAACAGGTGTCTCAACTTATCAATGACATAATCTCCTTCCAACAAACAGAGAAGACTCCGTTCTATTTTTTACAGGCATTAGCTGTTGCAAACGACGAAAAGAACAACAGGTATAACGTTGTTGATGGACAACAACGCCTGACAACCATCAAACTGATTTTAGGAGAGAACGATAACAGCATCAGCATTTCATATGATAGAGAAGCGGACAAAGCGTTGGACCGTCATTTCAAATCTGAAGCGACGAAGAAAATCAAAGAGCTGTTAGGTGAAGAACAAAGTGATACAAGAGTTGCTTTCTGCAAGAAACTTAAAACATGTTGCCGTTTTCTATTCTATCAAGTATCCAAAGAAAAGGAACTTGCAACATTCAATGAACTGAACAGTGGGAAAATAGCTGTTAAGGATTCCGAACTGGTAAAATGTATCATGCTTGGTGTCAACAGTGACGAACCAACCTCTGTTACACAAGCCAGAGCTGTAGAATGGGATACGATAGAAAGAGAACTCAATAAACAAGATTTCTTTGCTTTTCTTACACCACGAAACACATGGAAGGAAAATGATAGAATGACTGTAATGCTTCGTTATGCCGGTATTTCTCCAAATAGAGAGACTGATGAGGTATTCCCTTTTCTGGCAGAAATACAAAAAGAACTGGAAACATATTCCCGAGAATCGGTATGGAAAAAGATTTGTGCAGCATATTACCGACTGATAGCATGGTACAATAATCCGCTCCTGTATCATGCCTTTGGAGTAACAGTGCATAAAAAAGGTAGAGAAGGGATTCCATCAGTAGTCGATGGCTATAACATAAAAGGTGATGTTACAGCAATGTCAGAATATAAACCAGATAAAGACTTGAATGACTATAAGAACGGAGGTGAGAAACTACATAATTATCTGCTATTGAGCAATGTTGCATTCTGTTGGAAACGATGGCCGATGCGATATAGTTTCTCTAAACACCGCAACATTGAAGGATGGTCGTTGGAACATATCTTTGCCAGAAACCAGAAAGATCTTTCCGAAGATGAACTCAAAGAATGGATTCCCGGAATAACTGAGTCACAAATAAAAGAGTACCAAGAAGCATGTGAAAAAAATCATAATGGAGATGCTTGGTTAAAGGAACATCTAAATGAAGAATATCCGAAACAAGAGGACAATACAATAAAAAACCTTGCTTTGCTACCCACAAATGCAAATTCTTCACTCAATAACAAACTATTCAACGGCAAGAGGAATGCTATAAGAGATTGGGCCCATCAATCCTGGAAAGATTATTGGGCACCACCAGCAACCGAAGCTGTATTTATGAAATCTCTTGTGAATCTCAATCCTAACATACCATATTGGTCTGAAGATGATAAAGAATCATATCTAACGGCTATGGCTAATGATATTAAAAGTTTTATTGAAGCTATAAAGACTATAAAGGATATAACATTATGAATAACGTTCTAACGCAATATACGCAAGTTCCGAGCAATCTGTTTGCATTGCTTTCAAGATACCGTGTCATCATTCCCGGTATCCAACGTCATTATGTACAGGGTGCAAACAAGCCTGAAGCAAAGAGTATCAGGGAGAATTTCATTAATGAGATATTTGATGTCATAGAAGAAAAAGAAAAGAGATTGAATCTTCATTTTATATATGGTCCAATCAATACAGATGGTGAAGATTCATTTGTTCCCGTAGACGGCCAGCAGCGTTTGACTACATTATGGCTTATAGCACGATATGCGACTGAAAAAGTGTTGGAAGAATCTTCACGGAAGGATATTCTTGCTCTGCTTGCCCGATTTTCTTATGCTGACAGGATTCATGCCACCCGTTTCTGCCAAGCACTTTCATCAGTCGATTCTCATTGGAATATAAGTAAAAATCCCATGAAAGATATTACCGGTCAATCATGGTTTTGGGATTATTGGACAGAAGACGAGACCGTTTCATCAATGCTAAGAATGCTGTCTACAATTCATGAAGTCTGGGAAAAACGTAAGCCAAACAGCTGTCAAGTACTTGAAGCATTGGCAGAAAGGATAAGTTTTGAACTCAAGATAGACAATTTTGGTGATGACATTTACATGAAGATGAATGCACGCGGGCTCCAACTCACACAATGGGAGAATTTCAAGTGCAAGTTTGCCGATGAACTTGGTAATTTTGGTGAAGCCTGCAAACAAAATTGGGATAAAGAAATAGAAAAATTATCAAATGATTTTTTTGAGAATAAACCGGAATTGCCTGACAACTCACTATTTGCCTTATTGGCAAGAATATTTGTTTATGTCGGTAAGGAACAATGCAATGAAGCTATATGTCAGCTTGCCAGATTTACCCACAGAACTTGGGAGAAAATAGAATTACCGTTTGTTCCTTATTCTAATTTCTTATCAATTATACGGTCAGGTATCAATCTAAAGGATATTGCTGATACTGTATTGTTGATGACAGGACGAATTATTGGCAATGCTACAAAGAAAGTTCCATATTTTGGCGATAAATGTTTGTTCGACACATTCTTTCATCCTCGAAATATAAACGAACTAGATTTTTCTATTTGTTGTTTCGAGTACTTTACTAAATACAAGAATGTTACCGATGAGGAGTTCCTACAGGCAATGCGTCTCATATGGAACATACTTGAAAATACAGACGAAGGTAAAAAGCCATACAGTAGAGTAGCTATAATAAAGAAATTCATAGACCTTGATTCACCGACATTATATTCTCCAAATGCAAATAAAATAACAGATGATGCTAAACAAATAGAAGAGGAAAAACAGAAATCTATAAAGATTTACGACTTAAATCAAGAATGTCCAAATGATTGGGATGAAAAAGAACTTGGTTCCTGGAACGGTTGGAAAACAGCTATCGAGCTTGCTGAAAGTGAAGCATTTTTCAATGGATCTATTCGATTCCTTATTTATGATGAAGAAGGCCAACCTACATGGAATAATTTTGCTACAAAACTCATAAATTGCCGAAAGGTATTCTGCGACCAAGGCCTAAAAGAGGGGAAAGAAAAGATTACAAATCAAGTACTTATTTCTCATTGCAAGAGTTGGAATATAATACGTAATCGTCCTATATTCGATAAAGGAAAGGATAGTTGGAAGCGTCTACTTACCAGCAGACAACTTATTTATGCTATCAACAATATGTTGCTTAATCCCTTTACAATTGCCGATGTTGTCCCAGCAATCAACGCAGACAAGGAGATTATCAAAAAATTGCTAACAGATGAAATCTGGGAGAATCTGATCAATAAAGCCGAAGGATACATTGTTGACTATTACAACAACGTGCCAAGTTTATGGCTAAAACGATACCCTTCATTGACACTGACACTGCTACGTGAAAACAGAGAAGACATTCTTGATGAGTTTAATACACGGTATAAAGAATATATACAATTTGAATTAGAAGATTCTGATAGATTCTTACACCTGAATGGTACAAACCACTACTATGCTATTCCTGTTTTTTTCGTATATTTATATAGAGGAAAAATTATATCTTTGCATGGAAAAAAATATAGATTTGCCTGGCAAACCTGGGGATGGATTGACATGTATGATGATAAGAAAAGACTATATGACCTTTATTTTGCCAAGTATAATAAAGGATTCAATATCCCGATTGAAGCCGACACAAATGCTGAAGGTTTTATTCAACAACTTAATGAAATTATTGAGAGATATGAGGATTTCTTGATTCATACATTAAACAATTGATATGCTTACCAAATTCAGCGGTGAACAATCGGCATCAGTTTTTTAGAGGATGATAAACCTTAGTCTTGCAAAAGAAAATGGTTTTATCATTATCCCAATTTATAGAAATCACATTATTTAAACTTTTCATGGAGGTATGCTTCACTTTGGCATACCTCCTTTTCTAATTTTGCACCTGATAATTTACATTTTAAACTTAATTCATCAGATTATGGCACTTTGGAAAATTTCAGTAAAGGACAGCGGAATCATTAATGGAGTACGCATTGAAAAGGGTATGTCAATAGAGTATGTAACCAAGAGCACTACACCGCCTCTTCAGCAACTATCACAGCACAAGGATACTATCAACCAATTATTCAAGAACAAATACGGTGTTGATCTTGGTAAGGTTGGAATAATTAATGTAGGCAGAATGTCTTGCGAAAAAATATCGTAAAAAAACAGAGTTAAGCTGATTCAATATTTATTGTATAATTACCAATTACTATGGAATCCATATTAAACGATGAACAACTATTGAAATGCGCAACCGAAGAAGCATGGTGTATTTTATCTGAAGAGTTTGAGTAGAGCGAATCTCTGTTAGAGAAATACCAGGATAAATTGAATTAAAATCCATATGAAAAGGATCCTATAGGCTTTTATGAGAGGTATAAAAATATATCAAATAATACTTAAAGAATCAGGTTTACGGGACTCAATAGTAGATGTTCATAAAGAACAACTTTTATCGGAAATTAAATGTGATTAAGTTTACGATATATAAAATCTCTGCACCTGTTCATCTGAGCCGGTGCTGAGATTTTTTTGCAATGATGTGTTGTGAGGTCATACAGAGATCTTTGACAATGCTTGTTTACCGCATCCCACGCGGTGCAAGCTACGCCTGCACTACGCGTGACTAATTGCTACAAGCATTGTCGAACTGAACTTTCGTCGCGTACGCTCCAGCGAGATGACACGGTACGCGTTTGCGGATTTTCCATCAGCATTGGTAATGTCCCAAGGACGGCACCGTTGAAAAATCCAACGCAAGGCCGGTTGTTTTCAGGCCATTGTGCGAGGCTGTTTGAGCGTAATGCGGATATATATTATTCCAAATATCCGCGTGGAGCGAGTTCCGCAGCACCCTGAAAACAACCGAAAGCCTGGAGTGACGAACAGACGACCGACCGAAGGCTCACATATGTGGCCTGAGCAAAGGACGTTTGTGAAGATTTTTCCCGTGTGCCGAGCTCTTTGGTACTTTCTGTCGGTACAGAAAGTACATAAAAGAAAAACTACAAAAAGAATAAACAACAAAAGCACTAAGGTTAAAAACTACGGTGGAATACAACGGATTCTTCGATGTTTTACAACGAGCATAAACAGCATCGCTAAAGGCAAATCTCATACATTTTTTTAGAGATCTTTGACAATGCTTGTTTACCGCATCCCACGCGGTGCAAGCTACGCCTGCACTACGCGTGACTAATTGCTACAAGCATTGTCGAACTGAACTTTCGTCGCATGCGCTCTGTCGACATGACATGCTTCGCGGATTCCGGGTGTGTTTTGCAGACACGGCATGCCGTGTCTCTACTTTCATACGTCAGCTCTACAATATATTACAGTCCGTTTTTACCTCCCAGTATGTTTCAGGAAGAGGCTCAAATCGAAATATACCCTGCGGAATTGAAATCTTCTACTTGGTTCAACAACAATTATATTGCATAGTGTTTCGGTATCAAGCTGGCGTGAAATCTCTTCCTCTATATCCAGTTCGTGGAACAGCACATAATTCTGGTCATCGAGAGCAATGACCTTGAACGGCGAATCTGAAGTGTTGCCTTTGCCATACGCTGTTATCATTTCAAGTATACTCCTGTACTTTGTAACATAAGAATTGGTTTCAGCCTCACTTTTCCCCAACTCTTTCGACGCTATGATAAGGTTGAAGAGTGCATTCAGGCTCACAGGGTTATATTCCATGATCCTTTTTGCAGTGTTGTATGCCTCGGCATGGTTGCCTTCATTGTGGAACCTCTTCAATGCCTTTTCGTTATCGTCGTTGCCTGGGTTATATTGTGGCAAGAATGCCTGCCCGTAATATACAAGCGCAACATCATCGGTGCGTATCATCGGATCATCGTTCCTGTAAATCTCTACAATCTCCTTGAAGTATCCGGGTTCATTCCTTACAATATCCTCTATAGTAGCAAAGTCAAGAAGAACCTGTGCATTGGCAATGAATGCCATGATACATAACACCGATGTTGTTATTAGCCTGTACATCTTACATTATACCTTGAATTTAAGTATTACACCGCTGTTTGCCGGTACTGTAATATCTATTTTGTCAAAAGGATTGAATGTAAGTTCAACGTTTTTGCCGCTCAAAAGTTCGGTTACACTTTGTTTTTCGTTATTGTATGTTGCTCCAAAATATGCAAAAGCCTCTTCGGGTACTGTTACGGAGCACTCTTTCTCGTTGTCGCTGAAGTTAGTCACAACAAGCAACAACTCTTTTTCTGTACCTCTCAGGTATGAGAATATATGGTTGCTGTCGTACTTGTCGCAATGTGGGTTGGCATACTGTATTCCGTAGAATGCACCTTCGGCAAGTGCCTTTTCCTTATTACATAGGTTGAGCAGGTGCGAATAGAACGCATGCAGGTTCTTCTCCTGCTCGGTAAGTTGTTCGCCCGAATAGTCACCGTTGCCTTTCCAACGACGCAATGTGTCTACACTCCAATAATCGAAAATTGTTGTTCGTCCGTCAACACCACTGTAACCCTCCTTGTCCATGCCACGCTCACCGAACTCCTGTCCTGCATAGAGCATGAAAGGCTCTGTTCCTGTTGTTGCCGAAACGATGAGTGCCGATAATGCACGTTCCGCCTTTGCAGCAAAGAAGTCCGATGCAATGCGCTGCTCGTCGTGGTTCTCGAGGAATGTGAGCATGTTGCCACGGATATCCGATGTACTTTGCAGAGCATAGCTGATTTCGTTTGCTGATCTCTGACCGTTCATCACAGCACGCAATGTATCATAGAGCCCCACCTTGTCATAAAGATAATCGAAATGACCATCCTTGATGAACGAACGGTAAATGTGTGGCTGGTATATCTCACCTATGAATATTATTCCGGGGAACTCCTCCTTGATCTTTGCCACAGCCCAGTTCCAGAACTCCACAGGGGTCATCTCCACCATGTCGCAACGGAAACCGTCGACACCCATTGCTGCCCAGTAACGGAGAATCTTGAGCATCTTCACCCATGTATTAGGAACAGGCGAGAAGCAACGGTTACCAGTGCGGTAGTCAATACCGTAGTTCAGCTTCACAGTGTCGTACCAGTCGTTGCGACCTGGTGAGCCGAAGCAGTCGTTACCTGTTGCACGCAATGGTGTCTCGCTGTACTCCTCATCGGCACAATCCTTGGCATCGAGGTTGCAGCCGTATGAGCTGTTGCCAAGATAATAGAAGTTGTTGTGTCCTGCATAGAACACGTTCTTGTCGTCATGCTCTCCGAAGCTGTACGTACCCTTTGGTGTACAGTCGCTATGGTAGTGGCGTGCCACATGGTTAGGAATAAAGTCCATGATCACTTTCATGCCAGCCTTGTGTGTGCGTTCGATAAGTGCCTTGAACTCCTCGCGACGTTGCTCGACGTTCACTGCAAGGTCAGGGTCATTGTCATAATAGTCCTTTATGGCGTATGGCGAACCGGCCTCTCCCTTTACTATGGCAGGGTGGTCGGTTGGTATACCATATTTGCTGTAGTCGCTACGTGTAGTGTGCTCAATGACACCAGTGTACCACACATGGGTAGCTCCGGTGTTGCGTATCGCACGCAGGGCAGCAGGTGTGATGTCGTTGAATTTTCCACAGCCATTCTGTTCTATTGTTCCGCCGGCAATGCAGTTTGCGTTGCTGTTACCAAAAAGTCTTGGCAATAATTGATATACTATAATCTTGGACATAGTTATGTTTGTTCTGTTTTTAAATGTTTATGCTTGCTTGTATCTTTTTAATCAGTCCCTGCAATACATTTCCGGGACCACATTCTGTAAATTCTGTCGCGCCGTTCTCTATCATGTTCTGCACTGTAGCTGTCCAGCGTACCGGTGATGTGAGCTGTGCTATAAGGTTTGCCTTTATCTCACTTGGCGAGGTGTGGGGCAGTGCGTCGACATTCTGGTATACAGGGCAACAGGGCGTCTTGAACTCTGTTCCGTTTATTGCCGCCTCAAGCTCATCCTTGGCAGGCTGCATCAACGGTGAATGGAATGCACCGCTCACGCTCAACGGCAATGTGCGTTTCGCACCAGCTTCCTTTAGCTTGGCACATGCCTCTTCAATACCTTCGACACTTCCCGAAATCACAATCTGTCCCGGGCTGTTGTAGTTTGCTGCAACAACAGGCTTTCCACTGTCATTTACCTCTTTACATACGTTCTCCACTACATGGTCTTCGAGTCCGAGTACCGCAGCCATTGTAGAGTGCTGCATCTCGCATGCCTTTTGCATTGCCATTGCGCGTTTATAGACAAGTTTAAGACCATCTTCAAAAGACAATGCTCCGGCTGCTGTCAGTGCCGAGAACTCTCCCAACGAATGGCCTGCCACCATCTCAGGTTTGAACTCTTCGCCGAGCGATAGGGCAGTGACTACCGAATGGATAAATACAGCAGGCTGTGTAACCTTCGTCTGACGCAACTCCTCGTCACTGCCGTTGAACATTATATCAGTGATTCTGAAACCCAGAATCTCATTCGCCTTCTCGAAATATTCTTTTGCAACAGGGTTGCTGTCGTACAGATCCTTACCCATACCGCTGAACTGTGAGCCCTGTCCTGTAAAAACAAATGCTTTCATTTTTGAGTATTTTAATTAAAACTCCAATTATATCCAGGTATATACAACATCGCCATCAGCCGTTCTAAAGTCATGTCCGGTCCATAACTTTTTATGCCGTGCCGCAAATACACCTTTTTCATCGCTTTTAACTTGCGAATTTAGTAAATTAAATTTATAAATCAGCTATGATGGCACATGAAATTAACCAATATCGCAGACAATGGTTTGCTATAGATTTTATCAATACCTGCTATCGTAAAAACAAATAGAAGAGAAATATAAAAAAATGTTTATAGATAGTAATTTTGTGCAAAATTTGGATAACAGGGTTTAAAACAAAATATTCATTAAATAATTAACCTATTATGTTTAAAAATTTCCCGGGATACAAGGTTCTTGAGAAGCTTCAGAAGAACAAATCCCACAAGAGAGAGAGGAAGTTCCCTCTTAATGTAATCAAATTCATTTTTATTGCTGTAATTTCAGTTGTAGTAGCAATGTTGCCAACATCGGCTTTCGGCATCGATGGCCTTACCGATGTACACCAGCGCATCATCGCCTTGTTCGTATTTGCCGCTCTCATGTGGCTTACCGAGGCTATGCCTTCATGGGTAACATCTATGATTGTTGTTACAGTGATGTTGTTGACCGTTTCTACAAGTGCGTTCAACTTCCTTCGTCCTGAGGATACATCAGGCCTTGTACCATTCAAGAGCATCATGGCGTGTTTCTCTAACCCGACAATCATGCTCTTCATCGGTGGTTTCGTGCTTGCTATCGGTTTGACAAAGGTTAAGCTCGACGTGGCTCTTGCACGTGTTCTGCTAAAACCTTTCGGTACACGTTCTGAGGTTGTTCTGCTTGGTTTCATCCTTGTAACAGCCATCTTCTCGGCATTCGTGAGCAACACAGCTACAGCAGCCATGATGTTGGCGTTCCTTACACCGGTGCTCCGCTCATTGCCTGCTGACGGTAAAGGACGTATCGCTCTTGCTCTTGCAATCCCTGTAGGTGCTAACCTCGGTGGTATGATCACTCCTATCGGTACTCCTCCTAACATGATTGCTCTTGACTACCTTGCTTCACAGGGTATGGGCATCAGCTTCGTTGACTGGACAATCAAGATGGCTCCATTCGTAATAGTTCTTCTTTTGCTCGCATGGTTGCTTCTCCGCATACTGTTCCCATTCAAGCAGAAGAATATCAAGATCGAGATCGAGGGTGATATCCGTTGGGATTTCAAGACATGGTCAGTTGTTGTTGCATTTGCAATCACCATCTTCATGTGGATGTTCGGTACAGACCTTTGGGGTGTAGATACAAACGTTGTGGCTATGATTCCTATCGCAATATTCTGTGCAACAGGTATCCTTACACGTCGTGACCTTGAGGAAATAAACTGGAGTGTACTCTGGATGGTTGCCGGTGGTTTCGCACTCGGTGTTGCACTCAACCATGGCGGTGAGGCAAGCTTGAGCAGACTTATCGTTACTTCTGTTGACTTCTCGGCATTCTCACCAATCGTTGTGATGATCCTTGCAGGTCTCATCTGCTTCGGCTTCTCTAACTTCATCTCTCACTCTGCAGCAACATCATTGCTCGTTCCAGTATTGGGTGTAGTTGCAAGCGGTCTTGGTGCAGCTCTTGACGGTGTAGGCGGTCCTCAGGCAATGTTGGTAGGTATTGCTATCGCATCATCAGTTTCTATGATTTTGCCTATCAGTACACCTCCTAATGCCATCGCACACTCAACAGGTTTCATTGAGCAGAAGGACATGATGAAGGTAGGTATCATCGTCGGTATCATGGGTCTTGTACTCGGATACGCAATGTTGATCTTCATCGGATTCTAATCAGGAAAATAATCTTTTACATATTTCTGCTCCGCATAATTCGTTATGTGGAGCAGATTTCTTATATTCGCACCCGCTAACAGTGCACACAATGGAACTTCGTCAACTTAAATATTTTGTAAAGAGCGCCGAATATCTCAATTTCTCGGTGGCGGCAAAGCATCTGTATATAACACAGAGCACACTCTCGCAACAGATCAAACAGCTTGAATATGCACTCGGTTTTGAACTGTTTCTACGTAACAGCCGTCATATACAGCTCACCGAAGCGGGAGAGGAGTTCCTGCCTTTTGCACGAAAAACCATACTCGATGCCGAAGATGCCGTACAACGCCTGCACGACCTGCAGCATGTAAAAGTAGGCACATTGAGAGTTGGTGTAACATACAGCCTCAGTACAGTACTTACCGAAGGATTGATATCCTTTATGAAAGAGTTTCCTGGCATCAAGCTGGAGATTTTCTACAAGACAGTAGATGAATTGCTTATATTATTACGTGAACGAAAGGTGGATTTTGTGTTATCATACAAGCCTTTATGCGAAGCTGCTGATATAGAATCAATGCCGCTTTTCGAAAATGCCCTCGCACTTGTTGTAAGTAAAGAGCACCCGCTTGCCAAACGTAGTAAGGTAAAACTCTGTGACCTTGCCGGCCTGCCGTTGATTCTTCCATCTAAAGGTTTGCAGGCACGTATGATGCTCGACCGCCTTGCCGAAGGAAGCGATATTACACTTAGCTCAAAACTCGAACTCAACGAAACCAATATTCTGTTACAAATGGTGGCAACAAGCAACTATGCGACAGTGCTCTCAACTTCGGCTGTCTTTGGAAAGACACGCTTCAAGGCAATACCTATCGACGAAAACGGCAATGTAATGGAGGCTTCGTTATTGAGCCTGAAAGGAGCATACCAGAAAGCATCGGCAAAGGAATTCATCAAGATACTGTTGAATACCGAGGCTGTCAAACGCCGACTTATAGACATGTTTGAATAAAAAAATCCAGGACATTACAATAATGTCCTGGAAAAAATTCCGTTTGTTGCTCCTTATTCGGCAAGCATTTTATCAATCCGTTCTACAAGCGATTTGAATTCTTCCTCGTTGAACAGGCGGGTGAGCATGACAATCTTGCCATCTTTGTCGATAAGCACATTTCTTGTTATCCCAGAATTGCGCAGAGCGTATGAAGCAAATACATCGGCATTTGTATCCATAGCGATAGGGTAGGTCGTTCCCACCTTTTTTATAAATGCTTCAATCTGCTCCTTCGTCTCCTCACGGTCAATACCAACAAGAACAAAATCACTGTTATCCTTATGACGTTGCCAGATGTCGCGCTCAATGAACGGCATCTCCTTACGGCACACACCGCACCAGCCGGCAGTGAACTGCAACATTACAACTTTTCCGCGCTGTTCCGACAATGTAAAAGCAGAGCCATCGGTTAATTCCAAAGTAAAATCAGGAGCCGTATCACCAACCTTTACAATGTATTCATTCTCATAAACCACAACATCGTCTTTATTTTGGGCAACAACAATGCCGCTACCAATAACAAAGAGGAATAAAACCAATAAAAAGGATTTCTTGTTCATACAATATGGGTTAAAATTACAGTCACGAATTTAATGAAAAAGAGATAAAGGAAAAAACCTACCGATGATTATTTACAATTTGTTTCAATTTATTATGACGAGTTTCAAATGCTTTACGCATTTATACAGAATTACAACAACATGCCCTATATACAAAATGTAATAAAATGAAGCGTTTTTGTTGTTCATTTTAAACATTTTAATTTGTAACTTAGCACCATGAAAGAAAAAACAATACATATAACAGCAAATTCAGGCCTCGTTCTCGAAGGTGGCGGAATGCGTGGCATCTTCACCAACGGTGTACTCGACTATTTCATGGATAAGAGAATTAGCTTCCCGTATATCATTGGAGTAAGTGCCGGAGCATGCAATGCCTTGTCCTATTTGTCCAACCAGCGCGGACGTGCCAAATATATAAATACAGACCTTCTGGAAGAGCGTAACTATATAGGGCTCAAATTCCTTCTGACCAAACGCAACATCATGGATTTCGACCTCTTGTTCCATGAATTGCCCGAGAAGATATACCCTTATGATTACGAGACACTCGCCAAAAGCCCATGCAGGCTCGAGATAGTAACGACAAGTTGCCGCACTGGAAAGGCATGTTATTTCGAGGAGAAAAATAACCCGAAACGTGTCATTGACCTTGTAAAGGCATCAAGCAGCCTGCCGTTCGTGTGTCCTATAACAAAGGTCGATGGTGAGCCCATGCTCGACGGTGGCATTGCAAGCTCAATACCGCTCGAACGCGCCATCTCTCAAGGATATTACAACAATGTAGTCGTACTTACCCGCAACAGAGGCTACCGCAAACCCACCAAAGGGACAAAAGTTCCGTTCATGTTCTACCGCAAATACCCTATGGTAAAAGAGGCTATCAGACAGCGCAACATGATATACAACCGCGAGATTGAGCTTGTTGAAAAGCTCGAGGACGAAGGTATGATAACCGTAATACGCCCTGAAAAGCCCATTGAGGTAGGGCGCATGGAACGCGATACCAAGAAGTTGCTTGCACTGTACGAAGAGGGTTACAACCTCGCATCAAAAATTGAGTTCAAGATCCATTGATTGGATTTTGAACTCAAAAAAAATATCACCCGTGCAGGCCTGTCATGTATCAATAGTTCGCTAGACCCTCGTTGACGGCATGCATATATTTATCGATTGTAGTTGCCTTAAGAATAGCCTTTTTATCACGTTTCAGCATATCGGGCAACAGATATTCCCAATACGGCTTTAACTTACTGAGGTATTGAGTGTTACCTTGTAGGCGTTGAGCCATTACATCATGCATCTTGTCGTGCATTTCACGTACCATTTCAGCACGCTCACTGCCGGTTGTCTCCTTGCCTGTCGCATACTCGATACCAAGTGCCGGATTGGCAAGCAAACCACGGCCGAGCATTACACCTTTGAGCTTAGGAAACTCATTTTCCACACGCTGTATATCATGCAACGTAAGAAGGTCACCATTATATACAACAGGGTGTTGGCAGGCATTGTAGAACTCGGCAAAAGCATCAATATCAACAGGTTTCTTATATTGCTCGATACCCAGGCGAGGATGCATTGTGACATGGGATAGGGGAGTGGCGTTTATCATTTCCATAAGCGCATGCCATTCATTCTTCTCCTGCCAACCCAAGCGCATTTTTATGGAAAAGAGAATATCATCATTACGCTTTACCTCATCCAATATGCCGGCAACAAGGTCGGGATGCGGAAGAATGCCTGCACCATGTTTCTTCCTTGCCTGTAAAGGGAAAGAACAACCCATATTTATATCCACACACTTGTAGCCCTCGTTTCTTATAAGTTCAAGCAATGGACGCATCTCATCTGGAGTTGCCGCAATGATCTGTGGTACAAGGTTTTCAACAGTGTTGTTCTTGCGTTCGACATCGCGTATATCCTTGCTGCGTATCTCGCCATGCTCATAGCGCAAAAAAGGTGTATAATAACCGTCAATGCTACCGAAAACCTGGTTGTGTACATTACGCCACACAGCCTCGGTAAATCCTTGAAGAGGAGCTGAATATATTTTCATGATTCAAAAGTTTCCATTAGCGAATATACGCTTTTTTTGCAACAACATAGCCTGCAAATAAATAAAAAGTATATATTTGCAATAGATATTTGCAATAGAGATGAATATGAAATAAAGTGAACAACTATGAAAAAGACATTGAATTCATTCATTGATTTAATTTTGACTCTCATTGTTTGTATACCATTCTTTTATCTGTTCGAATGGATAGGCTACAGGAGAGATTGGTTGGATATACTGCTTACAGGAGCTGCTTCATCGGTCGTTTTCATTGCCGCAACAATACTTTTAAAACGCCTGAAAGGCTGTTCTATAATAAAGGAGATTGTCAAGGGAGCTGCAACAATAGTCACAAGTACAACCCTCATTTATGCTGGATTTACTCTTTTGGAGTATATATTCCCTATGAGTAAAGATAACGGATTCACAGGAAACTGGGTACAGTGGTTATGCATGAGTTTCTCATTGACCATCTTTTTTTATTTCCAAGAGAAACGCAAAGAGCAAAGAAAAAAGAACGAGAATAACCTTGTTGTAGTAGCAGAATGCTCTGATAACAGTGAAGCAGAAACTATACGCAAAACATTGGAAAGCAACGACATTAAAGCAATGAGCGTAGAAAAGGAAAATCCCATGTACATAAAAAACGCCAACAAGGCAACAGTACAAGTACAAGTCTTGAACAAAGACCTGCAAAAAGCAAAGGAACTGATAAAGTAAAACTTCAATAAAGAGTGATAAAACAAGCTACATTTTGGTGTAGCTTGTTTTTTATACATAAAACCGCACAGTATTCTAAGAATCCTCAAAAATCAAGAAATCCGGTCAAATATACACATCATGCGCAAATTTCAAAATCATATTAAACATAAGACGAGTATTTATGTTTAAATCCGCAGTTTTCCCAAAAATCCTTAGAATTTCAAATTTCCGTACAAATTCCCAGATAGTGCACAATTTTCAAAATCATATTAAACATAAGACAAGTATTTATGTTTAAGTGCACAATTAAATGAATCCTCAAAAATCAAGAAATCCGGTCAAATATACAGATAGTGCGCGAATTTCAAAATCATATTAAACATAAGACGAGTATTTATGTTTAAATCCGCAGTTTTCCCAAAAATCCTTAGAATTTCAAATTTCCGTACAAATTCCCAGATAGTGCACAATTTTTAAAATCATATTAAACATAATATTCATTATCATTCAAAAGTGATATAGAATCCGGGTAGTGCGATTATCAGTTATTTTATTGATATGAATCTCGCCAATTAGCTCGTGATCAGAACATTTGTTTCTGCCATATAATAAGATTAGTCCAAGGTTTGTAGTTATACCTTATTTATTATTGGAGGAAAAATTATATCTTTGCAAAGTTTTGCGAGTTGTAAATAATAAAAACAATAAATATTATGCCTAATCTTTCAGAAAGAGCCATTCTTATGCCTTCGTCGCCAATACGCAAATTGGCTCCGTTTGCTAATGCAGCTAAGGAACGTGGCTTGAAAGTTTATCACTTGAACATCGGACAGCCAGATTTGGATTCTCCTCAGATAGCTATCGATGCAATAAAGAAATTCGACAAAAAGATTCTTGAATATAGTCCAAGCGACGGTTTTCTTTCATTACGTAAAAAACTTGTCGAATATTACGACCAATATCAGATCAAACTGACCCCTGAAGATATCATAGTAACATCAGGAGGTTCTGAGGCTGTGCTTTTTGCATTCCTCACTTGCCTTAATCCCGGTGATGAAATTATTGTTCCGGAACCGGCATATGCCAACTACATGGCGTTTGCGATATCAGCTGGTGCTGTTATCCGTCCAATACGCTCAACTATTGACGAGTCATTCGCATTGCCTCCAATGGAACGTTTCGAGGAACTTATCAATGAACGTACACGCGGTATTCTCATCTGCAACCCTAATAACCCAACAGGTTATCTATACACACGTAATGAGATGAACCGCATACGCGACCTTGTGAAGAAACATAACCTGTTCCTTTTCTCGGATGAGGTTTATCGTGAGTTCATATATACTGGTTCACCATACATTTCAGCATGTCACCTCGAAGGAATTGAGGACAATGTTGTACTAATTGACTCTGTATCAAAACGTTATTCAGAATGTGGTATCAGAATTGGTGCTTTGATAACAAAGAATGTTGCTGTACGTCAGGCTGTTATGAAGTTCTGTCAGGCACGTTTGAGCCCCCCATTGCTTGGCCAGGTTGTTGCAGAGGCTTCAATTGATGCACCACGCTCGTATGCCATAAACACTTACGAACAGTATATCGAGAGACGCAACTGCCTTGTAGATGAACTGAACAAATTGCCTGGAGTATACTCCCCTATCCCAATGGGTGCCTTCTACACTGTTGCACGCCTGCCAATTGATGACAGCGACAAATTCTGTGAATGGTGTCTGACCGATTTTGAGTATGAAGGAGAAACAATCATGATGGCTCCTGCATCAGGATTCTACAGTGAGGAAGGATACGGAAAAAATGAGGTACGTATAGCATATGCCATCGACAAGGCCGATCTGAAACGTGCAATATTCCTTTTGGGAAAGGCTCTCGAACAATACCCTGGACGTATAGAAATATAAATAGGCTTTGGATATCCCATAGCTTGATATGCCGATATAATTATAAAAAAATCTGTAATCTTGCGATTACAGATTTTTTTGTTGGTATTTCATTGAATCAATATCCCAAAGATTTCTCCAATGCTTCCATTTCCTTGAGTTTGTCTGTCATGTTCAAGTTGTAATAACAGTTTGTCAAGTTTGCAAGCCACAAATCGTATTTGTCAGGCTGTGTTTCACGTAGTCTTTCAAGAAGTGGAAGTGCTTTCTTGTAATAACCGTTAAGGATTTCCTTATCCTTTGCAAGTTTCTTCTTGTCAGTTACCTTAACCGATGACTGTGCTGCAGAATACTCCTGAGCCTTGTAAAGGTAGCAACGACTCAAGTTATTGAGGGCCGATTCATAGTTAGGATCAATGAGAAGTGTCTTCTCGTACCATTCGATAGCAGCATCAACCTCAAGCTTCTGGTGTGCAATGTAACCTTTCAAATATACAAAGAATGGGTTTGATGTATCAGAAGCGATAAGCTCGTCAGCAAGAGCATTCAACTTGTCGTTTTCGTTTCTGTTGTCATAGTACTGTATCAATGACTGATAGAAATATGCATCGTCAGGATACAATTTTGCACCCTCCATACAGTCGTTGAGCCATGTAGCTGTGTCACCGAGTTCAAGGTGTGCTACCGCCTTGTAACGGAAAGCCGAAGGTGCCATCTGAGGATTGAGCATAGCCAAATCAACATGTGACAAAACCTTCTCATAATCCTTCATCTGCATTCCGCTCAAAGACATGTTGTATGCAGCAACAGGAACATTGACTGTATCCTTTGGCATCATGCCGGCATCAGCCAACTTGTTTGATGCATCAATGAACATCTTGAAGAGATCATATGACTTGGCATAATCCTCATTTCCATAGAAGTATGCACCGGCATTGTAGAACTGTCCGAACTCCTGTGCGTATGTAGCAATTATAAACTCTGAATATTTAGGTTTGATTTTACCTTTTGCGTCAGGAGCATTATCGTACTTCTCGCAATTTACAAGTTCGTGGCCCAAATCATATGTATAGTTGTACATCTGCGCCTCATTGAAAGAGTCACCTTCGGCACGCTTACGGTTTTCTGCATCAATGGTAGCCTTCTTTGCGCTTACGCTTACATACCATACAAACGGATCGGTATTTACCAATGGATTTGAAATAACCTGCTTCATTGCATTTACAGCACCTACAGGATCGGCCTGCATGTTGATTTCAGCATCCTTTGCAATGTTGAGAAGAGCTTTGATCTCCTTCTTTTGCTGTTTGAGTTCCTCCTTTGAAAGTTCCTGACCGAAAGCAAATGTTGCGGCAAGAACAAAAGCGATTGACATTACTAATTTTTTCATATTAAAAAAGGTTTAGTTATTGGTTATTCATTGTTTTGGGTTTCGTTGTTTTCATCTACTACGACATCGGTTTCAACACCTTCTACAGGCTGTATATCCTCCTCTGTATCACGGCTTACCTTACATACAGAACCAATGCAATCATTCTTCTTGCCAAGGTTGATGATACGTACACCTTGTGTTGCACGGCCCTGAACAGGTATCTGATCAACCGAAGTACGGATTGTAATACCCGACTTATTGATGATCATAAGGTCGTTCTCGTCGTTTACATCCATGATTGCAACAAGAGCTCCAGTCTTTTCAGTCACCTGGAGTGTCTTGACACCCTTACAGCCACGGCTTACAGTAGGATATTCCTCTACCTCCGAACGTTTTCCGACACCTTGCTCCGAAAGAACAAGCAAGCTATGCTTAACATCATCGTTCTTTGGCAATACAACCATGCCTACAACCTCGTCGTTCTCCTCAAGCTCCATACCCTTGACACCGGTAGCTGTACGTCCCATTGCACGTACTGTACTTTCGTTGAAACGGACAGCCTTACCGCCACGGTTAGCCAAAATGATATCGCAGTCACCATCGGTCAAAGCTACAGAGATTACACGGTCGTCCTCTCTTATGCTGATAGCAATGATACCGTTGGCACGTGGACGTGAATACTGCTCAAGACTTGTCTTCTTGATGATACCGTTCTTAGTACAGAATACGATATTGTGGCTTTCGATGAAGTTCTTGTCGGCAAGCGTTGTAACGCGTACAAATGCATTGACTGCATCGTCAGCATCGATATTGAGCAGATTCTGTATAGCACGGCCCTTAGAGTTCTTGTTGCCCTCGGGAATCTCATATACCTTGAGCCAGTAACACTTTCCACGCTGTGTAAAGAACAGCATTGTATTGTGCATGGTGGCAGTGTAAATATACTCTATAAAGTCGCTGTCGCGTGTATCGCTACCCTTAGAACCGACACCACCTCTGTTCTGGCTACGGTACTCTGTAAGAGGAGTACGCTTGATATATCCAAGATGAGATATAGTAATAACCATCTCATCGTCAGCATAGAAATCCTCTGGATTGAAATCGCTTGAACCGCTGTAATCGATCTTACAACGACGCTCGTCGCCATACTTCTCCTTAACCTCGTACAATTCGTCCTTGATGACCTTCTTACAAAGTTCATCATCGGTGAGGATCGCATTGTAATATTCGATCTTACGCATGAGTTCTTCGTATTCAGCATGCAACTTGTCCTGCTGTATACCTGTAAGCTGACCAAGACGCATTTCCACAATAGCAGCAGCCTGTATATCGCTCAAGCCAAAACGCTCCATAAGAGCAACCCTTGCATCTGCAGGCGATTTGGCAGCCTTGATAATACGGACAACCTCATCGATATTGTCAGAAGCAATAATCAAACCCTCAACAATGTGAGCGCGCTCCTCAGCCTTGCGTAGCTCATACTTGGTACGACGGATAACGACATCATGACGGTGGTCAACAAAGCATCTGATACAATCCTTGAGTGAAAGCAACATCGGACGGCCGCCTACAAGAGCAATACAGTTTACACTGAACGATGTCTGTAGCGAACTCATCTTATACAGCTTGTTGAGTATCACATTGGCATTGGCATCACGTTTAACGTCAATAACGATACGCATACCGGACTGATCCGATTCGTCGTTGATATTTGAAATACCTTCGATCTTCTTTTCGTTTACCATCGAAGCTATGTCCTTGATAAGTTCCTCGCGGTTTACGTTATAAGGAATTGCTGTTACGACGATTTTATCATGTGTTCCGGTTTCAATTTCTGCAACGGCACGCATGACAACACGACCACGGCCGGTCTCATACGCCTCGCGGACTCCATTAAGACCAAAGATATCACAACCTGTAGGGAAATCTGGAGCTTTCACAAATTCCATCAGACCGTCGGTATCGATATCAGGATTGTCGATATATGCAAGACAGGCATCAAGCACCTCGTTCAGGTTGTGTGGAGGTATATTTGTTGCCATACCGACAGCAATACCTGAAGATCCGTTCACAAGAAGGTTAGGAATACGTGTAGGCATAACAGTCGGCTCAACAAACTCGTCGTTGTAGTTGGGCTGGAAATCAACTGTCTCCTTATAAAGATCCTGAGCCAATTCTTCACCGATCTTATGCAAACGTGCCTCGGTATAACGCATAGCAGCAGCCGAGTCACCGTCAATAGAACCGAAGTTACCCTGGCCGTCAATCAACGGATAACGCATAACCCAATCCTGTGCCATACGCACAAGAGCTCCATAAACCGACGAGTCACCATGTGGGTGGTACTTACCGAGCACCTCACCGACTGTACGCGCCGACTTCTTGAATGCCTTGTCCGACGTATTGCCCTGTTCCATCATGGCGTAAAGGATACGACGATGAACAGGCTTCAATCCATCTCTGATATCGGGTAAGGCACGTGCCACAATTACCGACATAGAGTAGTCAATGTAAGATGTTTTCATCTCGTCTTCTACATTGACTTTAATAATTCTGTCGTTTTCAATCATTTAGTTCAATATTATAAAATTAATGTATTTCAATAGGTCTATATTATATACCTTATTTAATATAAGACTATGCTAAATTACACAATTTTATCGAAACCAACAAGAGTTTTTAGTTTTATTAAGCCCTACAAGGCCTTTAATTCGCTTTTTAAGAGCAAATACTCTAAAAACGGGTTTTAAACGGGTTTAAGAGGACTGTTTCAGAAACACAGCTTACCGGCATGAATCTTACAGCTGACATTAAGCGGAAATTCCATGAATATCAAAAGAAGAACTTGCATAACACAATTTTTCAGTTTGTTTGCAAATGGTAGATGTGCTATAAAATAAAATCCTTATCTTCGCAGAAGATTTTAGAAACAACAAACAAAAAAATAATATACAACATTATGCGTGTAGATATCATAACGACCTTCCCCGAGATGATGGAGAGCTTCTTCAATTCATCAATTATGGGACGCGCACAGCGCAACGGCTATGCCGAAATTTGTTTACACAATTTACGAGATTATACAACAGATAAACATCGTAAAACCGACGATTATCCATTCGGTGGCTGTGCCGGATTGGTTATGAAGATAGAGCCTATTGACAATTGTATAAAACACCTCAAAGCACAAAGAGAGTACGACGAAGTCATTTATACAAGCCCAGACGGGCAGGTTTTTGACCAACCGATGGCAAATTCTCTCTCCATGAAGCAGAATTTGATATTTTTGTGTGGCCATTACAAAGGAATTGACCATAGAATTCGCGAGCACTTGATTACCAAAGAGATAAGCATTGGAGATTATGTTTTAACGGGTGGCGAATTAGCTGTTGAGGTAATATGCGACGCGGTCATTCGCCTAATTCCCGGGGTAATTTCGGACGAAACATCGGCTCTGAGCGACTCTTTCCAGGACAATTTGCTTGCACCGCCTGTATATACCCGCCCTGCAGAGTACAACGGTTGGAAAGTACCAGATGTGCTGCTCTCGGGCCACGAAGCCAAGATACGCCAATGGGAATTCGAGCAATCGCTCGAGCGCACCAAACGCCTACGCCCTGACCTATTGGATAAATAAGAAAATATTTTACATATACAAATGTATATACAAATGTAACACGATATAACACACACAAAAAAATGATGGCATTGCCATCATTTTTTTGTATATATTATTGTAATGCAATTACACTTGTAATGCACCTATGAGTTCATCAACAGAACTCATATTGTGACGTACAAGATAATCCTCGATATAATCAACAATTTCACCGGTAACAGCAGGATTCATAAAGTTCGCAGTACCTACCTCTATGGCACTCGCACCGGCAAGAAGGAACTCAACAGCATCGGCACCGGTTGTGATACCTCCAATACCCACAACAGGAATCTTGACAACCTTTGCAACCTGCCATACCATACGCAACGCTATTGGTTTGACAGCAGGGCCACTCATACCACCGGTAATAGTCGAAAGTATCGGACGACGTTTTTCCGAATCGATAGCCATACCTAAAAGAGTGTTTATCAACGATACACTGTCGGCACCTGCACCCTCAACGGCACGTGCAATCTCTGTAATATCAGTGACATTTGGCGAAAGCTTTACAATCAAGGTCTTAGGATACGCCTTACGCACTGCAGAAACAACCTCGGCAGCCGAAGCCGGCATAACACCGAACGCCATACCGCCCTGCTTGACGTTAGGACAAGAGATATTCAGCTCAATAGCAGGTATCTTATCAAGCGCAGCAACCTTCTCGGCACACGCCACATAATCCTCGATGCAGGCACCTGATACATTGACGACAACATTTGTATCAAGGTCTTTCAGTTGAGGATAAATATTCTGTGCAAAGTAATCGACACCCTTGTTCTGCAAACCCACAGCATTAAGCATACCCATAGGAGTTTCTGCGCTACGTGGATAAGGATTTCCTTCACGGTGATTCAGGGTTGTTCCCTTTACAATGAAACCGCCCAACTTGTTCAAATCAACAAAATCGGCAAATTCAAGGCCGTAACCGAATGTGCCAGATGCGGTAAGAACCGGATTCTTAAGCTCCAGACCGCCTATTTTTACATTAGTCTTTACCATTTTAGTTCATCAATTGAAAATACCGGACCATCTGTACAAACACACTTATGTCCCTCCTTGGTGTCCTCGACACAGCAGAGACAAGCTCCAAGACCGCAAGCCATCTTGTTCTCAAGCGAAACCTCACAAGCAATGCTGTTCTCACGTGCATACTTGGCAACGGCAAGCATCATCGGCTTGGGACCGCATGTAAATATTCCGTCAAACTTCTCTGCAAGAACAGAATGGTTTGTCACGTATCCTTTTTCGCCCAAAGAACCATCCTCGGTTGTATACTCAACTCGACCGAGAGCCTCATATGCATCACGACGATACAGATCCTTTGCCGCACGCGCACCGATAAGAATCACAAAATCATTGCCATTTTTACGCAATTGCTCAGCCAGGTAATACAATGGAGCAGAACCGACACCACCACCCACAAGCAGATAGCGGCCACCACCCTCAGTAGGCATTGTAAAACCGTTACCAAGTGGCATCAAGGTATTTACCTTGTCGCCAACCTTAAGAGAGGCAAGCCAACGTGTACCATCACCTACAACCTGCACCAAGAAACCGATCTCGTTTTTCTCGGCATCAAAACTATGCACCGAAATAGGACGACGCAACACCACAGATGGTGTGTTGTCAACACGTAACTCGGCAAACTGTCCCGGAAGAGTTTCCGGCAGAGGTGTCTCACTGCACATAACCAACAATACACAGTTGGCATTCACGTGCTGCACCTCTTTAATTGTCAAATCGACAAGAACTTTTTTCATAGAATATCTTAATAATATATATTACCTTATTCAATTATTGCGAAGATAACACATTTTTATCCTACAAACAAAACGGAAAAAGGGATAAATTACAATAACGTGCAATAAATATGGGCAACCAAAAGAATTTGATCACCCATATACTGTCCGAATACACTTTTCACTTACCCGGCATCTATTTTTCCGGAATAAGCGTCTCATACGTTCCGTCGGTATAGAATATGCGTATCTCCTTTATTTTGCGCTGTACAACAGAAGGCTGTGCTGCATGACGAGACTGTACAGTCTTACGTTTTTCGGGTTGCGAAGCTACAAAATCCGTCTGACGTGGCATTTCAGGCTGGACACGCGGCTTTTTCACAACAGGTACTATAGGCTCTACAACACCCGGAGTCATGAAAGCATTGTTTTCTACAACATCACTTTCCATTCCGGCAAACAGACCAACAGTTTGTGGCTGCACCGAATCCTCCCGCGCGCTCGATACAGGCATCGTAGGCCCCTCACCGATACCCGCCATAAGCCATTCCATACTCAAACCGGGAAAAGCTTCATAAATCTTGAGTAGAACTTCAAGACTGGGCTTGTTTCTACCGCTCAGTATGTGAGACACTGACGCACGCTGTATTCCTGTTCTGTCAGCAAATTGCGATGACGACAAATTGTAGCATTTCATCAGCAGTTCAATCCTTTCACGCTCGTTCATAAAATATGCAGTTTCTGTAAATTACAAATGTTCCCACGTTTACACTTTACAAAGTTAACAATTATATCAAAAACAAACAAAACAAGATTAAAATATTTTTTCAAGCACAGATACCAAGAAATTTACAAATGTTTCATTATACATTTTGACGCACCGACAATATACAATACCACACCCATCTTGCAAACACACAAAGAAGAGAAACACTTCCAGAAACTACATAATTTATATTTTACTTTATATTTAAAGGATAAAAGATTGACACAAACCTCATTACATCAAAGAAAACCGATATTTTATTCACATAACAGAAACAAAGCGCATGTAAGCACGTACCACACTTAACTAACACTATAAAAATCAATACATAAAACATTGTTTTAAAGCATATTATAATATAAATACAACCATGTATAAAAACTGAATATAGTCATCAACATGGTTCATAATTAACTGTTAATAACTGTAAGGAGTAAAATCAAAAAACGGAATGTTTGTCAATACATTTGTAAAATGATGTCTTTTTACAAAAGAAACGAATTGTTTTAATTTACAAACCACACAATAAACCAAAGAGATAATAAACATTTGTATAAACAATAATAAACACAAAATACAGCAATAAACTTTGTATATTTATAGAAAACAACCTTTTCATTATGATAAATTTGCTACTGAAACAGACCATAAACAGAAAATGGCTGTAATTTTCCAAAAAATCACACCAGGCTATCAGATTAACGATTTTTTTCGATTCTCACGACGCTTAAAACCCATTAATGCATTGATAATCTGTAATATAACACACAAAATAACCAAGATTAGAAGTTTTGAAATAGAAAAAAGAGGGATTTTTCGTTTGCGCAGCCACCTTTGACTCGTTCGATATTACACGAATAGCAAAATCTTGCAATTGCTATATTGTTTCTTGTTAAACATTACCCTTGCAAACACTATATATAACAGAGCTATCATACACCCCTTGCTCTTCACAACCCGAGCTATGCGCGACCATCTGCTGCAAGTGTTGGATCACCCTACCGATTAGAAAAAGACAAAAAAAATCCAATGAGCAAAGCCCATTGGATTAAACAATAATTTCAAACGGTCAATTACTTGAAAACATGCTTTCCGTAATCGACACCCTTTAAGCGATAATACACCTGTTCGCCCTGCAAACGGTTCAGGAAACTCTTGTAATCACGTTTATCTGCCGGCGTCCATCCTGCCTCGGCAACAGCCGCAAGACGAGGCAACATGAGATACTGGACCACAGAAGGCTCAATCACCCACTCTGTCCAGAAATTGGCCTGTACACCCATATATTTATCCTGTAATTCAACAGGCACATTATTCATCGGCTTATAATCGTAGACACGCTCTACAGTCTCAGTACCATAGCCCTGTGAATGTGGCTCAGTAGGCAAGTCGGACTGCTTGCGGTTAATATAATAAGGAATCTGTGGCGACAGGATAGTATTCATTCCTCTTTGGGCAGCATCCTTTGCTGCCCCGTCTGCACCAATCCATGCCATAATGGTTATATCATCACCAAGCGATGCTGTATTGCCATGTAGCACCTCATTCCAGAATATAAGCTTACGTTGTTTTTCAACAGGCTTCTGAGCAATGTGGTCTTTCAATTGCTTATAGAAATGTATCTGAAGGTCGCGGTAATTGGTAGAGCCAATCTCCTTCAGCAATGCCTGACATTCTGCATTGTGCTCCCATTTGTGAGTAGGACACTCGTCACCACCAAGATGTATGTAACCGAATGGGAACATATCTGTAAGCTCGTCAATGACATCTTTTGCAAACTGAACAGCCTGCGGATTAGCAACGTTAATTACATCGCCCGATACACCCTGCCACAACCATACGTCGTGTTTGTTCTCCGGGCCACATGCAAGGAATTCAGGATATGAGGCTACAGCCGCCTGAGAATGTCCGGGGATATCAACCTCAGGCACAATCTCAACGAAACGTTGTTTTGCATACTCTACAACCTCTTTTATATCCTTACGGGTATAGTAACCTCCGTAACGTTCACCGTCAGGCTTCACGTCACCCCAGGCACACACCTTGCTGTCGCGCCATGCACCAATCTCGGTCAACTTAGGATATTTCTTGATTTCGATACGCCAACCCTGATCCTCGGTCAAATGCCAGTGGAAACGGTTCATCTTATAGGCTGACATCACATCAATAATCTTCTTTATCTCCTCCTTACCATAAAAGTGACGGCCCTCATCGAGCATAAATCCGCGCCATGAGAAGCGTGGTTCATCAACAATAAACACAGCGGGAACACTCCACTCCTCCACACTCTCATCGTACACACCGGCCATAACATTACGGGGCATGAGCTGTTTCAATGTCTGCAATGCATAGAAGAAGCCTGCAGGCATTGCTGCTGCGATGTTTATTCTTTTCGGGGTAACAGATAGCCTATAAGCCTCTTTGCCCATATATTCATCAACATACAACACAATATGCGCATCTCCCTCCTTAGCGGATTCTTGCACATCCCAACCAAGGAACAGACCATCCTTCAGCCTATCCTTGACAAGCTTTACACCTGTTGTTTTCTTTATCTCCTTGACAAAATTGTCCACGACAGCATCAATGCCTTCATCCTTTATTTCTGGATAACACAGCACAACCTTACCATTGAAAGAAAACTCACCCTCCTCTACCTGTATTTCAGCTGGCTGGGGAATGAGCGACAACTCCTGCGCATCAACAGTGAGCAAAAAGATTGATAGCAATAAAAATAAAAATTTTCTCATATTGCGTTAGTTATTAATGTTTTTCATTAAACAGTTTAAGTCTTTCTTCAAGCATTGCATAGTGGTGAGGCTTGATATTTGAAGAACATGCACGTATTCCGTTGCGTGTTGCTCCAGTAGTAGCAAGGTCAATTCCACTTATGCCATAGTACAGCAATTCCTTCAACAGATCACCGCCCGGCATATCCTTATACCCTATTGTAAAGAAGAAACCGTCGCTGACAGGCTCCTCACCGTCAGTGTCATATACAACATTGAAACCGTTACGCTGCATAATTTCCTTAATACGCGCAGAACGTACCGCATACTCTTTTATGTCGCCTACAAAATTGTACTCGCCATCACACGCTGCCTTAAGCATTGCAGCCATGGCACATTGCGCTGAATGCGACACACCAGATGAGAACGAATACAGGAATGCATAGGCAAATGCCGCACCAAAACGTGGCATACCATAACGTTCTTTCAATGCATCGTAATGACGAGTAAACAATTTGTCCGATATACAGGCAAGGGCAATTCTCTGACCGGCATAGCTGAATATCTTCGACGCACTTAAAAGAATTATATAATTATCGGTATATTTAGAAACACTCGGCTGATACGGAGGCTCAAAAGGACGGCTCATATCACGACGGAAATCCATTGTCATATACGCAAGATCCTCGATGACAAGTACATCATGTTTTGCCGAAAGACGGCCGATAATCTCAAGTTCCTCATCAGTAAGAGTCATCCATGTAGGGTTGTTGGGTGTAGAATACAGCACAGCACTGATATTTCCCTTTGCATATACCTCTTCAAGCTTTGCTTCAAGAGCCTTACCACGGTATGCGGCAATATCGAATGAAGCTATTTTTACACCTACAACATTTGCCTGAAGTTTCTGTACAGGAAAACCCGGATCAATATAAAGCACAGTATCACGCCGTTCGTCAAGCTGCGAAGCAATCATCAACGAAGCAAACGAAGCCTGCATAGAACCTACTGTAGGAATACATCCCTGCGGTTTTATATCAGCATCAAGAAATGCCTTTACGAATCGCGATGCCTGCTCTTTGATTTCAGGAATACCGTCAATAATTGGATATACCGACGCTACCCCACGCTGCAAGGCTTCACATTCAGCCTTTACACCTACAGCCGATGGCGGCAAGCCCGGAACACCCATCTCGAAATGGATATACTCGATACCAGTACGCGCCTCTACGGCACGCACCACAGCACCTATCTGACGTATAGATGCAGAACGAATATCCTCAATTTCGAGCTCTTTTACGATTGAATCGACTATTTCTGAACTTACGATACACATTTCTTATAGGTTTTCTATCAGTTTCAGCTTTCCTGAGTACTTTCCTGGCCTTAGCATTACTGAGCACTTTCTTTGCAGCCCGGGTTATATTCTTTCCCTTTTTCTTGTATAAATATATCAACAACAAAGGAAGCATTGTCTGTAATATTTAATAAAAATGCTTTCAGCAACAAATTTATAGTGTTAAAGGATTAATGACAAGGCTTGCGAAGTTTCAGCAATAGGGAGTTTAGTATCCTAAATGACCTGTTGCTGAAACAAGCGTAACGCAGTCAGTAACCTTTTAGACAATATATAATTAGTCTTCCATCAGTTTACGATAACGCACCTTCTTAGGCTCCTCGATACCAAGACGACGCATCTTGTTCTCTTCGTAATCAGAGTATGAACCCTCGAACGAGAAGACATTACCGTCACCCTCGAATGCAATTATGTGGGTACATATACGGTCAAGGAACCAACGGTCGTGGCTGATTACAACAGCGCAACCTGCAAAGTTCTCAAGACCTTCCTCAAGAGCACGAAGTGTATTTACGTCAATATCATTGGTAGGCTCGTCGAGAAGCAGAACGTTACCACCCTCTTTGAGCGCCATTGCAAGGTGAAGACGGTTACGCTCACCACCAGAAAGCACACCACACTTCTTCTCCTGGTCAGCACCAGTAAAATTGAAGCGTGAAAGGTATGCACGAACATTTATCTCCTTACCGCCAAGACGCATAAGTTCATTGCCCTGACTCATAACCTCATATACAGTCTTGTCGGCAACAATATCCTTATGATTCTGGTCAACGTATGCAATCTTAACTGTTTCACCAACCTCGAATGTACCTTCATCGGCAGTCTCAAGTCCCATAATCATACGGAAGAGAGTTGTCTTACCGGCACCGTTAGGACCAATCACACCTACAATTCCGTTAGGGGGAAGCATGAAGTTCAAATTACTGAACAGATGCTTGCTACCGAATGACTTACCGATATTCTCAGCATTGATAACCTTGTTACCAAGGCGCGGACCGTTAGGTATAAAGATTTCAAGTTTCTCTTCACGCTCTTTCTGATCTTCGTTAAGCATGCGCTCGTATGAGTTAAGACGTGCCTTACCCTTAGCCTGACGTGCCTTTGGAGACATGCGTACCCACTCAAGCTCGCGCTCAAGAGTCTTACGACGCTTGCTTGCACTCTTCTCCTCCTGTTCCATACGCTTGGTTTTCTGGTCGAGCCATGAAGAGTAGTTACCCTGCCAGGGAATTCCCTCACCACGGTCAAGTTCAAGAATCCAGCCGGCAACATCGTCAAGGAAATAACGGTCGTGTGTAACGGCAATTACTGTACCCTCATATTGGTTAAGGTGCTGCTCAAGCCAGTCGATACTCTCGGCGTCAAGGTGGTTGGTAGGCTCATCAAGAAGCAACACATCGGGTTTCTGCAAAAGCAGACGGCAAAGAGCTACACGACGACGCTCACCACCTGAAAGATGGTCAACAAGCTCATCGGGAGCCGGACAACGGAGAGCTGCCATAGCACGTTCGAGTTTACTGTCAAGATTCCATGCATCAGTAGCATCTATTATATCCTGCAATTCTGCCTGACGTGCAAAAAGTTGGTTCATCTTGTCCTCATCCTCGTAATATTCGGGCAAGCCGAACTTCATATTGATCTCCTCATACTCAGCAAGGGCATCAACTGTAGCCTGTACACCCTCCTTCACACACTCCATCACAGTCTTACCATCCTGCAAGTGTGGCTCCTGTGGAAGGTAACCAACCGAATATCCGGGTGACCACACCACGTTACCCTGATAGTCATTGTCAAGGCCTGCGATAATCTTCATCAAAGTAGATTTACCCGCACCATTCATACCCACAATACCAATCTTGGCACCGTAGAAGAACGAGAGGTAAATGTTCTTCAACACCTGTTTGTTTGTCTGCTTGATTGTCTTGCTCAAGCCCACCATCGAAAAGATGATTTTCTTGTCATCAACTGTTGCCATAAATCTATTTTAATTATTATATTATTCCCAATTTGAAAATTTTCTGCGAAGATAACAAAATTTTCGCGAACTATGGCAACAAAAGCACCTTATAAATAAAGAGCCCAAAAATTATTGTCAACACATCGTCGGCCAACGTTAAAAAAATCAAAATGCGCAATAAAGCGGAGTTTGCATACGTTTAGTAAGCAGATCATAAATTTAATAAAAACATGAAAAATTTCATCAATAGATTCTGGTGGCTGTTTCCAGTGCTTTTTGCTGCAGCAATATTTTCCATTGCCATAATCACACCATCGTGGACGCCAATGCTTTGGGTAATTTCAATACTCCTGACATTCATGGCATTGATAACGTCATGGATATTCCTGCTCATATTCAAAAAGTGGTGGAAATTTCTGTTTTCATTCATAATGGGAGCGCTAACGGTAGCCTTTTTCATCTACCTATTATACCTTGGAATATCACTCGCATTCAACCCCGGCCCCGACAATTTTGGCAAGGAACATCCCATACCTGCACATCTGGAATATAGCATACCACTTGATGAAAGAGAAGAATTGTCATTTCCCATTGACAGCACAGCGCAAGACACCTGGCTGCAGATTTGGAATGATTTTCAAGGCGGAATGTATACATACGAATTCCACCACCCGGCACTTGAAGAAGGATGGATATACCTGCGTTGTTACGAGGCAACTGAAAACATACCGCTCTCGCCCGAGCGAATTTCGGCAGCAAGCATGGTAGCAACACCCTCTACCACATCATTCTCAAAAGTAGTTGAAAAGCAGTGCTTCACAATCTATCGCGGTGATTGGGGCGACTATTATGCTGCGCGCATAGAGGTTTGGCACAAGGATGCCAAGACAGGCAAGGAACGCAAACTGATGGAAAAGGTGTACCGCGTCGAGGGCTGGCAGCGATAGGAAAATATGAGGGTAGAATATACGAAAAGTGAACCGCAAAGATTACAACTTTACGGTTCACTATATTTATTGTATCATCTTCAACAGACTCTCAAACGCATCTGTTCCGTCAGTGCGGTGTTCGAGCAGGTTCTCTTCCGTTTCGTCGAACTTCACAACTAATATCGACCTTCTATGATAGTGCTTTCACCTCGTCCTGTCTGGTATTTCGGTGAACGGCCAACCTTTTTACCATATTCAAAAGTATATGACAATTTGAGTGTAGCGTATGCATTGTAGTTTGCATCTACGGAACTTGTAATCAAACGATATACATCCGCATCAAGTACCCCTTTTGTCTCTTGTCCGGACAGAAACAGGTTATTGACTTGGAGTTCGGCAGAAAAAGCGCTACGGCTCCACTTGCCGGAAATTCCATACATCCAAGGTGTTTCCCAGAGCACCTGGTTGCTGACGATATCTTTTTGAGGTGTTGCTACAAACGGTTGAATGAGAAAATCGCCTAAATAAATTTCAGCATACAGATTACCCCAACAAGTGTTCTGACTCTCTGAAACAAGACCACATAGCCTTGTATGTCTGTAACCTCCATCAAATTTCAAATTGAACTGTTCGCATGGCTTGAATACCAAAGAGAAATCAAGCGAAGGACGATGGTATCTTGTAGCATCTGCATACGAATTTATTATTTTCTCGTTCTCAATGGAATAGCTGTTTGTAATCAAATGATCGATATACAAGTATTGAAGTGTTGCAGACAAAGACCACTTTGGTTTGGAAACAGTATAGGTAACTCTCGGCTGAAGGAGTGTCGCGTTACCAAGTTTGGGATTACCACGTCTTATCATAAGACGATCCAGTTGCAAAGTGGCATTATTCACTGTATTGAGTGTCGGGTATGTATTGCCCAATGCAAAAAGGAACTGGAGACGATGCCCGTCATTTCGCATATATGAAGCCATTGCATTCAGACGAGGGTTCAGATGGCCTACTGCCTCTTCTCCTTTTAGCTGATATATTTGATAAGATATTCCCGGGGTAATACTGAACATCCATCCATTTTTCCATCTTTTGGAATAGTTGGCAAACAAAACGGTTTCTGAAGAATAGAGTTTCTGTACAAGATAGGATGGAAGGGTGTATTCAGACCGGCTATTGCGGTAGAATTCATTAAGGGTGATTGTCAGATTATGGTTGTTTTTAAAAGCATGACCGTACAAGGCCTTCACATTAGCATAGTAATAATCATCGTCGGCACTGGAGATAATGGTCTTGTCCGATTCCGAGTAATTCTGATTGAAGTTTGTGTTGGCATAGTAAGCATTCGCTTCAACCTCGACATATTGACTGGCCGAAAGTCGGTTGAGGAAGTAAAAATACAGTGAGGTCTTGAGATTGTCGTTTGTTACTTTATCAGTTAGAGTCGCATTATGGAATAGTGAACTGTAAGTTACCGTGCCATCCTCGACAACTTTCTTGTTCCAGTCTTTATCAATGCCGGCACGTAACATCCAAGTTGTCTTATTGTCGCTATGACTAACGCTGGCTGCTCCGTATGAGTGGTCATTCCTATGTGAAATGTCATCGCAAGCAACATTTTTTATCAACTGTTCAGTAGGGGAATTATAATGCTCACTTTCAGTCAGCTTTTCTTTAGGATCCTCTAGCCTGTATCCTCCCCATACATTAAAATTATATTTTGGGGTTGCATACTTGGTGATGAAATTATAATCCCCTTGCAAGTAGCCGACACCTTGCATCGCGTCAAGTTGTGTGTAGCCCCCTTCGGTGGGATTTTTCATAACGAAATTTATACTCGCATTGTCATTTGCAAACTTGCCTGTCGGCAGGTCATAGTATTCAACTTTATGTATGTCTTTAGCTCGCAATGTCTGTACTTCCTGTACATCCGCAGGCCTACCATCTACATATAAGCTGACCGCACCAAATGGTGATGTTACTTCGCGTTTTTGGCAATCGACCATCAAACCGGGAATCATCATGCTATTGAGAACGTCGTAACCACTCCGGGCATGTTTCCTTTGTTGTACTGATGGGTACGCACATATATGGTCATCCTCTATCGCAAGATGAGGAGCCTTCACTACAATTTCCTGCAGATGTTGCACCCGGTAAGCTATCGAGTCTTGAGAGTCTTGACCAAAAACAGACAAGGAAGTACTGATGAGTATATATGTAAATATTATATACCTTTTCATTTTCGGGTTTTATTATGACAAGAACAAGGAATCACTTTGTGGCAGATTTAAATATCATATCTTTTATCATATTTTCGCGGTTGTCGCAAAAATCTTTTTCATAATGTTTAGCATTAATGTGATTAAATATTCGCCACTTTAAGATTCTCTGTCACTTAATTCTAAAATTTCAAAGAGCCACATATCTCCGACAGGTAGCTGTCTCAAAATGTTCAAGAGCCTTTTCGTCATTACCTGTAAAAAGGTAACTGTTTGCAAGTATAAACTCAAGGTCATAGCTTGAAAGATGATTACTGCACCTGTTACAGACCTCTTACTTTATATATATCTTGTTTATTTTACCTTTGAGATTAGTAAAAATATATTCAACTGCGGCTCTGTGTCTTTCTATCGCATCTTTTGCCACAAAGATTGTATCGTCCCAGTCAAGGCCTAACCTGCTATGCAGCTCCTTTATAGCCCTTTCAATATCAGCAAAACC
>JAFZGA010000006.1 GCA_017555585.1 Bacteroidaceae bacterium
GATTTTCTAACAACTTTTAGCCCCATAAAAAGGCAACGGATTAGTAGCAAATCTATATCTTAACTCATCTATATACGGTCTTTCAGGACCGCATTACAACCACAGAAGCCCGTTGCGTATTAAACAATCTACCAACGGTTTGCATTATTTCCCAATTCCCTGCCTTTTTCTCGCGAGTTCTCCGTATATTTGTAAAGTAATAAAATTTTAGCCTATGAACTGGAAAATGATTTTAGCCATCATCGTAGCAGTATTAGCACTTGGTTTGGCCATTTGGTGCTTTATAGATGGTACATATTACATTGGAGTATTCGCACTCTTTATCTGTATTGCACAAGTTTGCAACTATTTTCTAATTAAGAAGAAGCGATATTGACACCAGTTTTTGACACCAGTTCACTCATTTTAGAGCAAAAAACAGTGTTAAAGTATTGATAATAAAGTTAAAATATTTAATAATAAATTAACAGTTCTAGTCAAATGGGAGTGATAAAGAAAAAACAAAGTAAGGCATTTGCATTAATACTGAACATTATCTTAGCAGCCATAGGTATTGCTTTATTATCTATAGGTATCAAACAAAAAGATTGGCTAATTGGCATTATGGGAGCTATAGCACTTGCGACACAGTCGATACTGATACGCGAAATAGCAAAACCCACCCAGAATGACAAGTAGACAGGTCCAAACAAATAGGGCAAGTAACAAAATCAGCAGCCTGGTTGCAACCGGGATGCTGATTTTTCAATATTAATAGATGCATTACAAATCGTCCAATACCTTCTGCTGAAGAAGCTCTGTATTGCTTTTATCCCAATATTGTAATCTGGACATTCCGTTTGATAGCACTGTGCTACCCTTAACTATATCTAGTTTAATAATTCCATTCTCCATTTCCCAAATTGCATAATAATTGCATTTGCCCAAATAAAGCAACGTCATTCTGCTTCCGTCATTGCTTGGCGAATATTGACTGTCAAATTTCTCGACACATTCAGTACACTTGCCGTATTTTTTGGTAAGCATCTCTTTTAACGAAGAGTAGTTCCTGCACAACTTCTTCCAATTATTCTGTGCTTCAAACGAAACCGTCACATGATTGACGATATCATAACTCTGCAGAGTCTCAACACGGATATTGCAGTTTCTGAAACCGGCAAAGTCACCATGTAGCAACGCCGTTCCATTTTCACCACCCTCGTACATCAAACCAGCTTCCTCCAGACACGCTACAAACTCATCAAGAGTACCGTCAATAGGCACACCTTTAAAAGCCAAATGGTCCTGCGCGTGAATCATCGCAAAAGAGAATAGAACATATAAAAGAACTGCAAATTTCTTCATATCAAAACAGTATTAGTATTACATAAAGTCCGTCAGAGAACCACGCAAATCTACCTATTAATATTGAGATATCCAAATCGTTGTACTATTTCAAGAGTCAAATACCTGCAAACATTGTCGTATTATCATGAAAAAGTATTACCTTTACCATACTTTCAAAAACACCCAATGGACCGTTATTCACTCATAGAAACAAAGTTGCCACGTGAGTTCCTGCTGTTGCAGGGGCGCGGTTGCCGTTGGGGCAAGTGTACATTCTGCGACTACCACAGCGATGTCAGCCCTACCCCATTTGCCACGAACAAAGCTGTTCTCGACTGCGTTACCGGCAAATACAAGAGGCTCGACATCATCAATTCAGGCTCAGCAATGGAACTTGATGAAGATACAATCAATTACATAAAAGAGATTGTTGCTGAAAAAGGAATAGAGGAACTATGGTTCGAAGCGCACTACATGTACCGCAACAGGCTCACAGAGTTCGCCAAACAGTTTACACCGGCAACGGTGAAGTTCCGTTGCGGCATCGAGAGTTTCGATGCACAATTGCGTAAAAGTTGGAACAAAGGAGTGCCCGATGACGCGACAGCCACTGATGTTGCAGAACATTTCAAGGGAGTATGCCTTCTCTGCTGCACTCAAGGCGACAGCAAGGAGAGAATATTGAACGACATTGCCGTTGCCATGCAACACTTCGAGTATTTCAGTGTAAACCTGTTCTGCAACAACAGCACAACTGTAAAGCGCGATGAAGAGCTAGCGAAATGGTTCATCAAGGATGTATATCCGGAAATAAAGGATAACGAGAAAATAGAAGTCCTCATCGACAACACCGATTTAGGAGTTGGAGATATCCGGGATAATTTATAAGTTTGCCCGAGAATTCCACAAAACCAGACACATTGATTAAGAGTCAATTAGTCCAAAGATTTATTCCAAAATCAAAACCCAATAACCACATATGAAAAATTTTCTCCTTTTTATATTGATTTTAGTGTTTATAGCAGGCTTCTGCGTTGTTTCATGCCCCGACAAGGAGGCACACTCTGATGCCATAATGGAAACCGTAAACAACCTCATTGATGACAGGATGACCGAAGGCATTACAGAAGAGAACGAAAAGACATTTGCTCTTTTTGCCTCTTCATTGGTTTCTGGAGTATCCAACATCGTAATCGACAGCAGGCTTACTGTAAAAAACCATTTCCTTTTCAGCATAGGAAAGGTTACATTCGACGGGGAATCGCAAACCGTATCTATAGGAATCTTAAATCATGTCTTTACCGACATCGACGACAACCTCAAAAAGGAGATAGAAAAAAGGCTATAGCTTGAAACGCATAGCACGGACATCACAAACCCATACTAAAGAATCAAGGCGGACAGTTAAACTATCCGCCTTGATTATGGGTGGGTAAGCAATCTGCATCGCGCCGCTACAACCGATTTACCTTTGCTGCGGTCAAGCCCTGGAGGATTCATCAGGAGCTGGCCGTACAGGACTTACCCATATACTTGTAAATGTTCTTCATGATCACAGCCCACCGGCCATATTTACGAACATTTTCATATTCATGGTGCAAAGGTACTCTTTTTTTCTCATTATACAAGCATTCGGGTGATTTTTATTGCATTTTCAACATACAATGAGGAAAAAAACATTAATTTTGCAAACTAAAAGAATGTCAAAAGACAGCACACCAATAAAAAACAACAATAGACAGATATTTGGCTGTCAAATTGACACACAAAGCATTACGCAGATATATAAACAACAAACAAATATGCTTATGAAAAAAATTACATCACTATTCACTTTGTTATGTGCACTGTTTGTAACAACAGCCACAGCACAGGTTAACCAGACCGTAGTGTTCGATTTCGTAACTAACCCATGGGGTATTCCAACATACGAAGCGACAAACTTCTCGGGAGTAAAAAGCGAGACCGTACTTACCGACGGTGCAAACACCATAACCATCAACCCACGAAAAAACAAGGGTAATTTCTACTACGACGGCGACTGTTTGCGCATGCAGAACATCGGTACCAAGATTGTTCTTCCAGCATTCGACTTTGATGTAGAAAAGATTGAGGTTATAGGACATTCAAAAGCATCAAGCTACAAGAATGCCGATCTCAACATTTATGTAGGTGACATTGCTGTGAGCACAGCTGTTGCTGGCCTTACCGATTCACACACATACGACATTGCAGCAGAGTATCAGGCAGCAGGCAACGTTTACGAACTTGTCATCGGACAAGGTGGTGGCAACTATTCAAGCGTAGTATTCATCACATACATCAAGGTTTATCCTGCAGCAAGCGAGAATGCCCTCACAATAACAGCTCCTGTATTCGATAACGGTTCAGGCGTGTACACAGACCCCGTTACAGTAACAGTGTCTTCACCAACCACAGAGATTGAAGGTGTTGAGGATGTCGTTTACTATTATACAACCGACGGATATGAACCCGATGCAGAATGTGACGAGATCGAAAACAACCAGATAATCATCGAAGAATCATGCACATTGAAAGTTGTTCTTGAATTCACATACGAAGGTCAGACATACACAAGCGAGTCATCGGTTGCAGAGTATATAATTTCAGAAGAGGTAACATACCCCAAAGCAACAGTCATGGCAAGCGGTAAATATTTCATTACAGCCAATGGCTGCATTGCACTGCCATTCAACAACGGAATACTTCCTGTGAAAGCAGCAGAGATAAACGATGACAACGCAACAGAAGCAGTATATTATGCCTACGACTTTGCAAGTGCTGGTAACGGCAAATTCTATATCACTGATGCAAACGGTTTGTACCTCACAGCATCGGCCATCAGCACAAAGGACGAAATAAAGACAAGTACCACACACCACCAGACAGAATGGGATATTACAATAGAAAACGGTATTGCAAAGATCAAGAGAGAGGGATACGTACTTGCATACAAGAACAATGCCATTGTTGCCATCAGAGAGGAGAGTGCAACAGCAACAGATATCTACCCATCGCTCTATGGTATCTCTAACCCACCACACGTATTGAGCTACACACCGGCTTCTGCTGAGGAGCTTACAACAATCACAATAACATTCAGCGAGGATGTAAGATTCGAAGGCATCACATCGGAAGACATGTTCCCTATATACAATGCCGACAACTATGCATTCCCTGCCGGTATGGGTAACTGGGCTCACTACGGTTCAAATTTGACAATTACTCTCCAACATGCCATCGCCGACAACGGAAGCTATTATATAATAATTCCGGCAGAATGCATTGTCAGCGAAATCACAGGCAAGAGCCCTGCCGAAGATATCAGAATCGACCTCACCGTATACAATGAGACTGGTATCGACGGTGTGAATGCCGATGTTGAAAACAACGTGATATACGACCTCACAGGCCGTCGTGTCACAAAGATCACAAACTCAGGCATATACATCATAAACGGAACAAAAGTTCTTGTAAAGTAAAAAAAACAAATAGCGGAACCGACCACCTGGCAGCGTTGCCGAGTGGTCGGTTCTATTATTCCATTCACAAAAAAGCATAAAAAAAGCAAAAAATCACCATTTTGGCAATTTGTTTTATATTTTTTACATACATTTGCGAATAGAATAATCTTTTTAATAACAAAAAAGGGGAAAAACGAACCAATTTCCAAAAAGAGATTAAAACATATTAAATATTATTTATAAACTTAAAAAATTAGCTTATGAGAAAATTACACTTTTCTTGTTTCTTGGCGTTGATGGTTGCAGCAGTAACCACAGCGTTTGCACAGATTGATACTAACAAAGAGTATCGTCTGAAGGATGTAGCGTCTGGTACATACCTGAATGCATCGAATTATGATGCTCATACAGAAGGCACCAATGGTGGTGTCAATTCTGTTGAGTACGCAGAGAGCGACGACCAGATCTTTACTTTCGAGCAGGAAGAAAGCAGTTACAGATTGAAAACCAAGAGCGGCAAATACATCTACTGCCAGCAGTGGAACGTTGACGCACTTGACAGTGGAACTCTTCTGAATTTTGTTGCAAATGAAGATGGTACTTATTATATCATGAACGGACAGAATTATTTCAAGGTAGAGCTTGTATCTGGTGTATACTACCCATTCTGTGATGCTCCTGCAGACATGGCTGCCAAGTTCGAACTTGTTGAGGTAGAAACAACTGTTACTCCAGAGCCAGAACTACCAGAAGTTGATCCTATTGTAGCAACAATTTCTCCATCAGAGCCAGTATCGACAATTTGGGGTGACGGCGACGTTACTATCGCTTTCAACAAGGCAGTAGAATACACCGCTCCTGAGGCAGACATTCAAATTGTTGATGCCAACAACGAAGTTGTATGCAACGTTACGTCTCTCATCTTCAATGGCGCAAAGACCAGCGCATTCGTTATGCTTGACAACTCTATCTCTCAGGCAGGTACATACACTATAACATTCCCTGCAGGTGTATTTACTAGCGAAGATGGTGCAGTCTCAGAGGAAATGACATTCACATTGACAATTGAGACTGTTATCCCAGAACCAACATGGTGGACCGATTATGACTATACTGAGGTAACAAAAGAATTCAGCAAGCTGACTATCAGCTTTGACAATCTTACAGAACTCAAGCTCAACGACGCTAACGCAACATGGTTGTTTACAAGTGCAGGTACAGAGTTTGAGGGTACAGCAGAAATTGTAGAGACTGTTGATGAGAAAGAAGGCAAAGCAACAACAAATATCGTTATCACATTCGGTGAGACATTTACCGAGGTGGGTACATATTACATCACTATCCCTGCAGGAATGTTCACAATGAACGGTGAATTCAACAACGAAGAGAAGAACTTGGTGTTCAGAATCAATGCACCTGTAGATGTTGTTCCTTTGGAAATTATAGACGTGACACCTGCAGAAGGTGAAGTTGGACAGATCGAAAAGATTATCATCACATTCAATCAAGATGTTATGCTTGCTTATGACGAGAACTGGCAGACAATTTCAAGTGTAATTTTCTTGAAAGATGAAAACGGCAACGAATACAAATTGACCGAGAACTACAATCCTTCTTTGAGCTATAGCCAGCTTGAATACATCTGTGGTGGATATGACGAAACCTGGAATATGATTGCAGAACCAATAACTGTTGCAGGCAAATACACACTTGATGTTTCACAAATTGTTGTAGATTATGGATATGATTCATCAACATACATGTACAATGCAACAGGCTACTGCGAAGGCACCTACACATGGACTGTAACCGGTAGCACAGCTATCAAGGGCGTAGATGCAGAGAGCGCAAACACAGTAATCTACGACATCACAGGCCGTCGTGTCAAGAACGCCGCAAATGCCGGAATCTATATTGTAAACGGCAAGAAAGTTTTGGTGAAATAATTCACCAAAACCTAGAGATTGTCGCCGGCACTTGGTCGCGCGTAGTGCGGGTGCAAATTGCACTGCGCGGGATGCCGAAAAGGCGGCATTCTCAAAGTTACAATTACAAACTTAACGCAAAGCACTTGCGAGAAGCGAAAGAGTCAGTTAAGTAATTGACTTAAATACAAATAAAAATGTCCGATGGATCATCGGACATTTTTATTTGTACTATTTTTTTCGTAATTTTGCCGAAGAATATTGCAAAACTAAACAACAGGCAAATCATAATGAAAAGAACAACTATCCTACTACTCTTTGCTGTCATGACAACAGCAATGTCTGCACAAGTTACAGCCCCCGTATTCAACACTGCTGCCGGAACATACTACAACCCGTTCAGCATTGAAATCAGCGGTAACGACATATATTACACCCTTGACGGCACAGTGCCGACAAAAGATAGCAACAAATATACCGATGCAATCTCCATCAGCAAGTTCGGCACAAGTACAACAGTCACAGCCGCGTCATATGCCAACGGTACATGGAGCGAAACTGTAACGGCCACATACGGACTGCAAGTTGCAGCACCTGTATTCTCGGTCAAGAGCGGTGTTTATGAAAAACTCACAGGCAACGACGCACTCAAGTTCACTACAGAAACCACCGGTGCTACAATATATTACAACGACCGTGGCAAAAGCCCAATAACAGAAGGTTCAAAGCTATACGGCTCACTGTCAATACTTGCAACAAAAACCATCAATGCAGTCGCATTCGTAACCGATGATAAAGGGAACAAGATATACAGTGATGTATCGAGCGAGTACTATGCCATTTCACCAATATCACTGTATGCAAAAGCCAATGAAGTAAAAAACGGCAAACACATTATAAACTACGACAACATGGTTGCCAGCTCTTTCTATGAGCATATAGAAAGCGGTAACTTGAACACCCGCAACGTTGCAAACTCAAAAAGCAAATACATTGAAACCAACGAATTCGACGGTTTCACCTTCACAAGCACCAACAACGGATACACCATACAGGACACATACGGACGATACCTTTACATGGACAACAATAACACATTGTGCGCTGCAAAGAAAATGCCGACAGCCGGTGCTGTATGGAGCATCAGTATAGACAACGCGACATCAAGCGCCACAATCAAGAACACTTCAAAAGGTAAATTCATCGCATACGGCATACAGGAGAAGGCTTTTTGCCTGTCCGACAATATCGATGACAGCCACGCACTCCCATTCATATACAATGCTGCGGAATACCCCACAATCACCATCACTCCACAGGACGGAGAGACCTTGACAGAATTCTCAAAACTCACTGTCACATGCGAAGGTGGTCTTAAATACAAAGAGACCAACAAGCTGTACGCCTATTACAACATCGGTTATGACACCTCGAAAAAAGAGTTCGACAATGTAGATGTAATAGACAGCAACACCATTGAGTTTACCCTTGACGAGCCAATCAAGAGCAGTGACGACTACAAGATTGTATTCCCAGCAGGTGTGTTCACCATAGACCCTACAGGCCTCGCCAAGACAAACAAGGAGATTATTGCGAGATATACTGTTGCCAACAACGAAATACTTGAGGTCACATACGCCAACCCCTCGAACAACGATATTTCAAACAGTCTGCAGTACCTCTATTTCGAGTTTAACCAGGACATAAACATCAAAGCAGCCAATGCCGTAATTACCGACAAGAGCGGTAAGGAATACAAATTGTCGGTATCGGACATTGACAGCTGGGGCGAGAAATGCAACAGCAATGCGCTTTGTCTCATGACAGCCGAGCCTATCATTGTTTCGGGCGAATATACTTTTGTATTGAAAAAGGAGTATGTCAGTGCCATGAGCAACACCACACTGACAATAGCCAAGGATATAACATATACATTTATTGTAGAGGAGGCACTGAAGATAACAAACGTAACCCCAAACAGCAAAGACATATACGACTCGGTAAATGAAATTGTAATAGAGTTCAACAAGGCAGCATTGCATGGAGCTATCACAGAGATAACAGTCACTGACAGCAACAATAAAAGCTACAAATTCAGCAAGACAACAACCGATGAAGAGGCTACATCGTTGAAATTCGTTGCTGCAACTCCGCTAACAGATGCTGGAACATACTCCTTTACAATAGAGAACGCTCTCATTTATTGCGAAAACGCAAACAGTGACATGGACGAACTCGAATCGATACCGGAAACGACATTCACATTTGTTGTAAAGTACCCGACATCGGTCGAAGAGATTGAAGCAGAAGACAAAGAGAATGTCATACATGACCTTACAGGCCGCCACATAAACAGCATTACCCGACCAGGCATATACATCAAGAACGGAAAAAAAATCATAATAAAGTAATTCAGGACAGACACATGCGCGCATGTGTCTGTTTTATTTGCAAAAACAACTACAAAGAACTATTTTTGTCAATACAAAAATACCATTTAACATGAAATACGGTTTCACAAGAACAGCAACAGCCGTTCCGGCAATAACAGCCGGCGATTGCAGAAGAAATGCAACGGCAATAACAGCCATCGTAAAAGAACTTGCAGAAAAGAACGTTGAGCTCATTCTGTTTCCCGAACTATGCCTGACATCGAGCAACTGCGGTGACCTGTTCTTGCAACAGACATTCATCAAGGAGTGCGAAAAGGCAATAACAGACATTGCCAACGGGACAAAAGAACTTAATCCAATAATTGTATTCGGTGCACCTGTACAGCACTGCAACGCACTATACAACTGCATGGTAGTAATGCATCAGGGTAGGATAAACGGTATTGTTCCTAAGAAAATCCTGAGCAACGGTATGGCTAACGAACAGCGTTGGTTCACAAGCGGAAATACACTACCCTGCAATGCAACCGTAAGGATTGCAACTATGGAAGCCCCTATAATAAAAGAGGCAATATTCACTACCGGCAACTACAGCTTCGGTATAGAGACAGGCTACGAGAGCCTGGCACCGATAGCACCGGGTGCTGTACTCGCATGCAACGGAGCAGAGATAATACTGAATCCAAGCGCGATAGAGGAACTCGCTGACGGCAACAGACAGACAAAGAACAGAATAGAAGCCGACAGCAGACGATACAAGAGCGTGTACTTGCACGCCAACAGTGGAACGGGAGAATCGACAAGCCGTTCGGCATACGCAGGATACAATGCCATTGCCGAGTGTGGAAACATAATTGCAGAAAGTGGTAGATTCATGACAGAAACATGCTACACCATTACTGACATTGACGTGGAAAAGGTGAAAAACAGTCGCCGTGGCGACAGCAATTTCATGGGTAACGGCATTGCATACATAAACATTGAACAGAGAGCCGATGACAATATCGAACCGGCAAGGACATTCAATCCGCTACCGTTCATACCAAAGGGCGAGATGGCGCCAAGACGTCTCGAGGAAATTTTCATGATTCAGTCGACAGCCCTTGCACAGAGAATACGCCACACAAGAGCCGCAACATGCGTCATTGGCATATCAGGAGGATTGGACTCAACCCTTGCACTGCTCGTCACAGAAAAGGCTTGCCAGCTTGCAGGCAAGACAAACACAGATATAATAGCTGTTACAATGCCAGGATTCGGAACCTCGGGACGCACATACAACAATGCCATCAAACTGATGGAGAGCATGGGTGTCACCATAAAGGAAATATCGATAAAAGAGGCATGTATACAGCATTTCAAGGACATTGAGCATGATATCGACAATCACGACGTGACATACGAGAATTCACAGGCACGCGAACGTACACAGATACTGATGGATATTGCCAACAAGACAAACGGCATAGTTGTAGGTACAGGCGATCTCTCGGAACTTGCATTGGGATGGGCTACATACAACGGCGACCATATGAGCATGTACGGAGTGAATGCATCAGTGCCCAAGACACTCATGCAGCACCTTGTGCGACATGTCGCAGAAAACAACGCAGACACAGAGGTCAAGGAGACACTGTTGGACATTGTTGACACACCTATATCTCCAGAGCTTATTCCTGCCGACAATAACGGCAACATCAAGCAAAAGACCGAGGACCTGGTTGGCCCGTACGAGTTGCATGACTTTTTCCTTTACCACTTCATACACAACGGTTTTACACCGGAGAAGATATACTTCATGGCAAAGAGAGCTTTCAATGGCACATACAATGCCGAAACAATCAAGAAATGGCTAACCACATTCATGCGCCGCTTCTTCACACAGCAGTTCAAGCGCTCATGCATGCCAGACGGCCCTGTAACAGGCAGATGCAACCTTAGCCCACAAGGTGGTTGGATTATGCCTGCCGACATCAACGGAACCGTATGGAATGAAGCCTGCAGTATGTTGGAATAATCGACTGTAAATTAACAAAAAGACAATAGAAGTGGAGTGAACAAAACAAAATAACGTTTAAAATAAAAAAGTTTTTTACAAAATAATTCACTTTTTTGCTTCATCAATTCAACATTTGTCTTACATTTGTCACAGAAGATTATACAAACAACTTTTAAGTGTTACTATGAAATGAAAAGAGTGATTTTAATATGTTGCTTTATCGGAGCAATATGTGCTTGCGGTAATGCAAAATCCAACCCACAAGACACTACGAAAGCGACAGATACCAACATAGAAGTAAAAGAGGTGGTTGAGGAGCAAGGAACGGTATTTTATGATATCACTCTTGAGCAGGCGCTTGAAAAGGCAAAGGCAGACAGCAAATTAGTTCTCGTAAATTTCCATACAAAGACATGCGGTCCTTGCAAGAAAATGGAAAAGACTGTATTCCCCAATCCTGAGTGTGGCAAATATGTGAACGATCATTTTGTTCCTATAACGATTGACGGCGAGGACGGTGGAACAGGACAGGAAATAGCGAAGAAATACAATATTTTCATCTTTCCGACATACCTAATTTTACGCCCCGACGGTTTCAAGGAAGGCGAGGTTTTGGGAGCCGAATTAGATGTGAACAAATTCCTGGAGATGCTGAAGACCATCATCCACGATGCATAAGAAAAAACGGGATCATTCCCGTTTTTTCTTTATCAACAAAAACGACAATGACAATGAACGAAAACATACAACTCAACGACCACAAACAAAATTGCGGTTCAGCGAGTGCAGAAAGCAAGCCTGCTTGCGTTATACCGAGCGCCAGCAATTTCGCCGAAGGCAAAGCGGAGTTTCCTCCAATGCATAACGGAGAGTTTGACATATCACCAATAGCAATATACACAAGCGATGACAACACCATTTCGCTTGATGTAAAATTGGAGAATGAAACCGTTTGGCTTTCACAAGCACAGATGAGTCTATTATTTGACAAAGACCAATCTGTAGTTGCAAGACATATCACCAATGTATTTAAAGAGGGAGAACTTGAAGAAAATAGTAATATGCAAATTTTGCATAATACTTTTTCTAAATACAAACCAACAAAGGTTTATAGTTTAGATGTCATTATTTCCGTCGGCTACCGCGTAAAAAGCAAACGAGGCACACAATTCCGCATTTGGGCAAATCGTGTTCTCAAAGACTATATTGTAAAAGGTTATGCCATCAACGACAAGATTAGAATTGAACATTATAACGAGCTTAAAGATGTTGTCCGCATGCTTGCACATACTGTTCATTCACAAGAAAAGTTGAGTGATGAACAATCAACGGGCTTGCTATCAGTTGTTACAGATTATGTCTATGCACTTGATACCCTCGACCGCTACGACTATCAGCAACTGACAATTGAAAACACCACCAAAGAGGAGCGTTTTCACGCAACATATGAAAATGCGATGGAAGCGATACTGAGCCTCAAAGAGAAATTCGGTGAGAGCAACCTGTTTGCAAACGAAAAAGACAACTCTTTCAAAAGTTCAATAGGGCAGATATACCAGACATTCGGCGGTGTAGAATTATATCCAAGTGTTGAGGAAAAAGCTGCGATGCTACTCTATCTTGTTACAAAGAACCACTCGTTCAGCGACGGCAACAAACGCATTGCAGCAATGTTGTTCCTATTGTTTATGGAGCGTAACGGCATACTATACCGCACCGACGGTAGCAAACGAATAGCCGACAACACCCTTGTTGCCCTCACATTAATGATTGCCGAGAGCCGCACCGAAGAGAAAGATATAATGGTAAAAGTAGTTGTAAACCTCATTAACCAACAGAACCAATGACAACCGAAACACCTCAACTAAACAACCACAAACAAAATTGCGGTTCAGCGAGTGCAGAAAGCAAGCCTGCTTGCGTTATACCGAGCGTCAGCAATTTCGCCGAAGGCAAAGCGGAGCATCCACCAATGCATAACGGAGAGCAAAATCGCGAACAAAAAATGATAACGGACAAAACATATCGCTATGATGATGAGTTTAAAGCAAAGGCACGTGCTCATCAGTTCGCATTTAGGGAAAATGTATTGAATGACTTTTACGATGAGAAGAACCCACAAGTAATACTAACACCCGACGCAGCGAAAAAAGGATTGATATTTTGCGACACATATAGGGATTTTATACAAAAAAAGAGAGCATTTGGAACATCGGCTCTTTTTTCAAATATGTTAAGGAGTGAACATATCCCTTATAATATATTTACTCCTATGGAAAAGGATAAGCTTGCTGCAACAGCACTGTTCAACGAAGTTATCGGAGGAGGCATTTTACGCATAGATAATATATATATTGAGTTTGCAGGCAAATCACCAAAAAGAAGTGAATATTTGAAAGATGGTACATCTTTCGACACTTTCATTGAATACACTACGACCGAAGATGACAAAGGTGGCATTGGAATTGAAGTAAAATACACTGAAAACGGTTATCGGATTAGGGATAAGGAGAAAAAGGATATTAAGAATCCCAATGGAAGATACCGACAAGTGAGCGAAGAATCCAATTATTTCATTCCAAGTTTAGATATAAGTTCATTCATTAAAGCTAACCACCTGAGACAAATATGGCGTAACCATATATTAGGATATTCAATGCTGCGAAAAGGCGAAATCAAAAGATTTCATTATATACACCTTTACCCCGAAGGCAACAAGCACTTCCATCAATATGCCATACCAGAATATAAACAATTGCTTACCGAGAAAGGCTGTAATAGTTTTATAGACCTAACATACGAATCATTGTTTAAGCTCATAGATTCTTGTTTTAAGCAGGACGAACAAAAAGAATGGCTGGAATACCTTAAAAAGAGATACATTGTAGAACTATAACGAACATTATGGAAATAAACCAACCAGCAGCAAAGTTTCAAGATATGTCAATAGCGCCTATGCACACCACAGAACATCTTTTAAATCAGACCATGATAAGAATGTTCGGATGCGAGCGTAGCCGTAATGCACACATAGAACGCAAGAAGAGCAAATGTGACTACACACTACCCTGCGAGCCTACAGCAGAGCAGATAGCAGAGATCGAGGACAGGGTAAACGAGGTCATAAGGCAGAACCTTCCTGTATGCATAGAATTTGTTTCCAGGGAGAACGTTCCTGCTGGAGTAGACCTGGGCAAACTGCCGACAGACGCAAGTGAGACACTGCGTATTGTACGCATAGGCGATTACGACATTTGCGCATGTATTGGAGCGCATGTTTCCAACACAAGCGAGATAGGAACATTCAAGATTATCAGCCATTCATGGGAAAACGGAACTCTTCGTTTGCGTTTCAAGTTGGTATAAATTTCCTATATACGAAATATTTTTGTAAATTCGCAACTGAAATATTGTATAAAGGGTATGTTCAGTAAAGCGCAGACAATAGTTTTTTCAAAAACAGCAGGCACAATCGAGGATATGTGCCTATCGGTGCTTACACAGATAGAGAACACAAAAACCATCCTTAAAATTGCATTTTTCGGCAAAGTCCAGGACAATGGGGAGTATCTGCAGAACATAGCCACCATCAGAAACGTTGTACAGGGATATTATCCTGCTGATGCACCGCTTATCAGCTACATTGCACAGGAGACAGCTACACAGAGGCTTGTTGCTGAGGTTACATTCCTCACCGACAGTTCTGCAACTGTTGAGCGTCATCGCAATTTCACATTGCTGAAGAAAGACGAATGTGCCGAACTGATAACAGGCGGAATAATACCTGATGATATGTCGGAAAGCACCTATGGGCAGGCAGGAAGCATTTTCAAGGGTATTGAAAAGATGTTGCAGAGCAACGGCTTCAAGCCAAGCGACATATACCGCCAATGGAACTACATACAAGGCATTACCATACTCAACGACGGTAGCCAGAACTATCAGGAGTTCAACGATGCGCGTTCAATATTCTACAACAAATGCCAATGGGATAACGGTTACCCGGCAGCAACAGGTATAGGCACTGATGCCGGCGGCGTGGTGGTAGAGGTCAATGCCATCAAGAGCCACGACAAGAACCTGCCAATAGACAACCCGTTGCAGATTGCTGCACACAACTACTCGCAGAATGTCCTTGACGGAAAGGTGATAGAGGAACTGAAAGAGAGAACCACACCAAAATTTGAACGTGCACGCCTGCTTGGCAATACCATTTTCATCTCGGGCACAGCTGCAATAAAGGGCGAACAGAGCATTGCCGCAAAGAATGCCGTTGAACAGACTGCCGAAACAATGGAAATAATGGACAAGCTCGTATCAAAAAAGAATATACCAACTGAGAACAACGGTGCATGCTACGACCTTTTAAGGGTTTATGTAAAGCGCAAAGAGGATATCGGTGCCGTAAAGGATTACATGGACACCCACTATTCTGCTGCACAAAAGCACTACCTTGTAGCCGATGTCTGCCGCCCTGAACTGCTTGTGGAGATCGAAGGCATTGCACATATCTGATACTGCCATGCAGGAATCATATCCATACTACACAAAAATCCAACCTATATGAAATTTATGAAACAGATTATTGCAGCGGCCGTTGCATTGGCTGCCTGCGGATGCGGGAATGAAAAGCCCAACAATCCATTACTGAATGAGTTTGATACAAAGCACAACATTGCTCCGTTCACAGAGATTACCATCGACAACTACCGCGAAGGCATGTTGCTTGGTATGGAAGAGCAGAAAAAGGAGATTGAAGCCATAACAAACAACAGCGACGCTCCTACATTCGATAACACCATCGTTGCGCTTGATCAGTGCGGCAAACTGCTACGCAAGGTACGCGGCACATTCAGCCCATTGTCAAGCAGTAACTCAACTGAAGAGATGCGTGCATTGCAGAAAGAAATGTCCCCTCTCTTCTCAGCACACAACGACGATATTTATCTCAACGAAGACCTGTTCTCACGTGTAAAAGCAGTGTACGACAAACGCGAGTCACTGACGTTGACTGCCGAAGAGGCAAAAATCCTTGAGAACATATACAAACGCTTCGTAAACAGCGGTGCGAACCTCAACGAAGAAAAGAAAGCCAAGCTACGCGAGATAAACAAGGAGCTTTCGATGCTGCAACTTACATTTTCACAGAACCTGTTACGCGAAACAAACAACACATTCGTTGTTGCCGAAAGCCTTGAGGAGCTGAAAGGACTGCCACAGGCCAACATAGACGCTGCGGCAAAGATGGCTGCCGACAACGGCCAACCGGGAAAGTGGATGTTCAACATGCAACGCCCAAGCTGCAACCCGGTATTGCAGTATTGCGAGAACCGCGAACTTCGCGAAAAGGTATATAATGCCTACTACAATCGTGGAAATCAGGACAACGAATATGACAACAAGGAAATATGCGCCAAGATTGTAGCCAAGCGTCTTGAGAAAGCAAAGCTGATGGGATACCACAACTTTGCCGAAATGGTGCTTGAGGACCGCATGGCAAAGACTCCGGAAGCCGTATATACACTGCTTGATCAGGTTTGGACACCTGCTGTCGAGAAGGCAAAACAGGAGTTAGAAGACATCCGCGCCGAAATCCGTAAGGAGGGCAAGAATTTTGAACCTGCAGGCTGGGACTATATGTACTATCTCGACAAAGCAAAGCAGGCTAAGTTCGCCGTAGACGAGCAGGAGATAAAGAATTACATGGAGGCAGAGAACGTGATGCAGGGAATATTCCATGTAGCCACCAAGCTCTATGGCATCACATTCAAGGAGGTAACAGCCGAGTTGCCATCGTATGAACCAACAGCAAAGGCATATGAGGTAATTGACCGCGACGGTTCATTGCTTGCTATCTTCTACAGCGACCAGTTCACACGCGACAGCAAGAACGCCGGTGCGTGGTGCACATCGTTCCGCCCACAGAGTTACGAGAACGGCAAGCGCATTGTACCTGTTGTAGTCAATAGCTGCAACATGACACCTGCAACAGAGAACACACCTGCATTGCAGAACATTGACAATGTAAAGACCATGTTCCATGAGTTCGGCCATGCACTCCATAACTTCATGCGCAATGTAAAGTACAGCGGTGCAAGCGGTGTTGAACGCGACTTTGTTGAGTTGCCCTCACAGATTAACGAGCATTGGGCATTGGAACCCGAGGTACTTGCCGTATATGCAAAACATTACAAGACCGGAGAAATCATCCCCATGGAGCTTGTCGAGAAGATTCAAGAAAGCGACAAGTATGGTCAAGGATTCGCCACTGTAGAGTATATCGCCGCATCGCTCAGCGATATGGACCTGCACGTACTCACAGAAGTTCCTGCCGACCTCAATGTAATGGATTACGAAACCGAGAGACTTGCCGAGCGTGGTATTCCGTCACAGATTCTGCCACGTTACAGAATGACCAATTTCAGCCACACCATGGGAGGAGGATACAGCGCAGGCTATTACAGCTACATGTGGGCTGAGGTGCTTGATGCTGATGCGTTCGACGCGTTCAAGGAGACAGGCGATATCTTCAACCAAGAAGTAGCCGAGAAGTTCCGCAAACACATTCTAACACCGGGAGGTATCGACGACGGTATGACAATGTACCGTAATTTCCGTGGCCGCGAGCCACAGATTGACGCACTGTTGCGTAACCGCGGTTTCTAAAAACACGAAAAAGATTTTATAATACAAAGGGGTTGCCACTTCAGTGTGAAGTGACAACCCCTTTCATTAATAATATATAAAAGAGAGAAAAGACAAGAACATAAGTATACTCACACTCATTATATAGTCAAGAACGGACAGCAGCCGGCAGGCACTCAATAAGTCACTCAAAGAGAGACTGCGACTTGGTTACACCTGCATCATATAGAAGTCGTTATTGCCACGGTCCGGTTACTGCCCGTTTATTGTTTAACAACTAAATCAAGTGTATATGAGTATGCTAATGAAACGAGGAGGTCAGACATGGATTCCAAGTATCTTCAACGATTTTTTCAACAACGACATTCTTGTACGCAACAGCAGTACTGTGCCGGCAATCAATGTCATTGAAAGGGAAAAGGAGTATAAGGTGGAAGTTGCAGCCGCCGGAATGCGAAAGGAAGATTTCAAGATCCATATCGACAGCGACAATGACCTCACCATCACAATGGAGAAAAACTGCAACTGCGAGACAAAGAACGGCAAGGAGTGCTGCTGCGAAGATGACAAAAAGAATATGGAAGAATGCAAGGACAGCAAGTGCGATACCGACAAATGCGAGGATAAGGGACGCTATCTCCGACGCGAGTTTTCCTACACACGTTTTCAGCAGACATTGATATTGCCCGACGATGCCGACACTGAAAAGATTGAGGCGAAGGTAAAGCACGGTGTGCTTAAGATTCACATTCCTAAGAAAGCCAAAACAGGCGAAAACAAGATTGACAGAATCATAGCCATTGAATAAAAATAAAAAGGCAATCTTTAAAGATTGCCTTTTTATTTTTTTCTGATAAGATTTATCAGTTCTGCTCTGCGAAAGGAGTAACAGAAACGAAGCTCTTGTCGTTCTTGCCACGTTTGAATGTTACAATACCGTCAACCAAAGCGTAGAGAGTGTGGTCACTACCCATACCGATGTTTGCACCTGGGTTGTGAACTGTACCACGCTGACGAACGATGATATTACCGGCTTTACATGCCTGACCGCCCCAAATTTTCACACCAAGTCTCTGACTTGCTGACTCACGGCCGTTCTTTGAACTACCAACACCTTTTTTATGTGCCATAATACTAAAACTTTTAATTAACCGATAACTTCCTTAACAACTAACTCTGTGAACTGCTGACGGTGACCGTTCAACTTGCGGTAGCCTTTACGACGACGCTTGTGGAATACCAACACCTTATCACCCTTAACCAAAGCAGGGTCGATAGTACGTGTAGTAACGATGTTCTGACCGTCCTTAGACTTGCGAACAATCTTCTGCTCACGAACATTGCCGATATAGCAAACTACCTTTGCGCCTTCTACAGTAGGAGCACCTACAGTTACAGCACCATCCTTATCCAACAACAACACGCGGTCGAACTCTACGGTTGTGTCATTCTGAGCACCCTTGATGTGGTGCACGAACAGCTTCTTACCAGCCTCAGCCTTGAACTGCTGTCCATTAATCTCAACAATTGCGTACATTTAATTTATCGCTTTTATTGTGAATTCCGTGAGGTGCATGCTCCTCGTGAGCATGGCTTCTTCAACCCCTTCGGACCAAATCGGGTGCAAAGATAGGAAATATTTTGTTCACAGGAAACAATTTCCCGAAAAACTTTGCGAATATTTCCTTCTACACCTATTATATATTATAATCTTGACAAATATCTCTCTGCCTCAAGCGCCGCGCGACAACCGCTTGCAGCTGCGTTTATGGCCTGACGGTAATGAGGATCAGCCACGTCACCTGCAACAAAAACACCGGGAACGAGTGTCTTTACACCACTCTCGTCAGTAGGAACGAAATATCCGGTCTCGTCGGTTTTAAGATACTTCTTGAACACATCAGAATTTGGTTTATGGCCGATGGCAAGGAAGAAACCGTCGATTGCAAGATCATAGTGCTTCTCATCGGGTTCACCTTTTCTTGATACAAGATGGATACCCTCTACACCATCTTCACCGAAAAGGCCCTCGGTATTATGCTCGAAAAGCACCTCGATTTTTGGATTCGCCAAGGTACGGTCCTGCATTGCCTTGGAAGCACGCAAGAATGGCTTACGTACAATAAGATATACCTTTGCCGCAAGCGATGCAAGATAGTTTGCCTCCTCACAAGCTGTGTCACCGCCACCAACAACAGCAACGATCTTCTTGCGATAGAAGAAACCGTCACATGTAGCACATGCGCTCACACCCATACCCTGATACTTGATTTCATCGGAAAGACCAAGATATTTGGCAGCAGCACCGGTAGCAACAATAACAGTATCTGCCTCAAGCACCTTACCGTCGTCAAGTGTCACCTTGTATGGCAATTCGTCAAAATCGACTGCAACAACACTGCCCGAGCGTATATCTGTACCAACATTGATGGCCTGTTGACGCATGTTCTCCATGAGTTCAGGACCAGTTATTCCATGTGGGAAACCGGGGAAATTCTCAATAACGGTTGTCTGTGTCAGCTGGCCTCCGGGCTGCATTCCTTCAACAAGTATAGGAGAAAGATTTGCACGCGAAGCATATATCGCTGCGGTATAACCGGCAGGGCCGGAACCGATAACCAAACATTTAGTTCTGTTTACATTCATAATCGTATAGTTTTTATTCAATTTATCCAATATTCTTTATTTATTCACTAATTCTCAAACCGATGCCATTCCATTGCTGTTGGCGAACATACACCGCTGCATGATTCATCTCATATCAACAACCTCTGCAGTGTCGTACTCCTCAACAGGGCATCTATATACATCGTCTGCAAAATTACACTTTATTTGATATTTATCAAGCATAATTTCAATATGTCCTTGACCTGGCATGAAAACATTCATCGCTTTCAGGCGAGCGGTTTCTGAATCGACATAAAGTTCCACCTTTTCTATAGTGTTGTCCTGCATTGACTGTAAAGTCAGCACAGCCATTCCGTCCTGCAACACAGCAGTTTTGGAAGAGCCTTTACTGTAGTTCTCCATGATGAACAATGGAGAAAGGTTCTGCGCCTCGTCCGACGAAGCACCGGTAATATATATTTCATCAATCTCGAGCATATAGCTCCATTGTGTCTTTCCGTCACACCACACCCCCATCTTGTCCATAACAACCGAATAACGGTTGCCGTCAAGTCTCATCACGCCTTTGTCTTCCAAGACCTCATCGCCTGTCTCGTCATACACCGTATAAGAATAATCCATCTGCAACGGCGAATCCTTTTTCATTGCCTCAACAGCCTTGTCAAGCAACTTGTCGGCATCATACACCTGTGCAGAAGCGAAGAACGGCAAGAACAACAATAAAAAAAACATGTTTTTCATAATACAGTACACTTTGTGTTAAAGTAATGATTTCAGACGGAATTCAAGATCAGCCTCATCCGCACACAACACCTGACGTGGCTTGCTGCCTTCCTGTTCACCAACAATACCAGTATGGCAAAGCTGGTCCATGATACGACCTGCACGGTTGAATCCGACATTGAACTTACGCTGAATGAGCGAAGTTGATCCATGCTGGGCTAGCACTACAGTACGTGCAGCCTCGGCAAACAAGGGGTCGAGTTTGTCCGAAGAAATCTCTCCACGCATTGCTCCACCGTCGCCACCCATATCAACCGCCTCGTCAGGCTCAGGCAATATATACGCATTCTGATAGCCTTGTTGCTTGGCTATATGCGCACACACGCGCTCAACCTCTTTTGTCTCGACAAGAGCACACTGCACACGCACAGGATCATTTCCGGCAAGGAAGAGCATATCACCCCTACCCTGCAACTGGTTGGCACCTGAACGGTCAAGTATGGTACGCGAGTCAATGACCGATATGACACGGAAAGCCATACGGGCAGGGAAGTTCGCCTTGATCGTACCGGTTATAATATTTGTGGTAGGACGCTGTGTTGCAATGATCATGTGTATTCCCACTGCACGTGCCTTCTGTGCAATACGTGCTATAGGCTGTTCAACCTCGCGTCCGGCAGTCATCATCAAATCGCCATACTCATCAATGATAACAACTATATATGGCATAAAGCGATGTCCTTTTGTTGGCAGCAGTTCTTTGTTCAGGAATTTCGCATTATATTCCTTTACCGAACGTACCGATGCCATCTGCAACAGCTTGTATCGGTTATCCATCTCGACACAAAGAGACTTAAGAGTTCGTACAACCTTGTTCACATCAGTGATAATAGGTTCATTCTCACCATCGAGCTTTGCAAGGAAGTGCTTTTCGAGGACACCGTAAAGGCTCAACTCCACCATTTTTGGATCGACCATTACAAACTTGAGATATGCAGGGTGCATCTTGAACAGCAATGAAGTGATGATAGCATTCAAACCGACCGACTTACCCATACCGGTAGCACCGGCAACAAGCAAGTGGGGCATCTTCGCCATATCCACCATATACACCTCGTTCGAGATTGTCTTTCCTAGCGCAAGAGGCAACTCCATATCCGTCTCCTTATATTTGCGGCTATTGAGAAGCGAAGCCATAGGAACAATCTGCTTGTGGGCATTGGGGACCTCAACACCGATAGTTCCCTTACCCGGAATAGGCGCAACGATACGGATACACAGAGCAGCAAGACTCATGGCTATATCATCTTCAAGATTTCTGATTTTCGCTATTCTGACACCGGGAGCAGGAGTAATCTCGTAAAGTGTGATTGTAGGACCTACTGTTGCCTTTATAGAGCTTATCTCTATACCGAAGTTCTTCAACACCTCAACAATCTTATTGGCATTGGCAGCCTGCTCGTCTTTGTCGATTGACTGTACAGACTGTTCATACTCATCGAGCAGATCGATTGTAGGTGGCTTGTAATAGCTCAATTCATCTTTGGGATTTATCGGACGGAACATTTTTCCACCCATATCCTCATCACCCTCAGCCTGCTCCACCTCCATAGCAAGAAGTGGATCTTCGGAATTTGCAGCTTGTCCTATAGAACGCGCCATTGCGTCGAACTGCATTGCAAGGTCATCATCATTGCCCGATGCCTCGTAAGAATCCTCATCGTCATTGTCACATACAGCAACTTCCAGTTCGGTATCATCACCAACTGTCACCACCACAGGGAGCGGGGTTGCCGGTTCGTCTTCAGCCGAGTCATAACCATCAGCAATCTCCACAACCGCGTCTTCGGCTGTCTCGGTTTTCTTTTCCTTTCTCAAAGCATTGAGAGCAAAGAGATTTCTCATCCAAGTGATTGTATCACGTGATATATATATCATGAAAAGAATCAACGACACAACAAGAAGCAGAACAAGACCGACAATACCTATATGCTCCACAAACAGAGCCTTCATGTATTCTCCATGCGCTCCGCCCGGAGAGACATAACTTTCTTCAAGAATATCACCGAACAATAGGGCAAAAAGCAATGAGAACCATACAATACAGAAAAAGAGATACACCACCCAGCGGCCAAGCCTGAAGCTGAATAGGCGCATAAGACGTATCGCAACGAGTGACAGCAGAGGCAGAAACAGCAATGATGCCCAACCGAAACAATCGTTTATAAGAAATCTTGCAACAACAGCGCCACCCTTGCCCGATGTATTTGAGACAGGATTATCAATCTCCGAACCGGCTATGACTTCAAGTGCCGACTGGTCGGCACCTCCTGTTGAAAAGAACGATATGAATGAACTGCACAAGAATATTGCAAAAGCTGCAAATATCAATCCGAGCACAAACTGCACGTTGTGATTCCTGAAAAAGAGCACAGCCTTGCGATACCAATCCCTGACAGATGAAAACACCCCTTTTTTATTATTTTTTTTAGCCATATAGAATCCTGTTACAATTAAGACTGGACCTGCTGATTGTCATATAAAACGCAAGTCCGGAAATTCACAAACGCGAAGATACGAAAAAAAATAAATACCTTTACCTGATAGCTCCGCTATTTTTTGTAACTTCGCGAGCAGAAAAAAGAACATGCCACAAAAAATGGAAAAAGAAGATATAGTATTTTCGAGAAACACCGTTGAATTCGTGACCGTAGCGGCCGAATTTTGCGCTTATCTTGAACGCACAAACGAGCACGACCGCAAGGAATTTGTCGAGACATTACTCAAGTTGCTGCCTCTGTTGTACATCAAGGCACAAATGTTGCCTGACGAAGATAAAATAAGCGATGAGGACATGGAAGATTTCGTGACAGAGGACAGTTACGAAGTTCTCCGCATGACCATTTTCGACCTGCTTGCCGACAAGGACTCATATCTGGACGTATTCGTTGCCGAAATGAAATACAGCGATACACCTGTAACAAAAAGCATTTCGGAAGATCTTGCCGACATTTACCAGGACATCAAGAACTTCGTCTGCCTCTTCCAACTCGGCATAAACGAAACCATGCACGATGCCATAATCGAATGCAACGAACACTTCCAGCAATATTGGGGACAGACACTCGTAAATACATTGCGTGCATTGCACGACATAAGATACAGCACGAACCTGGACGAAGAAGAGGAGGATAATGAGTAATTACTGCACACATATCGAAAAAAGTGCCATCAGCGCCATGCCCACAGTAGTGTTCGAGGGGCGCATTATAACAATAGACACAGTTGAAGCTACGGACAAAGCCATGAAGGCATTATCCGGTGAAACACTTATAGGATTAGACACCGAGACACGTCCCTCATTCAAGAAAGGCGTACAGCACAGCGTGTCGCTTATACAGCTATCCACCGCCGACACATGTTTTCTTATAAGATTAAACCGTGTCGACATGCCCGATTCATTGATTTCATTGCTTGAGAACAAGAACATAATCAAAGTAGGCATATCGTTGCACGACGACCTGCAAGCTTTGGGCAAACGTAAGAAATTCAAGCCAGAAGGATTCATTGACCTACAGAAATATGTAAAGGAGTTCGGTATAGAAGACATGAGCCTGCAGAAGATTTTCGCAATAGTATTTGGCCAACGCATATCAAAGAGCCAGCAGCTCAGCAACTGGGAAAACGACGTGCTTACCGACAAGCAGAAGGCATACGCGGCAACCGATGCATGGGCATGCCTGAAATTATACAACCAACTGAAACAAACAAAATAAGAATAATATGGAAAAACATGTCATACTCAAGAAGGGCAAAGAGGAGTCATTACAACGTTTTCACCCTTGGATATTTTCAGGAGCGATCCAACGCATAAACGGACAACCCGAAGAAGGTGATGTAGTTACCGTGTACACCAACGACCACCGTTTCATCGCACGTGGACATGTACAGGTAGGTAGCATCGCTGTACGCGTACTCACATTCAATGACGAGCCTATCGACCAGCAATTCTGGAACAGACGTATTGCCACCGCATACGACCTTCGCGAGCGTACAGGCATATCGTCACGCGAGGACAACAACACATACCGTCTTGTCCATGGCGAGGGCGACAACCTTCCAGGACTCATAATAGACATATATGGCGACACAGCCGTAATGCAGGCACACAGCGTGGGCATGCACGTAAGCCGCATGCAGATAGCCGATGCACTAAAAGAGGTTCTTGGTGACAAAATTAAGAACATATATTACAAATCGGATACCACACTCCCATACAAAGCCGACATCAACAAAGACAACGGCTATATCATGGGTGGCAATGCAAGCAACATCTCAACCGAATACGGACTAAAGTTCCACATCGACTGGCTACGCGGTCAAAAGACAGGTTTCTTTGTTGACCAACGCGAAAACCGTTCGTTGCTCGAGAAGTATGCAAAAGGACGCAAATTGCTCAACATGTTCTGTTACACAGGCGGTTTCTCAATTTACGCTTTGCGTGGAGGTGCTGAAATCGTACACTCTGTCGACAGCTCATCAAAGGCCATTGACCTTACAAATGCCAATGTAGAGATAAACTTCCCAGGCGATACACGCCATCAGGCATACGCCGAGGACGCATTCGACTTCCTCGACCGTATGGGCAACAACTACAACCTTATAATACTTGACCCACCCGCATTCGCCAAGCACCGCGACAGCCTGCGCAATGCACTTATAGGTTACCGTCGCCTGAATGCCAAGGCAATAGAGAAGATACAGCCAGGTGGAATCCTGTTCACATTCTCATGTTCGCAGGTTGTAAGCAAGGAGAATTTCCGTACAGCCGTGTTCACAGCCGCAGCCATGGCAAAACGCAACGTACGCATCCTACACCAGCTTACCCAGCCGGCCGACCACCCTGTGAACATATACCACCCCGAGGGCGAATACCTAAAAGGATTGGTACTTTACGTGGAATAAACAGCACAACAGGAATTTTCCATAAAAAACACACAACTTTTTAGACGCAAAGATTTTGTCACATAAAAAATATTTACTACCTTTGCGCCCCGAAAGCCTATATACAGAATTTGTTAACGGCATATAAGAATTTTTAAATAATAAATAACAATGAAAAAAGACATCCATCCCGCAGCTTATCGTCCGGTTGTATTCAAGGACATGTCAAATGGCGACTGTTTCCTATCACAGTCAACTTGCAACACAAAAGAGACTATCGAATTCGAAGGTGAAACTTATCCTTTGATCAAGCTTGAAATTTCTAACACTTCTCACCCATTCTACACAGGTAAGGCTAAGTTGGTCGACACAGCTGGTCGCGTAGACAAGTTCATGAGCCGCTACGGCAAGACTTTGAAGAAGTAATCGAAGTGAAAAAATATAAAAGAAGGTGTATTCAGTACACCTTTTTTTATGCCAATAAGCGAACAGCCACCAGACAATCCACAAGCCTCGATCAGCAGGACAAAATATACCGACTATGGGAAGAAAGAAGTTTTCACAACGCGAAATAAGCATCATACGCAAATTACTAGGCAGAAAGATGGCCGGCAACCGCGCACAACAAAAGATGGTACGCCACACACTGCGTACTGTATTCGAATTCAATATTTCCGACTTCAACATACAGGGAAAAGCATTCGGACAGGCCGATTTGGACGAATGTGTACGTCGTGGAAGAATACAGGTACTTGACGAAGCGACCATAGAAGCAATGAAGCTGCGCCACGCCGAAAAAAGACAACACGACGAAGCACTTGTCCAGGCAGAAGCCATCGCTGACGGCGAGGCCGTCGATTGGCAGAAAGTACTCGAAGAGTGGAACGAATACTACGCCAACAACCCGGAATAACCCCACGAAATCATTGGATAAAACCAAAAACAGACCTTTTCAACAACCGGCAGTGAGCAAAACAGCCACTGCCGGTTGTTTTTGTTATCAAAAATACCTATCTTCGCAAATTAAAGCAAACGAAAGACAATGAATACCCAAACAAATAAAGAGTTCTACCAGAACGCAATGCGCAATGGAACAATACTGGGCGCGGTGTGGAGCATCATGTACCTATTGCTGTTCGCAGGAACAACAAACATGTTGTCAATATTCACATGCCTTGTATTATACTTCACCTCACCATTCATTGCTGCAAAACTTGCGATAAAGTTCCGCCGTAATGAGTGCGAAAACCGAATGGGTTATATGCAGGCATGGACATTTGTTTTTTACATGTACATATGTGCAACACTGTTGAGCGCACTTGTTTCGTACATATATTTCCGTTTCTTTGACGAAGGAGCATTCTTCATGTCGCTACAGAACATGCTCAATGAGAGCATGAAAATTGCCGGGGCCGACGAACTGATGACACAGCAGATAAAAGAGACACAAAACATAATAGACAACGCAACAACAGGCAGTTTTGTATGGCAGATAATGAACAATAACCTCGTAAGTTCCACTATCATGCCATTGGTAATAGCCATTTTTGTCAAGAAGAACGATAAACAAGCAAAAGAATAATATATGGACATTTCTGTTATCATACCGCTTTACAATGAAGCCGAGTCGCTCCCCGAACTGACATCGTGGATTGAACGTGTAATGGCTGAAAACAGTTTTACATATGAAATAATTTTCATAAACGACGGTAGCACCGACAACTCATGGGAAGTCATTGAGCAGCTAAAGGAGAAGAACGACAACATACATGCAATAAAGTTCCGCCGCAACTATGGCAAATCACCGGCTCTGTACTGCGGTTTTGAACGCGCCAAGGGAGATGTTGTAATAACAATGGATGCCGACCTACAGGACAGTCCGGACGAGATCAAGCCATTGTATGACATGATAACAAAAGAGGGATACGACCTTGTTTCGGGCTACAAGAAGAAACGCTACGACCCACTGAGCAAAACAATCCCCACCAAACTGTTCAATGCAACAGCACGCAAGGTGTCCGGCATAAAGAACCTGCACGACTTCAACTGCGGACTCAAGGCATACCGCAACGAAGTCGTAAAGAACATCGAGGTCTATGGCGACATGCACCGCTACATCCCTTATCTCGCAAAGAATGCAGGATACGACAAGATTGGCGAGCGTGTGGTACAGCACCAGGCACGCAAATACGGTAAAAGCAAGTTCGGAATAAGCCGCTTCTTTCATGGATACCTCGACCTCATGTCACTTTGGTTCCTTGCAAGATTCAGCTATCGCCCAATGCATATTTTCGGCCTTTGGGGCTCATTGATGTTCTTCATAGGATTCATAGCTGCAATAGTGGTCGGTGGAAGCAAACTGTATGCATTGGCAAACTGCATGCCGAGCCGACTTGTCACCGACTCACCCTACTTCTACATATCACTCACCATGATGATCTTAGGAACACAGCTGTTCCTGACCGGCTTTGTCGCAGAACTTGTAAGCCGCACATCGCAAGAGAGAAACAGATACAACATTTCAAAAGAGATATGATAAGAAAAGCAACAACAGCAGTGGTGGCTATACTGCTTGCCGTATGCGCATTGATTGCAGGCAGCTGCGACAGCGGATACGAGTGCGGTATAGAAAAGACATCGTACAACAGGATAAAATTCTACAACATCGACGAAAACAACATTGAAAGCGAATACAGTTTTCCTGAAGTCATCACGGTTTCGCTCATCGTAAACGGCGAGGATTCCATTGTCATAAACCATTTGAAAAATGCCACAGACCTGAAGCTGCCGATAAGCTACACCAATGCATGTGACACCGTTGTATTCAGCTACGACAATAACGCCACCGACACCCTATATATAAAGCATGAGAATTACCCCTATTTCATCTCTATGGAGTGCGGATTAGCAATGTATCATAGATTGCTGGACGTAACATACACAAACGCATTCATTGATTCAGTTGCCATAATAAACGACTACGTCAATTTCGACAACAATGAGAATATTAAGCTATATCTTGTTCAGTAGCATTCTTTTGCTTACTCCTGCAACAGTACAGGCACAAAAGACCGAAAAGGAAGAGAAGAACGATACAGAATACAAATTCTTCTCGTTCAACGGCATAGGTATACAAGCCGATCTTTTCGGATATATATACTCCCTGATAGGTGAATACACATACGCCGAAGGAGCAATAGAGGCAAACATCGGCAACAAACTCTACCCTATTGCCGAAGTCGGTTACGGTTGGTGCAACTATACCGAGGAGACAAACAGAATGAACTACAGGACATCCGCACCATACTACAAGGTAGGTTTCAACTATAATTTCTACACAAAAAAGGATAATCCCAACCCTAAAAACTACATATATGGTTTGGTACGCGTTGGTTGGTGCAATTTCAAATACGACATTGATACGCCCGAAATAACCGACCCTGTATGGGGTGACAAGACAGCGCTGAACCTAAGCAATGCCGACGGAGCAAGCATATGGGCTGAAATTGGCGCAGGAATAAAGGTAAAGATTGCCAAAGGATTCCACATGGGTTGGAGTGTACGCTATAAATTTAGATTTACAGAGAAGAGTACCCCCTATTCAAAGATGTGGTACATTCCTGGATTCGGAATCAACAAAAGCACATGCTTCGGCGGCACATACAGTCTAATCTATGATATTCCTTTTAAGAAACAAAAATAAAGAATGAAAAACCAAGTATTCAAGAAATCCTGTTCCTTATTTTTCTTATAACAAAACAAAAAACATGAATAACAGACTCAATTTCTGGAAAATCCTATTCCTTATTTTTCTTATAATAGGAACCGTATATATACTGGGTAAGCAAAAGACATACATAACAAGCAGCGGTAAGATATTCGGAACTTTTTACAACATAACGTACAGTAATGAAACCGACCTGCATAACGAGATAAGGAGCACACTTATGCAAGTGGACAACTCACTCTCGCCATTCAATAAGGAATCTGTAATAACAGCAATAAACAATAACACCTGTTTTGTTCCCGACAGTATGTTCATTCATGTGTTCACACTTGCACAGAGCATTTCTTCAAAGACAGATGGAGCATTTGACATAACTGTTGCACCTCTTGTCAACGCATGGGGGTTCGGCTTCAAAAAAGGTATTATACCCGACAGTACGACCATCGATTCACTACGTCAGTTCATTGGTTATAACACAGTTACAGCAACATTTGACAGAATAGACAAACAACACCCACAGACTATGCTTGACTGCAGTGCCATAGCCAAAGGATACGGTTGCGATGCTGTTGCAGCCACACTTGATGCCCACGGGATAGAGAACTATATGATTGAGATTGGAGGAGAGGTGGTTACCAAAGGAAAAAACAGCAAAGGGGAATTATGGACCATTGGTATAAGCAAGCCAATCGAGAACCCGACAATAGGTAGCAATAGTCTGCACGAAATTATCAGCATTTCGGGCAAGAGCATGGCAACATCGGGCAACTACCGCAACTTCCGCGAGGAAAACGGACGAAAGATAGCCCACACCATAGACCCCCGTACAGGATACCCTGTACAACACTCCCTACTCAGCGCAACGGTAATTGCCGATAACTGCGCTACAGCTGATGCATGGGCGACTGCGTTTATGGTAATGGGGCTTGAAAAGGCAATGGAAATGTGCAATAGCGAAGAGCGCATAGACGCATACTTCATCTACAGCGACGAGAACGGAACATTCAAGACTGCCGAAACCCCGGGCATGAAAAAGTATCATTTGAAGAGATGAATATATCAATAAAACAGCAGAATCAGGTTGCATGCAACCTGATTCTGCTGTTTTATTGATTATTGTCTTTGTCAATTCGCTGTTTCCGATATCTGGCTTATAAGATATGAAAGGTTTGATGTAAACAGTTTCACCGAAATTGCAAGAAGGATAATACCAAAGAACTTGCGTGTAAAATATATACCGCCTTTACCAAGCAACCTCTGAAGGAAAGCTGTTGCACTGAGCATAGCAAACACCACAACGGCATTCAACACAAGCGCAAAAAGGATATTCACCGAAGCATACTCAGCTTTGAGCGAAAGCAGGGTTGTAAACGAACCTGCACCGGCAAGCAGAGGGAATACAACAGGAACCATTGTAGCATTGTTGGCGGCTATAGACGAATCCTTGAAAATCTCGATGTCAAGCACCATCTCAATGGCCATAAGGAATATAATGAGCGCACCGGCAACGGCAAACGAGTTTATATCCACTCCAAAGAGATTGAGAATCCAGTCACCCACAAAGAAGAAAAGAAACATCAGAGAGAATGAATAGAGTACAGCCTTGATAGGATTGATTATTTTACCCTTGTCACGTATCGACAATATTATCGGCATGATTCCTATAGGGTCAATAACTGCAAAAAGCACGATGAATGCGCTGAAAAATTCAACCGTATTGAATAAAGAAAAGAATTCCATAATTATACAAGACTGTTTAATTCTGCAAAACTACATTTTATATGACAAAAAAACAAGAAAAAGAGAAAACTGTTTAATCAGCCACCTTTTTGGTTAGTGATAGTCATAATGTCATAGGTAGGATTGCAAAAAGAAAAAAAATGAGATCATTTTGAACAATTTGTTTAAAAATTTGCTTAAAGACATGAATTTTTTCTTTAAAAAAAGCAATAAAACATTTGTTATATATATAATGTATGTAACTTTGTAGGTAGAATATATGCAAAATTTTGTAAGCAATACATAAAATTTCAAAAAAAAGAAATTCTATTTACTGAATTATACTTGAAAAACATGATGAATAGGTGGAGAGGATTTTTTCTGGCTATAATTTTGATAACATGCGGGGTCCCTTGTAGCGGTCAAGTCACGTCTGACAGCATCATTCACGACCGCTATTCGCTCTACTATAACAGTGACCGTATTGACATTGATGAAGACTATCTGAACAACGCTTATCAGATATACCGCATCAAAAATATTTTGGCACATTCGACAAAAATCGACAGTATCACCATATATGCATATGCATCACCCGAGGGTTCAACTGCACGCAACAAATGGCTTGCAGAGCAACGTACGCTGGTTGCAAAGAAATTCCTTTTGGAAAATCTGCCCGACAGCAGTGTGTTGATGCCCGAACATATATATCTGCGCCCTATGGGTGAGAACTGGGACGGACTAAAAGCAGAACTTGAGGCAAATTATCACTTGCAGAACCGCGACAAGGTGCTTGGAATAATTAATGCAAAGACAAGCACTGAAACAAAAAAAAGACTGCTAAAAAATCTTGATAAAGGTCATACCTATAATTGGATTATCCGCAATCACATGCCTACATTGCGTGTTGCTACATGGGTATGTGTATATACGCCATTCAATCCGCGTCTTGAGATAAAGCCAGACACCATTATCCTTCCTGACACCATACAGCCTATAGAACTGGAAGCTCCATCAAGAAAAAGAACAATCATGGCAATAAAGAGCAATTTGCTCTATGATGTACTAGCGACTCCAAACTACTCTATCGAAGTCCCAATAACAAGAGATTTCTCAGCTTTGTATTACCATCAATTCCCATGGTGGCGAGGAGGAAAAGCAAAGAATGAGTATTGTATGCGCTTTCTGAGCATTGGTGCCGAAGTCCGTTGGTGGTTCCGTTTTATACCCGGTAACAGAATACACCATGAACGAGACAGACTATCCGGGCACTTCTTAGGCATATATGCAGAATCCGGCAAATGGGATTTTCAATGGAAAAGAAGCATCTGTCACCAAGGCGAACATTGGAGCACCGGCCTTACCTATGGCTACTCCATGCCTATAGGAAAGGTTATGAACTTGGAATTCTCCCTTTCAATGGGCTATGCATCTATTCCTTATAGAAGGTTTATACCAAGCGACAATTACGAAATCCTGTGGAGAGAACCGGGTGGTGAAGGACGTTGGCACTACTTCGGTCCCACAAAGGCACAGATATCTTTAAGCCTACCTATCAAAATTACTACAAGAAAGAAAGGAGGCAAACAATGAGTTTGGGGAGATTATGGCTCCAAAGCAGATTCTTGTGCCTATGCTTATTGGGGTTGTTTCTTTACACAGGGTGCGAACATCGACCGTTGGAGGAGATGCTATGGGATGAAAACATCTTTATACGCATCTACTATAACGAAAATATCCGTAACGTAAGTTTTGGATTTTATGATGAATCCAAGAAAAAGCCAGAATACTCATCTCCACAAATGATGCGAGTAGCGTTCTTTGACGATGTCAGCGACAAGTTGGTATCGGAACGATACCTATACGATTGCGGAAGAGACGAAAGAGGTTACTACATTCAAGGCAAAATGAATGTGCCTAACGGAAAATACAATATGCTTGCTTACAATTTCGACACACATGAGATTGAGACAAGGAACAATAATTCATATTACGCCATGAGTGCATATACCAATACACTTAGCGAAAGCGAAGCAAACAGGTTTTTCAGTTCCCGTGGTGACGATGCAACAAATATTTGCCGACAGCCCGACCATCTTTTTGTAAGCCGGATTGAAGGTATAGAGATTGACAACCACAATCATTTCGAAACGCCGGATACAATAAAGAACAATGAGGGTACGTACCCGACAGCCGAAAGCATAGTAAAAACCTATTACCTTCAGTTCAACATAAAGGGAGTTGAGCATGTACGCTCCGCTGTAGCGTTGATTTCAGGTATGGCAGGTTCAAAGATTATGCACAGCAATGAGATGGTAAAGGACGATGTTGCAAGCATATATTTTAACTTGAACAACGGCAAGGACAAAGCACGTACCAGCGATGACATTGCTGTTGCATATGCCTCGTTCAACACATTCGGCAAGCTACCCCACACCGAAGGATACTTGGACGTAACATTTGAGTTCAAGACCATATATAATACAGTACAGACAGAGACATTCCACATCACTGATATTTTTGAGACAAAGATGGCAAAAGAGAATCAATGGATTATCATTGATAAAGTGATTGATGTTGTACCGCCTGAAGGTGCAGACACAAGTGGCGGTATGGCACCAGGTGTAACCGAATGGGAACAGATTGAAGGAAGCATAACAATTTGATAACAAGCATAAATAAAACATTATATTTTAAAACTATTTATTAACCTTAAATTCAATTAACATGAAAAAGATGTTATTTTTGGCAGCAGTGTCAGCTATAGCGTTGACAAGCTGCGTGAACGAAGAGAACTTCGAAGGTCCTAAGCCACAGGCACAGGTGATGCGCTTTGATGCTCCTGTAATGAAAAAGACAAGAGCAAATGTAAAGGGCGAAATCAACGGTGTTCATTATGACAAGAGAGAGGACTTCATGATCTTCAGTAAGATTTACAAAGGAGCGTTTAACGGATGGAGCACAAGCACAGGTATTAAAGACTACTTCAATGCAACCGGTGATGTAGCAGTAAACGAAGGCGACGGAAGCCAATATTGGTCAACATCAACCACATATTACTGGCCCGATGCAGAGTACAACCTTGCTTTTGCAGCATACTCACCTGCAGTGTTGACAACAGCTCCTACCAGCATTGAGTTTAAAGAAAACGGTCTCCAGATTAAAGATTTCAAGACTGAAGCTGATGCAAACGAGCAGTATGACCTTATGTATTCTGACCGTGTGATAGACAGAAACAAGCAAAACAACGGAAGCGGCGCTGTACCTTTGGTATTCCGCCACGCATTGACATCAATCATTTTCTCATCTGAAAAAGAGGATAATAACGTTGATTACATTATTAAGTCTGCAACTCTCAGTGGTAGCTTTGTTCAGCAAGCTGACTTTAACCAGAACATTGACGAAAGCGTCAATTTGACAACAGGAACAGCTAAGTGGGAAAATCCGGAAACTCCAGCATCAGCTAATTACACTCCTAACTTTACAGCATTCAATGTTACAACAACTCCTACACAGTTCACACAGGGAGAATCTGCATTGTTGCTTATTCCTCAGAATGTACCTGCAGACGCTGCTATAACAATCAATTATGATAAAATCTCAAACAGTAGCACGACTGATAATACTGCAACAATCAAACTTTCTGACTTCAGACAGCAAGGTGGAGATGAGATTACAACATGGGAGATGGGTAAGAGATATGTTTACCGTATTGCATTCGGTCAGAACAAGAAGATCTACTTTGAGCCAACAACAGAGGATTGGATTCAGGTGGGTACTTTGATTTACGAAATCCAGTAATTCTGAATCATTTAAAATAATGAAAAAACTCTGTCATACATATATTTTGCTGACAGCGTCATTAATTTTTGCCGGCTGTGCTCAGGAAACGGAATACCCGTTTCTTGAGCCGCTACCGGCTTCACCATACCCAATCAGTTGGAATGTAAAATCCTTGCAAACACGAGCGTTGGTTGACAACAACGTGTTAAAGGAGTCGTGCAAAGAAAAAGCTGACGGAACAAACGAAAGCATTGGCGTGTGGGGACAATATACCATGAACCAGAATGGACAAAACCGCACAATGCAAGAGTTTGTGGCAACACCACTGAACTACGGTATAAAAGAGAGTGAAAATAACGCTCTCGACCACTGGTACTACCCCGGAGATTTGCGTTATTGGCAAACACCTGCGGTGTATGATTTCCGTGCCTGCTATCCGCAGAAGCTGATGACAACCCTGATGACACAGATGGATGCAACAATATTCCAGGGTGGTCCTATAAATACCTCTACGCTGCAGGAGGACATTTTGGTTGCAGCAATACAGATTGATACAAGAAGAACGAATCTTTCAGAAGCCGTACCTTTGGACATGAAACATATATTTGCCTCAATAAAGTTCAAGGTAAAGGCAGTCGATGGATTTGTACCTGCCACCGGTGAAGGCGTAACATCCTGCTGGTTGCAGAACAAGACTAATGCTACCAACCTTTTCTCCCCCTCTGGATATCTGGTACACTCAGGCAATGATTCGCCGGAGATAACCTGGCACCCTTATGAATCGTCGGCAGCACCCATGTACAAATGGAAACATCAGGGGATAAAATTTGACAATGAAAATACACTCTACACATCCAACAACGGATTGGAAGGAGAACAATATACACACAACAACGGTTGGCTCCTTGTTGTGCCACAGACTGTAAAGGAGGGAACACTGCAATTCTGTTACACACTCAAGAATTCGGGTGAACAGATATTCCCGGTGGATATCCCAGCCATAACATACGAAGAAGGAAAACAATACACATACATGCTCGAGGTACGTGGTTCAAAGGTTGATATTACATTGAGCATTGCTCCTTGGAACTATCATGAGTCGAGCCATGATATTACAATATAAGCGATGAGAATGAGGATAAACATATTACATAGCATTTTGATGATATGCTGCGTGCTGTTGCTTACGGCATGCAGAAACAACGATTTCCCCCACTCCGATGAGAACACATCGCTACACCTTATTATAAAGGGTTCGGAAAATACTATAAAAACACGCGGAGTAGAAGACCTCAACGACGACGGCAATGTCAGTGAAAATGAACTGATTGTTGACGGACAGAAGATGTACCGCCTTGCGGTTTTTATATTAGACGGAAACAATGTTGTATCTTCAACAGTCCTTGAGGCTGACGACGTAAGATTCACCAACGGCAATTCTGAAGCTACCGTAAGTTTCATAAATCTTGACTACAGCAAGAAATACAAACTATATGCCGTGGCAAATTATGGCAATTATGGAGAGACTGCCGGCAATCTTTCCAATATAAACGAAGAGAATATAGCTGCCGGACATACCGTAACCGCATCAGGCAATAATGTGTGCAACCACAGCACCCCCTACCCTCTAACACTCCAAAAGGAGATCAACCTTACACCGGGTACAAACTATGTGAGTGGAGAATTGACAAGGACATACGCAAGATTGCGCATAAATGTGCGTAACCAGAGTTCGATGAACGACCTGTACATTACAAACCTTTCGTTCCCGCAGAAATTCACGCAAAAGAGCGCAGACCTCTTTTCAGAGGGAGGAACAGCGAGCGTTGCACCCGTTGTTACTTCGGCGGATGCCATCACACCCTTTGCTCCGGGTGTGATGATACCAAAGCTGAACGATACAGGCAGTGCCAACGAAAAGACTATCTTTGACACATATATGCTCGAGAGCAACGGCGGAACATACAACTATACGCTTGCCCTGAAATATGAGGGTGGCACCGAGGAGGTATATACCGTAAGCAGCACTGCCATAAGCAATGCCAACAACATAGAAGACGGTGCAATGTACATAATGTACAACACAAATTCAGGAAGATACCTCTATGCAAACGGAAGCAGCGTTGGAACGAGTACTTCGTATAAGACAAACGGAGAGCTTAACCACAATTATGTGTGGAGATTCAACCGCAGTTCATCTACCAACAGATACACAATTGAATCGATGGGAGCTACAGGTTATTTCATGCAAAGTTCACAGGTGAGCACCAGCAAGGTTCCACTGACTGTGACACCTGGCAATTCGGACTACTTCACGGCAAGTACAAACAGCAACAACATACGTCTGCTGAGTACCAAAAGCAATTATTACCTGTCGGTAAACAACAATTCCGTTATCGGTAACAGCTCAACCAACTCAAATGCCCAGAGACGTAACAATTTTTACCTGTACAAAGTGAATAAGGAGATGGTCACAGCAGACATAACACACCAGGAGACAATTCCCATACGCGTTGTGGACAAGGCATCGGGAGAGGCATCACAGATTACATCTATCAGACGTAACGACTTTATTGAAATATTGGTCAACGTGACATATAACGAAAAGACCGGAAACGTTGAGTTCGAGGTTTCCGATTGGGATGAGGTAAATGGCGAAGTAACATTTGACTGAAAAATCAAAAGCGCAAGATGAAACAATTGATTATAAAAGGTATATTATTCACTTTAGGAATACTTTTGCTATCGGGTTGTCACGACAACGACCTGATAAAGCAAAGTACCGTAGGGGCACCGGTGGACGTTGTCCTCGACTTTGGTGCCACCCAATATGAACAGGTGCAGGTGAAGACCCGTACCACATACGATATATTTTATGAATCGATGGTGCGCAACGTATATGTGTTTGTATTTGCCAACAACAGCAAGATATATGGTCACTACTTCAATGAAGAGAATCTTGATGAAACGAGCAGCAAGGAGTATTGGACTGTAAACAACATCACATCGGACAACACCGGCAACCAGACATCGGGCACACTGCACATGAGCGTGCCAAGCGTTTCGGGAGAGGCAGAGATTGTACTTATTGCAAACATCGACCTTGACTTTATGAACGTTTCGCAAGAACGTCTGGGATTAGTGCGTACAAAACAGGACCTTAACGAACTTGTGGTTTCACTGAATCAGGAAATCCCCGACCGTAACGCGGGATACTTTATGATGACCGGTAGCAAAAGCAACGTAAGCATATCACAGGATGGTGTAATAAGCGTTCCCGACGGCAAGATAATGCTTCGACGACTCGATGCCAAAGTTGAGGTAAACGTGCGTATAAACCCCAACGAAGAGAGCAAGAATCAGAAAGTCGAAGAATTCACACCTGAGTCGTGGCAAATAATAAATCTTCCAAAAAGCTCACACATTGTACCTAATGACATAGCCTTGGACCTTGTGGAAGATTCATATTTCAATATCGGTCCTAAGAATTTTGAAACGACAGAGAACGAAATTGTCAACGGCAATGCCACAGGAGGTGTGTTGCACGGCTTTTCGTTCTACACTTTGGAGAACAAACGCTCCGATGATGCAAAGAAGAGTGTAAACGGCATCTTCCACGAGCGCGAACGCAGAATAAAGAACAGCGACGGCACATACAACACCGAAAACGGATTGTGGGAATATGCTCCCGAACTGGCAACATATATGATAATAAAGGGTGAGTTGAAGATGTTGGTAAACCCGGGACTGACAACCGAGCAGCATCTTATAGCCGACGTCACATATTACATACACTTGGGCGACTTTGCCAAGGACAAGGACAACTACGATGTTGTACGAAACACCAACTATAAATACACGATAAACATCAAAGGTGTAGATAATATAGAAGTCGAAGTTGACACCTCAAACGACAATGTAGAGGGAGTAACAGAGAACCAGCCCGGTGCAATGGGACATCTGTATGAGGCTGAGGAGGATATATATACCTTTGATGCTCACTTTGGGCAGCGTGTATATACCATCCGTGCAAATGAAGTAGATACCGAAAACATGACGTGGTATGTACGCACTCCATTCGGACGCGAGGGTATTCCAATGAAAGACGAGAACGGACAGGAGATTTACAACGACCTTGACTACAAATGGGTGGAATTCATGGTGAACGACAAGGAATCGGGAGGTAAACTCTATTCAAACAAGAACATGCACTACCCTGCCGACAAAAGCAGATTGATGAGTGTCATAGAGATGCTCAATATGGTTAAAACAGAGGTTTTTGCATGGAGAGCGGGCGAAGAGAACATATTCGACGAAAACAACGAAATAAAATTCACGATTTTTGTCGATGAATTCTACTACGACGAAAACCCCATGAACCCGAACGACCACGACGTGTTGTGGAAAAAGTTTGTGAACCAGCCCAACCGTCTGATGCATATATTGTGCAAGAACAACCGTAGCGCAGATGATGACAGTTCCGTTACGGGAAGTATTCTCACAATACGTCAACAATCGATACAGACACCTTATAATATAGCTCTGGAACGTACCGACCTGAACGAAGCATGGGGTTGCGAAACACAGGACGAAACAAAGAACGAAGCGTGGTTCTACCACCCTGATGAGCGATACGATAATTTCAATAATAACAGCGACAGGTTCAAGCCTTCATACACCCCCGACAACACGTCAAGAAGTGACGGACTCTACAATACTGCATGTCTGATAAATCTTGTCAGCGGAACGGGTGCAAACAAGAGCATAAACACAAATCTGCGCTGGGACACATACATCGATTACAGTGAGAATGACCTGAAATTGAAAGAACAGTACAAGTCAGGACTATATTCTACACTGATACGTAACCGCGACCTTGACGGTGACGGAATAATCGACCCGGAAGAGCTCCGCTGGTATATTGCATCACTCGACCAGCTCTGCGGACTGTTTATCGGAGACCAGGGTTTGAGTACCGATGCACAGCTATACCCGATAGAGAGCAGCCGTGAGCCGAACTCTCCCGTGGTTGGCGGTGCTTTTGACGGCGTTTATCCATGGCGACTGCATGTAGTGAGCAGTACAGCATGGTCACAGACTGCAGGAAACGTACCTATTATTGTGTGGGCTGAAGAGGGTGCTTCAACCGGAGAATACCAGCAACACTATGACAAACAGGGATATTCACCGGTGCGCTGTGTGAGAAACCTGGGAATGCCTGATGCCACAGCAGCAACAATACGCACTGCGGGAGCAAACTATCCCGAAGACTTGCTGGTGAATGTGGAACGCCCTACAGGCACTATAAACAAGAACTCAGTATACAGGTTCGACATGCGTAACATGAACAAGGAATCACTGCGTTCATATTATACGACACACGAACTTGTTCCCGAAGATGAATACAGTTCGCAAGCACGCGTATACGACGGATTCGAGACCGGAGTACTGCAACAATACACTACACAGAACCCGTCATACAATATACTGAAAACAGAACTTGAAAGCGGAAACTCGCCTGCACCGGAAGGATATCGTGTACCGAACTTGCGCGAAGGCGTAATCATGCACCTTTATTGCAGTGGAGATGCCGCATGGTGGGACAGCAACAAAGGCACGCTTGTAAGCAACTACTACTCTTTCGGATACCACGGAAACAGATATGACTACACCAACGGTGAGCACTTCTATTCGTGGTCGATATACAATGACCGCGTTACAATCGGTAACAATGCAACGCAGTACATACGTTATGTAAAAGACATACATCCATAGGCAATTTAACTAAAAAAGCGGGCAATATTTTCAACATTTTGCTCGCTTTTTCATATTTTTTTTGTACCTTTGCGCCCGAATTCTATCAATATAATGTCTAACTCATTAACTTTTAAAAAATTATGAGCGAAATTCTAACAGGTACACCCGATTTCAATTGGGAAGAGTACGCAAAAGGTGAGAACATCTCAGGTCTCTCACACGAGGAGCTTGAAAAAGCTTATGGCACTACCCTTAACAAGGTATCAAGCCGCGAAGTAGTAAATGGTACTGTTATCGGTATCAACAAGCGTGAAGTTATTGTAGATATCAACTACAAGCAGGACGCTATCCTTCCTATCAGCGAGTTCCGTTACAATCCGGATCTTAAGGTAGGTGATCAGGTTGAGGTTTACATCGAGAACCTCGAGGACAAGAAGGGTCAGTTGAGCCTTTCACACAAGAAGGCACGCGCTAGCCGCTCATGGGAGCTCGTTAACAAGGCTATGGAAGAGCAGGCAGTTGTACGTGGTTACATCAAGTGCCGCACTAAGGGCGGTATGATCGTTGACGTATTCGGTATCGAGGCATTCTTGCCAGGTTCACAGATCGACGTTAAGCCTATCCGTGATTACGATGCATACGTTGGCCAGACTGAAGATTTCAAGATCGTTAAGATTAATCAGGAATTCAAGAACGTGGTTGTTTCTCACAAGGCACTTATCGAGGCTGAGCTTGAGGAGCAGAAGAAGAAGATTATCAGCACACTCGAGAAGGGTCAGGTACTTGAGGGTACAGTCAAGAACATCACTTCTTACGGTGTATTCATCGACCTCGGTGGTGTTGACGGTCTTATCCACATTACAGACCTCTCTTGGGGCCGCGTAAACGATCCTACAGAGGTTGTTGCTCTCGACCAAAAGATCAACGTTGTTATCCTTGACTTCGATGACGAGAAGAAGCGTATCGCTCTCGGTTTGAAGCAGCTTACTCCACACCCATGGGATGCTATTGACGCAGACCTTAAGGTTGGTGATGTTGTTAAGGGTAAAGTTGTTGTTATGGCTGACTATGGTGCATTCATCGAGATTGCTCCTGGCGTTGAGGGTCTTATCCACGTTTCAGAGATGTCTTGGAACCAGCACTTGCGTTCTGCTCAGGACTTCATGAAGGTTGGCGAAGAGGTAGAGGCTGTTATCCTTACTCTCGACCGCGACGAGCGCAAGATGTCACTCGGTATCAAGCAGCTCAAAGAGGATCCATGGGCTAACATCGAGGAGAAGTATCCTATTGCTTCAAAGCACACAGCAAAGGTACGTAACTTCACAAACTTCGGTATCTTCGTTGAGATCGAGGACGGTGTTGACGGTTTGATCCACATCAGCGACCTTTCTTGGACAAAGAAGGTTAAGCACCCATCAGAGTTCACACAGATCGGTGAGTCTATCGATGTTCAGGTACTTGAGATCGACAAAGAGAACCGCCGTCTGAGCCTTGGCCACAAACAGCTCGAGGAGAACCCATGGGATGTATTCGAGACAATCTTCACAGTTGGTTCAATACACGAGGGTGTTATCACAGAACTCATCGACAAGGGTGCTGTTGTATCTCTCCCTTACGGCGTAGAGGGTTTTGCTACTCCTAAGCACCTTGTAAAAGAGGACGGCTCACAGGCAACTGCAGAAGAGAAGCTCTCATTCAAGGTAATTGAGTTCAACAAGGAAGCTAAGAGAATCATCCTTTCTCACAGCCGTATCTTCGAAGATGCAGCTAAGGAGGAGGAGAAGGCTGAGAAGAAGGCTGCTGCTGCAGCTCGCAAGAGCAAGAAAGCTACAGAGGAGGCTACACCTGCAATCCAGAACCAGGCTGCATCTACAACTCTCGGCGACATCGACGCACTTGCAGCACTCAAGAACAAGCTTGAGAACAAATAATAATTGAAAAATTATTATAGATACTTTGTCAAGGCTACCAGTGGTAGCCTTGACTTTTTTATTATCTTTATCGCAACAAATAAAGAGCAAACATGATTACAGAGATTCTCGAACCATTAGTCTGCGAACGCTTCAGAAACGACCCGTACTACCGAGAAAGACATCTTAGGGTAATAAACGCACTACCCTCAAGAAGCGTTTTAGGACTACACATCCCTGATATAAAGAAAATAGCAAGGTCCATATCCAAAAACGGCTGTAAAGTCGTCAAATCGAACGGAGAACACCACATATGTGCAAACAACACAGAGATAATCAGAGATTTTGAAACAGAAGAGACGAACAGCCTCTGTTATGAAGAAACCATCATTTGGGGATACCTGATAAACTCCGAGAAAACCACACTTGAGAAACGGTTCAGAATGTTGGAAGCCTATATCCCCATACTTGACAATTGGGCAGTATGCGATTCGTTCTGCAGCAATATAAAATGGATAAGAAAGAGCGACAAGGAGGCTGTTTGGGAATTCCTGAACAGATGGTTCAACTCAAACAGAGAATTTGAAGTCCGTTTTGCCATTGTTACAGCAATGTCTCATTACATCGACGAAGAGTGGTTGGAACGTGTATTTCATAGTATTGAGAGGCTCAATTTCAGCAAAATAGAATCGGAATACAGAACAAGCAGCAAGAAGCCTGAAAAAGCGCAGGAAGGCAGCGTACAGGGCAAAGAGCCGTACTATGTACGCATGGGCGTTGCATGGCTACTGGCAACAGCGCTGGCAAAATTCCCGGAACAGACAAGAGAGTTCGTACACACAACCCGATTACCGGAAGATATAATAAGACTATACATACGCAAGGCACGCGAATCGTTCCGCACACGCGAAGTCATGGCAATATGAGAACAATGAGGTGAAGAAATAAAATGAGCGACTAAAAACTTGGTTTTTAGTCGCTCTCATTCTGTTTATCAAGAGAAGTTTCTTACTTCACCTTATCCACGATAGCCTTGAAAGCTGTAGGATTGTTCATAGCGAGGTCAGCGAGAACCTTACGGTTGATCTCGATACCAGCCTTGTGAAGAGCACCCATAAGCTGAGAATATGACATACCCTCAAGACGAGCAGCTGCATTGATACGCTGAATCCAAAGTGCACGGAATTCGCGTTTCTTGTTACGACGGTCACGGAATGCGTATGTCAAACCTTTTTCCCAAGTATTCTTGGCTACGGTCCATACATTCTTTCTTGCACCAAAGTAACCTCTGGTCAAACCTAAAATTTTCTTTCTTCTTGCTCTTGAAGCAACGTGATTTACTGATCTTGGCATAGTTTTAAAATCTTTTGAATGTTAGCGTCGCCGTTTTGCGAACTTTTTTGCTAATACATTCGGTTAATAATTCAATACTTAACGCAATGACAACAATTCCTTAACACTCTTAACATTAGCAGCATCGAGAGTTGTAAAGTGTACAAGGTTTCTCTTCTGCTTCTTTGTCTTCTTAGTCAAGATGTGACTGTGATAAGCATGCTTTCTTTTGATTTTACCTGTTCCGGTAAGAGCGAATCTTTTTTTGGCACCGGAGTTAGTCTTAACTTTTGGCATTTTAAAATAAAATTATTAGTTAACAAATATCGGTAGCGTACTATCCAACACTACTCGCTTTTTTTATTCTTCGTCAGTTTTTTCAGCAGCAGGCTTTGCAGGTTTTTCCTTCTTTACAGGAGCTGCCTTCTTTGCTGAAATCATTATTGTCATACGTTTTCCTTCAAGTACAGGCATCATATCAACCTTTCCATACTCCTCAAGATCTTTCGCAAAACGGAGAAGAAGAATCTCACCCTGCTCCTTGAAAAGAATAGAACGTCCTTTGAAGAACACGTATGCCTTAACCTTGTCGCCATCCTGCAAAAAGCTGATTGCATGTTTGAGCTTGAAGTTGTAGTCATGCTCGTCAGTCTGAGGACCGAAACGAATCTCCTTGACATCAATCTTCACCTGCTTTGCCTTTTGCTCTTTCTGGCGTTTCTTCATTTGATAAAGGAACTTTGAATATTCTATCAAACGACAAACAGGAGGGTTGGCTGTTGGAGATATTTCTACGAGATCCAACTCTTTTTCTTCGGCAAGAGCAAGAGCTTTATGCAATGGCATAACTACAGACTCGATTTCATCGCCTACTATACGCACCTCGTTGGCGCGGATTTGTTCGTTTACACGATACTGGTTCTTCAGATTGTCGTTCTTCATTAAAAATTATATAAATTCCTTTCAAATAAAGCCCTTATCAGGCATAAGTTTTCAAAATCGGTTGCAAATTTATCATATATTTATCACATTACGAAAAGGATTGGCTTTTTTTTTCGAAAAAAACCAAAATATTCGCTGATAAACATATAAAAAGCGGTGAAAACCACCGCTTTTGACTATTATTCGGCAGCAACAACCTCCTTGCGGATTGTACGTGTGCGTATCTCCTCACATATTGCCGAAACGAATTCCGCGATTGGCTTAACACCCTCATCGCCGGCATATCGACTACGCACTGCAACGGTACGGTTCTCCTCCTCCTGCTGACCGAGAACAAGCATGTAAGGCACACGATTGTTACGCGCCTCGCGAATCTTGTATCCGATCTTCTCAGAACGGTTGTCGACATGAACAAGCACACCATTCTTTCTCAATTCAGCAGCCACTTCGTTGGCATAGTCACCATACTTTTCCGAGATAGGCAATATACGCACCTGTTCAGGAGCAAGCCATGTAGGGAATTTACCCTCATATTTTTCGATAAGCCAAGCAAGTGTACGCTCATAGCAGCCCATACTTGTACGGTGAATGATGTATGGACGCACCTTCTCACCGTTCTGGTCGACATAATACATATCGAACTGCGCAGCCAACAGAGCGTCCCACTGTACAGTAATCATTGTATCCTCTTTGCCATACACATTCTTGGCATTGATATCCACCTTAGGACCATAGAATGCTGCACCGCCAACTTCCTCAACAAAAGGAATATCAAGTTCCTTGAGCATCTGACGGATATGTTCCTGTGTCTCTTCCCAAACCTCTGCATCACCGATATACTTGGTACGATTTTCAGGATTCCACTTAGCCAAAACGTATGTTACATCATTCTGCAAGCCGAGTGTTTCCATAACATGCTTTGCAAGTGCAAGACACTTCTTGAACTCCTCAACCATCTGGTCAGGACGTACGATAAGGTGTCCTTCGCTGATAGTAAACTGACGTACACGTGTCAAGCCATGCATCTCACCGGAATCCTCATTACGGAAGAGAGTTGATGTCTCGCTATAACGCAATGGAAGGTCACGGTATGAGTGATGTGTAGCCTTATATACATAATATTGGAAAGGACATGTCATTGGACGCAATGCAAAGACCTCCTTGTCATTCTCCTCGTCACCAAGAACGAACATACCGTCCTTATAATGATCCCAGTGACCTGAAATCTTATACAGGTCGCTCTTTGCCATAAGAGGAGTCTTGGTACGGATATAACCCCACTCATTATCCTCGAGATCCTCAATCCAACGCTGCAGGGTCTGGACAATCTTAGCACCCTTTGGCATAAGCAAAGGCAATCCCTGACCAATCACATCTACAGTTGTAAAGAGTTCCATCTCGCGACCGATCTTGTTGTGATCGATATTCTTGATATGCTCAAGGTGTGCAAGATATGCCTCGCACTCCTCTTTTGTAAAGAACGCTGTTCCATATATACGGGCCAACGATGCATTGTTCTTGTCACCACGCCAATACGCTGTTGATGTAGAAAGCAACTTGAAACCCTTGATAAGACGGGTATTCAGCAAGTGAGGTCCCATGCATAGATCGGCAAAATCATCCTGTGAGTAGATTGTTATTCTGTCATCACCAGGAATTGCATCGATAAGTTCGAGCTTATAAGGTTCGTTCTTTGCCTTCATCATGGCAACAGCCTCATCGCGTGTAACCACCTGACGCTCGATACGTGGACTTGACTTGATGATCTTTTTCATCTCCTTCTCTATAGCCTCAAGATTCTCCTTTGTAAACGGAGCACACTCAAAGTCATAGAAAAAGCCAGTCTCGGTAGCAGGACCAATTGTAAGCTTTGCCTCCGGAAAGAGGTGCTTCACAGCCTCTGCCATAATATGTGTTGCCGTGTGACGCAATACATGCAAAGCCTCTTTAGACTCTATGCCGACCAGCTCCACAGAAGCACCGTCAGCAGGAACATCACGAAGGTCTATAACATTCTCACCTTCTTTTACAGCAACGTAACTGTTGAGCAATTTGGGATCAACCGATGAGATAATCTCAATATATGATTTACCCTCTGCTGCAAACTCTTTTACGTCACCACCAAATGAAATCTTAATCATATTGTAGTTATTTATTTATATTCAAAATACAGGCTATTGCCTCTTTAACATGCGAAGATAATGAAAAATAAAGAAACGGCAAAACAGTAAGAAAGAATTAATTCTTAACACCGGCAGACTTTCCGCCGATATAAACAAAACGCTTTATCACATTGTAAGCCTGAAAGATGCCCAATTCGCCGGCCTTGCTCAAATCAGCAATGCCCTGTTCGGTATTACCTATATAAATCCTTGCAAGACCACGATTGAAATAGGCTACAGCAAAACGGTTATCCAGTTCAATGGCTCTTGTATAGTCAACTATAGCAGCCTTGTAGTCATTCAGCTTTGTCATGACGTTGGCACGATTGAAAAAGGCGTATACAAAATCAGGAGACAGTTCTATTGTCTTATCAAGATCGGACTTCACAAGCCTGTACTCTACATCGCCGCCTATTGCAGAATTGTCTGCCTTGTCTTCTGCATCATCGACAAGCTTTGCTTCGAACTGCCGGTAACGCACAAACGAGCGTATAAAATACAACTCCCATGATTGATTGTCGACTGAAATTGCATTATCAAGATCAAGCAATGCCGATTCAAGATCTTGGACAAGATAATAATTGAGTGCACGCAACATGAGACAATCCTTTGCACCGGGATTCTCGGCAACAAGCTTAGACAGATTGTTTATATTATCGAAACAACGGGCAACCTCACTCCCGGTAAGAGCACGTTCGTCATTGGTGACCAGCAATGGAATCTGCAGAGAAGCATTCAACTCATCCAATGGTTTACAAAAATCAGAAACAAGATCAAGATCACGTTCATTCTTGTAGTAGCTGAGCACAAAAACAGGTTCAAGTTCAACAAAGACATTGCGGTCCTGAACCTTTCCGCGATACTCCGTAGCATACTGTTTGGCATAGAGATCATCGGCCACAACCATCTTATTATAGTTACGCACATTCTCGTCGGAACGTTTACGGGTCTTGTCACTCTCGGCTGAATACTCCTCTGATACAGCATCTACACCCTTATTGTATATATCAAGCTGACGTTTGAAGAGCCAATTTTCATCAGCCTCAGCACCTTTTACATCACCACATTTGCGACGAGCCGAAGCACGACAACTGTAGGCATACTCAAAATTCGGATAATCATCTATAACCCTATTGTAATCATCGACAGCACCGTAAAAATCACCGATATTCTCACGCAACAAAGCACGGTTAAAACGAGCCATAGTATTGTCAGGGTCAATCTCCAAAACCTTGTCAAAATCCTCTACAGCACGGTTGTCATCACCCACACTCATACGTAACAGTCCCCTATTGTATAGAGCGATAAAATTGCCTGGCTCCACATACAGCGCCATATCGTAATCCTCCATGGCTCCACGCAGATTACTGCGATGATAGCGCACAAGAGCGCGATTGACATAACTGCCGGCACGGGACGGCATAAGTTCTATAGCACGGTCAAGGTCTTTCTCCGCAGACTCATAATTGCCCATTTCGCAATGCACGACAGCCCTTGAATCATATACATCCGACGAAAACTTATCGTACTTGACGGCATTTTCAGCCATTTCAAGAGCGCGCAGGGTATCACCAAGGTTTAGGGATATCTGCGTACGCAGCATATAGGCCGTACTGTTACGTGGTGAAAAAAGAAGCAAAGAATCGACAATCTGAGCAGCCTTACCCCACTCTCCTGACTGTATTGCTAGTACACCAAGATTGCGCCACAAATCGGTATTGCGAATATCGTATTTTAGTGCCATTCTGAAATCACGCTCTGCCAGCGCGGTACTATCCATTCGAGCATGACACATTCCACGCAACTGATAGCTGCGTGCTATGTAGGGATTACGTTCTATTGCACAGGTAAAATCCTCACAAGCACCCACAAAATCATCAAGATAAAACTTTGCCAATCCGCGGAAGTAGTATGGTTCATGCAAATATGGCTTTGAATCTATTACTTGATTAAAATATTGTATCGAAAGCACATAATCCTCGAAATAGAGCGCATTGCGCCCTATTTCAATGACCCTCGCCGTATTCAGCTGTGCATTACACAACGTAGATATGAACAACGACAAGGAGAATATTACTGCTTTACACAGATTCATCTAAGCACACGCTTGGTCTTATACGCGCAATTTACTTTACCTTTAGCAAGATTTCCGAGTTTGTTCTTGTTCATCTGACGGCGCAAAGGTGATAAGTGATCCGAGAAAACCTTTCCCTCAAGATGATCGAACTCATGCTGCATTGCACGGGCAAGGAAACCGTCAACCCACTCATCGTGCTCAACAAAATTCTCATCGAGATATTTTACATGAATACGTGTAGGACGTGTCACCTTTTCGTGAATACCGGGGAGACTCAAGCAGCCCTCGTCCATAGAATCGGTCTCGTCCGAAGTTTCAAGAATCTCAGCATTGATGTATACCCTACGAAAATCCTTGTATTCAGGATAATCATCGGACAAGACATCAAGGTCTATAACTACAAGACGTATCGCCAAACCGATCTGCGGTGCGGCAAGACCGATACCTTCGGCATTATACATGGTTTCGAACATATTCTCAATCAACTCCGAAAGCTGTGGATAATCGGGAGTAATATCCTCAGCAACTTTTCTCAGCACCGGCTGACCATACAAATAAATAGGTAGTATCATTGTCTTTGTTTTAATTTATCTTACATACGCATTCTACGACTCTCCATATAGGACTGGAGAATAATTGTCGCACTTACCTCATCGACAAGTTCCTTATTGCGACGTGCCATTTTCCCAATACCCGAAGCCAATATGGCCTGATGGGCAAGCACCGATGTAAAACGCTCATCGTGATATTCAACAGGAATCTCAGGCAACAACTTACGCAGATGACCTACAAAAGGTCTTATTCTGCCCATATTCTCAGAAGGCTGGTTATTCATCTGCTTTGGCATACCTACAATAATGCGCTCTACAGGCTCTTTTGCCACATAGTTGAGAATAAAATCAACAAGATCCACAGTTGCAACCGTGGTGAGACCGTTAGCTATGATTTGAAGTTCGTCGGTCACAGCCAGACCTGTCCTTTTTTTTCCGTAATCTATTGCGAGTATTCTTGCCATTCGGTTTATCTTGATTTATTCTGCGAAGTTAGGCAATTTGAACGAAAGATTTTTACAAACATCATAAAAAAAACATAAATAAAGACATTTGGCGCGCCTGAGCGCGCCAAATGTCTTTATTTGAACATATGTAACCTTATTACATCAAGCTGTTTGCAAGTGCAAGGATTTCCTCACCAATAGCATCTGCAGCCTCCTGTGTAGGACCTTCTGAATAGATACGAATAATTGGCTCGGTGTTGCTCTTACGCAAATGTACCCATGTCTCAGGGAAGTCAAGCTTAACACCGTCAACTGTATTGATTTCAGCCTTGCCTGCATATGTAGCCTTGATCTTCTCAAGGATAGCATCAACATCGCAACCAGGCTTCAAGTCGATACGGTTCTTACCCATGAAGTATGCAGGATATGTAGCGCGAAGCTCACTTACAGTCTTTTTCTCATGAGCAAGGTGGCTCAAGAACAAGCAGATACCAACCAAAGCATCACGGCCGGCATGGCAAGCAGGATAGATTACTCCACCATTACCCTCACCACCAATGATTGCATTTGTCTCACGCATCTTGGTAACGACATTCACTTCACCTACAGCCGATGCTGTATAAGTGCAACCATGAGCATTTGTAACATCGCGCAAAGCACGTGTAGAGCTGAGGTTAGATACTGTGTTGCCAGGAGTATGCTTCAATACATAGTCGGCAACAGTTACAAGAGTATATTCCTCGCCGTACATCTCACCGTTTTCACAGATGATTGCCAAACGGTCAACGTCTGGGTCAACAACAAAAGCAACATCGTTGCCACCCTTTGCCATCAAACCCATGATATCGCCAAGGTTCTTTGCAAGAGGCTCTGGATTATGTTGGAAATCACCTGTTGGTTCGCAGTAGAGCTTATCAACTTTTGTAATGCCAAGTTTTTCGAACAACTGTGGAAGGATTACGCCACCGACTGAGTTTACACAGTCAATAGCAACCTTGAAGTTTGCAGCCTTGATAGCCTCAACATCAACAAGAGGCAATGCAAGAACTGCGTCGATATGTTTTTCATTATATGTCTCATCCAAACGATACTTGCCAAGTGTCTCAACGTCGGCATAGTCAAACTCTTCGGCAGCAGCAATTCGGAGGACCTCCTGACCTTCAGCAGCATTCAGGAATTCGCCCTTCTCATTAAGGAGCTTGAGTGCGTTCCATTGGCGTGGGTTATGGCTCGCTGTAAGAATGATACCACCACATGCGTCTTCCATTGTAACAGCAACTTCAGTTGTTGGAGTTGAAGCAAGACCGATATCAACAACGTCGAAGCCCATGCCCATGAGAGTACCGCAAACAATCTTGTTTACCATATCTCCCGAAAGACGTGCGTCACGACCGACAACAATCTTATTTGTTGTCTTAGTGGTTGTCTTACGTATCAGCGCAGCGTATGCTGATGTTAATTTCACTACGTCCAGAGGAGTCAAGCCTTCATCAGCTCTACCGCCGATGGTACCTCTGATTCCTGAAATAGATTTAATCAGTGTCATGTTGGTTATAAGTTGAAATATTTGTTTTGGTCAAAATTTTCGGTTATTCATTGTTGCCTTCGTCGTAATCGTACAGATTCTCAGGTTGATATGTTATCTGATAAAGGCATGGATATACATATGTAGTAGCATTCGATGTTCCCTTTGTATGCGGAACTATCAGATTCACCCTTGCCAACTGTGACTGACGGCGAGTGAACCACAAATAGTTAAACGGTACAAGCCAACCTGTGGGCACATAGCTGCTACTGTACTGTTCCTTCATTATACCCGATGTAAATGTAGCAGAGAATGTACCGCTTGTATTAGTAACACGCATTTCGTCAGGAACGCTGTAATATTTGTTGCTTGAGATTGTATCATCGTCTTGAATATTGTATTCGGTGTAACGTACAAGTATATTGCGTGTATCGCCATCCTCTATTCTACGGGCATCATCGGCATGCTTAGGATTATGCACTATCTGCATATATACACCGTCTATTTCAACATATTCGTTACGGGCAACATCCGTAACAGAATCGTTGGCTATAAATTCTTGGAATGTTATAACTTCGATTCCTTGTTCCTTGATATATTCCTTTATGGTCTTTATTTCCTGTTCCTTCATTTCGGAATAGGTTACAGTATCATCACATGCAACGATAAAAACCAATAAAAGCGCGTAAAAAAAGATGTTTTTCAACTTGTTATTCATCATATAATTCCGAGACAACAATCTCGCTCCATCAATATTTTTCAAAAGTACAATTTTCTGCAAAAATAGCAAAAGCATAGCAAAAAAAATCCTCGCTTTTGCAAAATAAATATTAATTTGAGCAAAAATAGCTTTTACAAAGTATCTGTCAGTTGTTTTTTATACTTGTTGATGGCTTTTACAAAGATTGCAACAGCTTCATCCATAGAGCAATGCAGTTCACCGCCCGAAGCATTCTTGTGACCGCCACCATTGAAGAACTCTGCTGCAACCTCATTGCATGGGAAATCATCTACACTACGCAACGAGACATTTATTTTACCGGGCTGCTCCTCGCGCAAAAAACAGGAGAAGCGCACTCCTTTCATTTGCAAAGGTTGATTCACAAGACCTTCAGTATCGCCCTTGACAGCGTAGAAACGTTGCAGTTCATCATTGTCGAGTGTCATCAATGTTGCATTATACTTGTTGTATAACTTCATTTTTTTATACATCACATAACCATGCAGTCTCATGCGTGTCAGCGAAGATGTATAAAAGACCTTGCGATATATAAGATCCTTGTCAATACCTTTATCGAGCAATGCCGCTATTATCAGGAAAATATCCTTTCGTGACGATGCATACGCAAAAGCGCCTGTATCAGTCATCATGCCGGTATATATGCACTGCGCCATCTCAAAAGTAACCGCGTCATCACCCGACAGACGTTCTACAAGCCTGTAGACAAGTTCAGAAGTAGAACATGCTTGGGGATACGATATTTTTACAACAAAGTCTTCCGAAGGGAAAAGATGATGATCGACAAGCACCTTAGGAGCTGAATTACGCACAACAGCAACACCCACATCACCTATGCGGGAAAAATCATTGAAATCAAGGCAGAAAAAAGCATCGGCATCGGCAATGAGCTTTTCGGCCTTATCACTGTCACTGTCGTAAAAAACCACATTTTCAACAGACGGCAACCATGCCAGGAAGTCCGGCTGTGGATTAGGCAAGACAACAGCAACGCTCTTACCCATATTCTTCAAGTAATGGAAAAGAGCAAGAGAAGAACCGAGAGCATCACCATCGGGATTTTTATGCGACAACAGCACGAAGCGTTCATTCCCGGAAATTATCTGTTCAATAGCCTCGACACAACTTTGCGGTATAATATTTTCAAGCATACATATAGAAATTATATGCGAAGATACGAATTTGCGCAGAGAGATATACTTTTTTGGCAAATTATTTATCCCTCATCGGCACTAAATCGAAGTTTTCACCGGAAACGATGACCTTCAATGCGCCCGATTGCGATACATCTACAACTTCAATTCCCAACAACGCACATTCGCGTTTTATTCTCTCCCTGCTATGCCTGTACAACGAGCCGTCGAGTACAACACATGCAGCCGGATACACCTCAACAAGTTCTCTTACAGGCCCAAGGAAACCACGACACAACACAAGAATATCCACAGGTTCAACATATTCATTCTCGCGCCAATGTGCATTGTCAAGCAATCTTACCACAACACCATCAAACATAAAAAGACCATCACTGTACTGTACGACAGAATCATTACATTCCTGCTCCACCCATTGCGGCGAAGAGAGTGATTTCTGTTTGACAAAAGGTGCTGAGACATATACATACTCAGCATCCCGTTGCGGAACAGTTGAAACAAGGTAATTTTCACCGCCATCGTAAACAAGATGGACAAGCGGATTCTTACGGTTATTGTATATCACCATAAAATCACCTTCTGTAGCCGGTTTACCGACGAACAACAACAGCACGACAAGTGACACTGCACTGCATGAAGCTATTGCGACGAGCCACCATCTGCGTTGAATCAGTCCTAAAAAGAAAACCGTTATAAACAGCACCACGCACACAACTCCCATAACCCCTAAAGGTGGCAAAGAGTACGATGCACCAGGCAATTCAGCAACACTTTGAACACCCATATTCATCAAGCCGGCAACAATATCCAACAACCATGCCACACAATGTTGCAGGAAAGGTATCGGAGTCAACAACCACACAAGAAGCACCAATATCATTATTGCAAATGCCAATGGTACAACAAAAAGGTTTGTAAGCAGGAAATATACAGGAAACATTCCAAAATAGTACCACACCAAAGGCATTGTTCCCAACTGTGACACCAAAGAAAGGATCAGCAAATTTACAATATAGGCATACAATGGACCGCGTTCATACACACCCAACAAATCCTGCAACGGAGGCGCAAGAAGAAGTATTGCAAACACTGCCGCAAAAGAGAGCTGAAAACTAACGTCAAAAAGCAAATGCGGCGAAAACAACAGCATCGCTATTGCCGCAAATGCGAGCGAACTGATTGGCGACACGTCTCGAGAGAGCAGACGTCCTGAGGACATTAGAGTAAACAACGTTGCAGAACGCACCACAGAAGGTGAAAGACCTGCAACAAAAGCAAATCCCCAAAGAACAGCAATGACCACCACCTCACGCAAGAGACGAAAAACAAAATTACGTCTGCGCAGTGGCATCAGAGCCGTTACAATCATATACAGTATACCCATGTGCAATCCTGACAGAGCAAGGATATGACTTGCGCCTGCTATGGAATAGCTCTCTTTCAACTCCTGTGGAAAATCGCGTTTCTCGCCAAGAGTCAATGCAGACAACAATGCCAGATTTTCTTTTTCAAAGCCGAGACGTTCATACAATGCCACAGCTCCTGCACGCAATTCAAGCGCCCTTATCTTAATTCCCTTTTTTGTCGTAGGTATATGTTCCCATGCTTCATCATACACAAAAGAAGTACCGGAAATATCTTTTATATAATAGAAACGCTCTATATTAAACTCTGCTGGATTACCCTGATTGCAAGGAGAATATACCATTGTTTCAAGTTCAAGGAGATCACCCGCCGACAAGGATTCCGTTTCAACAGAACGTTGAAAATGTAGATACACAAGACCTTTACGGCGCTCGCTGTTTATAGAACAGAGAGTATCTGCAAAGAGTTCGGCAAGCACCTTGACATCGCTTCCGCGCACACAAGGAACTTCTACCAACCGCGCTGTATAACTATTTTTCTCACTACTCCACTGCAAGGATTTTTCATAAGCCTGCCTGCTTTCCACAAAAAGCCCTGTTGAGAACATGAACATCATCACCCCTACGCCAAAAAGCCATTTAGGAGCAGAATGCATTAGACAGAACGGAAGCACAACAACAGAGAGTATAAAAACAGCAAAGATGTGCAATGCCTCAACATCACACACCCACCCTGTAGCAATGCCGGCCATAAGCGGTATTGCCAACCTCAATAGAGGATTTTGATAGAAGATATTTTTGCTTGCCACGTTACATTGCACGCAATGCAGTTATAACAGCATTTGGATCAGGAGCCTTAAACACAGCATTTCCTGCAACGAGAGCATCAGAACCGGCATCGGCCAACAGTTTTCCTGTTTCCACATTCACGCCACCATCAACCTCTATTATGGCCTTTGAGCCTGTCGAATCGATGAGTTCGCGCAACTCACGCACCTTGTTCACAGTGTGAGGAATAAACTTCTGACCACCGAATCCGGGATTCACACTCATAAGAAGCACCAAATCAAGCTCACCGATTATATCCTTGAGCAGACACACAGGAGTCGATGGATTAAGGGTTACACCGGCCATCATCCCAGCATCTTTGATCTGGGTAACAGCACGATGGATATGAGTGCATGCCTCGTAATGTATATTCATTATACGGGCGTTCAATTCCTTGACTGCAGGCAGATAGTTCATTGGATTCACCACCATCAAATGTACATCAAGCGGTTTTTCACACAATTCCGCAACATATTTGAGCACAGGAGGTCCAAAAGAGAGATTCGGTACGAACACACCGTCCATAATGTCGATATGCAACCAATCACACTCACTGTTATTAATCATTTTCAAATCTTCCTGTAGGTTGCCGAAATTCGCCGACAACAACGATGGTGATATTATCTGCGCCATATTTTTTAATTTAGTACCGCGAAGATATAAAAAAGATAAAGGAAATGCAAGAGCACAAAGAAGAAATGGTTATTTGCTCCTTAACTATTATTTGACTATCTTCGCACAGATAGAATAAAATCAGAACAACAATATGAAAACAAACAGAATCTTTTTGGCTATGCTCGCCATGTTATTGGGCGTAACGACGAGCGCATGGGGGCAACAGGAGAACGCCGCATCGGTATTCTCGAGTTCATTCAAGAAAGGCAAACCCGTCCAGATCACAAACAACAGGGATAAGGGTTTTTCCATCAAGTTCAACGACAAGAACAACATTGCAGGCGAAGCGGTAAAGAGCGGTGCAACGTCATACACCACAGAAGACATTTGGTACCTCGTAGGAAATGCCGAAAATTTCAAGATGTACAGCCACGTTGCCGGAAGCAAATATGCGTTGAAGCTTGACGGCACAGAGTCGGGAGTCGCAGCAACAATGGTTCCTGAAAAAGAGGCTACAGTCCTGACATTGACAAAACAAGAGGACAACAGTTATGCCATATCTCCCAAAGCCAACCCAAGTGTGAGTTTCAACATGTTCGGTGGTGCTGGCAGAGATATAAAGCTATATGCAAGCGAAGATGGAGGAAGCCATTGGAACCTCAAGGTGTTGGACATGAGCAGACCATTAAAGCTCAAATACAACGCGCTGCTCAATGGTGGTTTCGACACGAACTACAAAATCGGCAACATTGCGATAACCATCGACGGCAACACGAGTAACACGCTTCTTGACAAAAACAGTTTGCCTGAATCAACAACATGCTATTTGCCCAAAGATGCAAAGTTCAGCATTGCAACCGGGCTTGTATGTCATGGATGGAAGATGGACATCAACGGCGGCAAAAGCATGACCGACCACACATTGCCTGAAAAGGGAATGGAAGTAACCGTAAATATATCTGTTGACAAGAACAACAAATACCAATACCTCTATTATTCACCTGACGAAAAAGGTATTCCCTACCGCATTCCGGCTATTGTAAGCACAGCCAACGGATATGTATTCGCCATAAACGACTACCGTCCATGTGGCAATGACATAGGATTCGGCGAGGTTGACCTTGTAATGCGCCACAGCACAAAAGCCGGTACAGAATGGGACGGTCATTCGTGGACAGACCCGGTAACCATAGCGGACGGTGTGGGAAAAGAGGCGAAAGAGACATGGCTCACAGGATTTGGTGACCCGGCAATAGTTGCCGACCGCGAACGCAACGAAATTCTTGTAATGAGCGTATGCGGCAACCGTCTATGCTGGCACGGCAACTATGGTGCAGGAACAAGCGAGAACCCGGAAAACCCGAACCGTATGGCACGCCTGCGCATAAAGTTCAACGAAGAGACACAGCAATGGGAGACGACACAGCCTGAGGAAGTCACATACGAGATATACCCGCTGTTCAAGGACAAGAACGGCAAGGCACATGTAGGCTCAATGTTCATAGGAGCAGGCCGCATGGCACAAAGCAGCATGATAAAGGTAGGCGACTATTACCGTATATACTGCGCGGTATGGGCTGTTGAGACAGGCAGCTATCGCCACCACAACTATGTACTCTATTCCGATGACTTCGGTGACACATGGAACCTGCTTGGCGAACTTGGCAACGACTTCAACGACAGCCCGGCACCATTCGGAAACGAGCCTAAATGTGAAGAGCTTCCTGACGGAAGTGTACTTCTCAGCAGCCGCAAGGGGTATGGTCGCTACTACAATGTATTCCATTACAGCAATTTCGAAAAGGCTGAAGGCCGTTGGGACGGTGCTGTCGCAACAGATGAAGTAGGTAATCTGAAGTTCGGGCGAAACGACACTAATGGTGAAGTATTGCGTATTGGCAACACACTGTTCCAGTCAGTACCTACCGGTGACAGCCGCAGTGATGTTGCAATATACTACCGACCTTTGAGCGATGATCCAGCAACTTATACTCCCAAAGAGCTTGCCAACGGTTGGAAAAAGTTCAAAGTTTCTGACAGAGGATCGGCATATTCGTCAATATGCATTCTCCCTGACGGCAAATCAATTGGTATATACTACGAAGAGGAACCGGGAGGCTACTCAATGGTATACCGACCTATAGAACTCTCTGAAATTACAGAAAACGACAAATAAACAACAAAAAAGATGTGTGGCCGCGCCACACATCTTTTTTGTTACAATAATACGGATTATTTCTTACGCTTGCCGTAAAGTCTCTTTATCCAGAAATAATATCCTGTCAAAGGCAATGTCGCACCAAGCAATGCCGCAAAGAATGTCAGCAACTGCGAGAATAACCCACCCCACAGACCGGTGTGTATGGAGTATACCCAGCCTCGCGCCTTTGAGCGTCTGTCACTGTCCTTATACAAAGTCTCTGAAACGATATCGCCGTTAGACCTGTCGAAGCCATACCGGTCACTTGCACGATAATTCCCAAAGAGATACTTTTTACTCAATGTAACAGTTCCGTCGGATACAGTCACTTGCCTGAAATCGGGATTCTCGGCAACAACAGTCTCAAAAGCCTTTTGCCAAGCATCGACCTCGCTACCTGTAGTCTGGTTACGTTCCTGCTTTACACCCTTTGCAGAATTCTCTTTTCTCACAACTACCTCTTTGCCGGCAACAACATCATAAAAAGCCTTATTGTACCACTTGAATGACCATGTGAGCCCGGTCAGTGCTATTGCAAGCAACAGAAGAGAGACGTAAAATCCACCGGCAACATGCAGATCGTACCACAAGCGATTCTTTCCTTTTGAAAAGACAATGTTCAACCTATTCTTGAGCATTTTCCTGTTTCTTGGCCACCACACGACAAAGCCGGTAAACAACAACAGAACAAACGCAATAGTGCTTACGCCGACAATAATTTTACCCCAGAAAACCCTATCCTTTCCCGGGTTACTATCCATTAACCAACGGTGCAGACGCATTGTCGTCCTGAAAAATGGAAGACGCTCATATTTTCCTATTATCTCAGCGGTATATTGGTTCACATACACAGCTGCGTGACGTGGTTTGGACAGAGTTATCTTGTACGCCTCATCGGGATTAGAAGAGACAGCAACGCCTTTAACCGTAACATCGTCCGGAAGAGTTCTGGAAACCACATCCACAAGTTGTCCCATGGGTATAGGAGAACCAGTCTGTTCGACAGTTCTCATGTCAGAGGTAACAATATCGGTAATCTCCTTTTCAAAAACGAGCAATGCACCGGTAAAACATATCACAACTATGACAAGACCGAATGGGATTGAAATCCACAAATGCAGATGACGGAAAATCTTTCTCATTGTATAAAGTTATAATTATTATGCGGCTAATATACAACAAATAACATATCAAGGCAACAATTTCCCTACTCCATCAAGTGAAGAAACTTCAACTACAGCACCTTTGGTTGCCGTAGCACTTTCAGGATCAATCTTGTATATTGCAGGATAACCGTCGGTTGTTGTCACCGGCATATAGGCAAACCCGTTCTCAATATATGGAGCTTTACCGAATGCCGACAATGTCTCAGGCAAGCCCGTAATATATTCAAAGGTCGCATTTACAACATCAAACACGGCAAGACTGAGCGCATTGAGAGCTTTTCCGCCAAGAGCGAAAGGCGCATCATACATCTGCAGAAGGAAACAGTTATTGCCCATGTACCACGAGCGCATAAACGAGCGTCCACCCGACAACTGCTCAATATTCACATAAAAATCATCGTCAAACTTCTCCTCACCGGCATTTATACGCATTACTGCAGCCGGTAATGTTGTCTGCTGACGGTTATCAGTCATAGTTTTAGCATAAGAGGGAGAGAATACATAGATATCCTCGTTCTCCGTAGCCCAAATCATTTGATAATACTGCGATTTGTTACGTCCACTTGCATAGCTCATCCTGTCGGTAGATATAATCTTTTTAGAACCTAACATCGCATCATCGAATATAGCAATATGACATTCATTGGGATACTGCGTCCACTGCAGTTCACCCTTTTTATAAGAACTGCTGTTTGAGCCCCCGTCCTCTGTTTTTACAAGGTCAGGGTATTTTACATACCTGCCACCGTCAGTAGCAGCACCATATTGGCTCAATCCCATGGGAACAGCTGCGGCAAACAGTTTGTCGCCACGCTGTTGAAAACCTGCCAAAGTAACATACTCACCGTTACCAAGGAAATTCTCCGACAGATATTTCCTGTCAGTGGCATTAGACGTATAGGTTTCCGCTTTTGTATCAAGCAAAGAGACAAGCAGCATCTTAGGCAGATAGCCATTGGCATCAGCCCACTCTGCCGGAGCATTACCTGTTGATGTTGTTATTATATAATCGTTATATATACCATATGTCGTAAAACGGTTTATGGCATACTCCCTGCTACGTTCAATAATGGAATAGTCGTTACCCATCACGTACGAACGTGTTAGACCTGCGTTACCGTCGTTGTATGTAAGACCATACAAATAATCCGTACCATGGAACACCCAATACGATGCGGCATCAGTAACCAGCCCCTGGTTAACCGGTGAGATTGTTCCGTTTTCAAGCGACTCAGCATTGAGCAACACCGGTGTACTGTTGTTCGACATCGTTACAGTCGCAGCTATGACATAAGGTCTGACACTACCCGAAGAAGGGGCATTATAATCACTCTCATTTTCGCACGAAGCGAACAGAAGTGCTGTAGCAGAAGCAAACAACACACTTTTCAAAATAGATCTTTTCATTATTAAAGTTTTATTGTTCCTGACTTTATTTACCGAATCTCACACGTACCTTGGCATAGAACGCACGTCCCGGTTTCTGCAAGCTGAAATTGTCAAACAGCCTCTCGTCGGTAATGTTGTTACATACGACAGAAAAATTATAGCGTCCGTTCTTGACAGAATATGATAGGGCAAGATTATGCGAAAGTTGGTCCGGAACCATAAAATCACCCTTGTTAGCACCTATCTTTGCCGAATAGTAGCTGAATTCTTCAACAAAACGTCCTTCATACGAGAGAGAAAGCACATTTCCTTTGCCCCAAAGGCCATTCCAGTTGAATGTTGCATCAAAATCGGCAAACAGCGACGGTAGGTTCGGCATATTCTCCCTATATCCGAGATTAGGGACAGAGTTTCCTATTGCCGTTTTCATATTGTCCAAAACGTCCATTTTTGTAAAGTTTCCACCAAGCGAAAGCCACTCGCCCAGGTTATAACGTACAGTAATGTTGCCTCCCACAGTCATCACCTTGCCATAATTGATATATGTCGCAGCAGATTTTCCTCCACTTATATCAACTATGTTACGCTGAATATAATCGCGTGTATCGCGATATACAAGCCCCAATTCGGCATATATAGCATGTACGTTGAATTTTCCGCTGTAGCTCAAGTTTACATTCACATTATGGCTCTTTTCCGGCTTTATGCCAATGTAACCCATTTCAAGGTCCTCGTCACCGAACATCTCCTCGATGGTAGGCAGACGCAGGGCTTTCTCGTACGATACTTTAGCCTGCAGACCTTGCAGGATAAAGTATGTTCCTGCCATACCATACCCAAAAGCATCGGCAGAACGGCTTGTCCTGACATAATCGTCTCCATTGGCATTAGTGGCAACAGGCCCTGCAACATAAAGATTGTAATATTTACCGAAGATTGTGACATTCCAGTTTCCTGTAGGCATAAAACGATACGATAACCCGGCAACACCCTTACGCGTAACCTTGCTTATCGGATCTTCAGCTCTATTCGACAAGAGCAACGAGCTGTTGTGACGTTCAAAGGCATTGAACAGGGAATGCAGGGTAAAAAGATGAGTATGCGACTTGAAAGGACGATAATTCAGTGTAAGCGTAGCATTCCAGTTATCATTGTCTGAGCGCATATGTTGATACGACTGCTCGCCAGGAGAATTCATAGGTCTTGTCTCCCCGAACCAATTGTATTTACAGGCCGAGGTATCGACATTTGTAACAGCATTCCGGTTATAGTTGACAGTAGCCGACAGGTCAAGTCCATCAATAAAAAGATTCTTTTTGGAATACTCCACCGACGGCATCAGGGAATAGGCTCTCCTGTGTTTCTTTCCATAAACAATCTCCTGACGCACACCTGTCTGTATATCCTTATACATCTGCGACATTCTTATGCCAAACAGCAGTTTATCGGCCCAATCCTTCTCAACCACACCCATTTTCAGCGATAAAGCCTCATTATGGTATGTATCATTGAAACGCTCCACCAGATGCAGGTTCTTTTTTTCAATGCTGCCCGTTACAAAATCCTCTACCGGAACATTTATCCTGTAATTGTTGTCGGAATAGTTTTGAAAAGCATTTATTTCGTATGTAAATCCGTTCCCGAATGTCTGACCAAAGTTCAAAAACGACTTATGGGTATTGAAAGAGCCATAAGAATATGATGCTTCAGCATTCCAGCCCTCACGAACTTTTTTGGTGACAATATTCACAACACCTCCCATAGCATCAGTACCGAACTCCACAGGCACCACACCACGGTACACCTCAATTCGCTCGGCAAAATTCACTGGAATATTGTTTATACCGAATGATGTGCCTACACCCTCCTGAGGCACACCGTCGATAAAAATCTTCACATTCTTGCCGTTGAAGCCATCCATCATAATATTCATATCGGAACCGACACCGCCCGACTCACGCAGTTTCACACCCGGCGTAGTTGCAAGAATATCTGCAAGATTTTTGGTTGTATTAAGGAAGGCATCAGTTTCTATCGCCACAGCATTGTATGCCGAGTTGCGCAGACGCGACACCCCCGAGGCTTTCTCTGTAACCACCACATCATCGAGTTCCATTACAGCCTCTTCAAGTTCTATGTTATGTTCCAGTGACTCATTTGCCGACAATCTGACACTTCGTTTATATGGAGCATACCCCATTGCCGATACCAGAATGACATACTCCCCCTCGGGTAACACCATCTCATACACACCGTCAACATCAGCATTAGTCCCCAGCGAGCTCCTTTCCACTCCAACAGTAGCAAATGGAACACCGTTTTTACCTTTAGCAGTCACTGTGCCGAAGAGCCTGCATTCCTCAGCAAATGCAGCATGTACAACAAACAGCAATGCCATTATCATATAATGTAATCTTGTATTCATACAGTTCTTTTTTTCGATACAAAATTACATTCACAAAACAAGTGTGACAATTACATAAAATAATGAAAAAGAGGTTACAACACTGCCATATTATTGTTAACAAAAAATTACTATAAAATAACGTATACATAACAAAAAATGACTAAACAGAGAGGTCTGTTTAGTCATTTTAGAAAAAGTATAACCAATGTTATTTAATATTCTCAGCAACCTCTGCTGCACGTTGCAAAGCAAGATGAATATTGGAGCATATATTCTCAGCACCAACAAGCTTTACAATACCGGCCTTACGCAACGACTTCTCCACATTGTCGTGTACACCGGAAAGAATGATTGTTCTGCCCTCCTTATGGGAAGCATTGATAAATATCTCGAGATTATGCAGAGCAGTAGAGTCGACAAAAGTAACCTTTCTCATTCTCACCACACGTATAGGCATGGCATCTGTATCACGTGTAAGTTCATCGAACTTATTGGCAACACCAAAGAAGAAAGGACCTTCAATCTCGAACACCTCGGTATTTTCAGGAATAGTAAGTATTTCGTCCTTCTCGCCATCTTTATGTACCTCCATCTCATTACGTACAACAGAAATATGCGCACTCTCCATGGCACGTTTCATAAACAGCATGATAGCCATTACAAGACCTACCTCAATAGCAAGTGTAAGATCAAAGAATACTGTAAGCAACAGAGTCACAAACAACACGCTTGTACCCGACATACTGCTCTTGCACATTGACACAATTGTTCTCCACCCGCTCATATTATATGACACCATAACAAGCACACCGGCCAAACATGGCATAGGAATATACTCTACAAGGCTACCAAGGAGCAACAGCACGAGCAACAGCACAAGAGTATGAACAATACCTGCTACCGGAGTACGGCCACCGTTGTTGATGTTTGCCATTGTACGTGCAATAGCACCTGTTGCAGGAATACCGCCAAAGAAAGGTACAACGATATTTGCAATACCTTGACCCACAAGCTCAGTATTTGAATTATGACGGTCACCTATTACACCGTCGGCAACCATAGCCGAAAGTAACGACTCTATTGCACCCAACATAGCAATGGTAAATGCTACAGGAGCAAGATTCTGCAATGTAGCAAAGAATGTCTCACCCTCAGGCAAAGCAGGAACAACAGGTTTCGGGAAACCCGAAGGCAATGTATAAAGGTCACCGATAGTCTTTATTGATGTAACGCCGGCATACTCACGCAACACAAGTGCGATAATAGTCATTACAATGATAGCCAACAACGAACCAGGCACTTTCTTCGAGAATTTTGGAGTAACGGCAATCAGCGCCACACTGAGAATTCCCATACCGGCACTCCACCAATCGATGTTTCCAAGATTGCTGAAGTAGCAAACCCATTTGTCGATAAAGTTGGCAGGAACATTCTCTATACCCATACCAAAAAGGTCATTCATCTGTGTAGAGAAGATTGTAATTGCAATACCGCCGGTAAAGCCGATGATAATAGGATAAGGCATGAACTTGATTATTGTTCCAAGGCGGCACAAGCCCATTACAACAAGCATTACACCAGCCATGATTGTAGCAATAGCCAATCCGCCTACGCCATACTGCTGTATCACACCATAAATAATGATGATGAACGCACCGGTAGGACCACCAATCTGTACTTTCGAACCACCGAAAACAGAAATCAGGAATCCCGCAATGATAGCAGTCATGAGGCCTTCGGCTGGGCCCACGCCACTTGCAATACCGAATGCAATAGCCAAAGGAATAGCCACGATACCGACGATTATTCCCGCCATTACATCCGATGTAAACTTCTCGCGTGAATAGCTTTTCAAAGTCTCAAAGAACTTTGGCTGAAAATCGATTAAATTTTTCGCTTTCATAAATATTTTGTGTTTGTATTACCTTCGCACTCTGTTACAAAAATACATTTTCATAACGGAGTGCAAAGGTACAAAAAAATGTTAAATAAAATAACAGAGAAAGTAATTATAAAATAGCGGATTCTTCCTTCGTAACATTTACAGTAAAAGTCTGATAAGGGAAGTTTAGCCCCTCTTTCGGGAATATCTCATAAACCTTTTTGTTCATATCGAACTTCACGTCCCAATAGTCGCTCTGTTTGCACCATATCTTGACAGAAATATCAATTGAGCTTGCCGCCAGTTCCAACAGATTTATTGCAGGAGCAGAAGGTGCATTAAGAATTCGCTCATCTTCCTTGATAATGCGCAACAACACCTCTTTTGCCTTCTCAAAATCATCGCCATAGCTGATGGAATACACAAGATCGACACGACGTACATTCTCACGCGAATAGTTGTTTATTATACCTGTAGATACAGGTCCATTAGGTAAAAGAATCACTTTATTGTCACCTGTTGCAACCAAGGTATTGAAAATCTGTATCTCTCTTACTGTACCCGCGACACCCTGTGCCTCAATGAAATCACCCACCTTGAACGGACGGAACAGAAGAATAATCACACCACCGGCAAAGTTCTGCAATGTACCGCTAAGAGCCATACCTATAGCAACACCTGCCGAAGCAAACAGAGCTATGAAAGACGATGTATCTATTCCAAGAATGCTTATTATCATTATAAGGATAACAACCAGTGAGACCACATCGATAAAACTCGCCATAAACGTACGTACCGACGGAGTAACATCATGTTTCTCCATCAGCAATTTCACCAATTTAATCAGGCGTTTTGACAACCAGCGCCCTATAAACCATATCAACGCGACCTGTATAATCCTGCCGACAACCGACACGGCAATGTCTGTAGTGGCATGTAGCACTTCAGCAAGAGTCATTCCTGAAAGCGCCTCTATTGTTTCAGAGACATTCATCGATTTTGATGCCGAAGCAATGGTATCGGATACTGACACTGCAGTCATAATAATAGAATCAAGAATCATAATAATAGAATTTTATCAATCAGCCCAAAAGTATCTGTTTAGCAGCATTCTTTGTATCAACTTTCGTTATCACACGCTCCACCACACCGTTGGAAATGACAAATGTAGAACGTATTATACCCATATACACCCTACCGGCCATTTTCTTTTCGCCCCATGCGCCAAAAGCCATGATTGTTGCCTTGTCAACATCGGCAACAAGAGGAAAATTCAGCTGCTGTTTCTCCTTGAAGCGTCCATGTGACGCAATGCTGTCGCCACTCACGCCCACTACCGCATATCCGGCATCGGCAAGCTCACACATACCGTCGCGGAACGAACAGGCCTCGGCCGTACAACCAGGAGTACTGTCTTTTGGATAGAAATATATCACAAGCCTGCGGCCGGCATAGTCACTTACACGAATTTCATTACCGTTTTCATCAACACCCAGCAAGTCGGGTACTTTATCACCAATGTTCAGCATATCATTTCACTTTATTATCTTAACATCAAGTATTCTCACATCCTGCAACGGACGGTCGTTGCGGTCACATGGCACGCCCTGTATCTTCTCTACCACGTCAAGCCCTTTCACCACCTCGCCAAAGACGGTGTATGCACCGTCCAGGTGCGGCGTGCCACCCACCGAGGTATATGCAATCTCCTGTTCAGGGGTAAGCACAAGTTCGCGGCCGGTACGTCTTTTATAGGAATCTTTGTATGCAGCCAGTTGCTCAGCCGTGTAAACCTTACCCCATACAATATAGAACTGTATCGCGGATGATGCTTTCGAGGGGTTCACGTCATCTCCTTCACGCGCAGCCGCAAGTACGCCACGACGGTGGAAATGCACATTGGGCATAAACTCCGCCTCCACGGTGTAACCAAGGTCACCCTCACCAAGCAACACACCGGCAGGGGCATTCTTGGATTCAGGATCGCCACCCTGTATCATAAAATCCTTGATGACACGATGAAAAAGAAGGGAATCGTAACGATGTTCCTTCACCAGTTTCACAAAGTTATCCCTATGCTGGGGAGTCTCATCATAGAGACACAAGTCAATTACACCGGCTGTGGTGTTCATGCGCACTGTGACGTTCTTTTGCGAGCCACAGGAGAGAAGCAACAACATTGCTACAACATACAATAGTCTTTTCATTGTCATATTCCGTATTACCGCGCTAAGATACAAAAAAAGCGTGAAAGACAACATACATCCACCCGATCTCCCGTCACTTCATTCCAGCGACATGACACGGAACACAAAATAGGCAGACACACTAGTCTGCCCATACTATTCAAAAACAGGCTTCTCTTTTTTTAGGCGAAAGCCATAATAAAAATTCACCTCAAATGCTATGAAGCACAAACGAGAACACACCCTGATGGTCAAGATATGCCGTAACATCAGACAAGAAGCCGTTCAGCTTGTCCGAAGCCGGCAGAGCCCTATACATCATCACCGCCAACTCCTCAAGATTAGCGTTTGTAAAACACTTTTCCACAACAAGATATTCTATAGGAGCAGGCATCGCAAGCAATACCTCATAGTCAATGTCAAGAGCCTTGACCAGTTCGCTGTTCAGCTGCCTGCCAAGCACCTCAGACTGTTCGGGCATACTGCCCAATCCAAGTTTTGAAGCAATATAGGCAAGCATCTCGCCTATTCTGTCTATTTCTCTGATGAGGTAATCTTCCATAAAATTTCAGGATATTCTAAAAACACAATGTAAAGTTACAATTTTTCAATTATACCATTCAAATTGCAGCACAGTTTTGCTATACTTTCAAGAACAACCTGTTACGGAACATTATCTTAAGGATAAAGAACACCATAACAGAGTTGCATAGAGTGAGTAGCACAGGATACCAGCCGTCAAGATATTGAGCTGTACCATAAAGCATAGACTCTGCGATGCTACGGAAGTTTATCATCTCTCCTACAAGGTATGCAGTTATGGCATTACAACCGTAATATAGTAGCCACTCCCACCCTTTGGTATGTCCTTTCACATCTATCCACCAATAGAAGAGCGCAAGCAACAGATAGCACCAGCCGGCACTGTATAGAGTAAAACTTGCTGTCCATATACGTTTGATTATCGGCTGCCCAATACTTGCAATCAATCCGACGACAACAAGCAATACACCGGTAAGCAACAGTTTCCTTGCCGTAGCTTCACGATTGCTGTTGCCGTTTTTGGTAATATGTCCGGCGAGGCTTCCAAACGCAACAGTGCAGCAGAATGTAATGCTGCTCCATAGCCATGTGTAGTCGTACCATCCGGCAAACAGCACACTGCCGTCGGCTGCGACAGTGCTGCCGTCACGGAAACGTCCGAGAACTGCCTTGTCTATAACGCATGCCATATTTCCTTGCGCGCTCCAGTCGCCATACAGATGCATGGGTACGGAATAGAGCAGCAACAAAGCCACTATGGCAACCACTTGCTGTTTAGGTTTCAGATACAACACCATTGGCACAGTAAGGAGATAACCCACAGCTATAGCCTGCAATGTATTGCTGTACAGATATATTCTACCGGGATCGAGCGACAGAATATTGCCCTGCACGAACATTCCGAGCAGGAATAGCATCGCAAAGCGTTTCAGCACACGCATCCACACCTTTACATCACCGTTATTTGTCCTGTATTTAGGCAGTGAATAAGGCATTGTCACACCCGACATGAAGAGGAACAGCGGCATCACTATATCCCACACTCTAAGCCCCTCCCATTCTGCATGGTCGAGCTGATAAAGAAGAGTATCGTTGAGCACCCCGCAATCGAGTTCAATCAGCGCCACGCGCAGCACCGGTTGCAGTGCTACAAGCATAAATAGATCCAATCCGCGCAGCACATCGAGCGAGAGCAGACGTTTGTTGTTCATGGTTTTATGTTCATTAAGATGAAATCAGCACGCGCCATGGCGCGTGCCGATTGATTTTTCGTTTATTTGTCATTCCGAACCGCAGAGAGGAATCTCCATCATTTTTAAAGAACATTCCCTATTGTTCGATACGACATTACATATACTTACTTTACCAAAACCTTTTTACCGTTTACGATATAGAAACCACGAGCTGTGATTTTCTCGATCTTGCGGCCTGAAAGGTCAAAGATTACAGCCTCAGCGTTCTCGTCCTTAACCAACTCGATAGCAGTAGGGGCGCCTACGATAAGCTGAACGTCAACAATCTGACCACCGTTCTCCTTGAAATCGCCGAACTTGCCATCAGCATCACCCTGTGGGTCGATGTTGCTCCAGTCCTGTTTGAAACGCATGCGATAAGTACCGGCAGCAGCAGGAGCTGTGAACGAAGGCAAAGATGGAGTATTTCTGTTATTTCCGGTCACGCTTGTACCAACGCTGTTCCAACCGCTCTCGTCGCTTGAAGAGTCGTTGTTATAGAAGCTGTATGAAACAAGGTCACCAGCAGGTTTCCAGTTGCTTCCCTCCTCGATTGCAGCAGTAAAGCCATCACCGTCAAAGTCAACATACACGAAGTGGTGTCTCCATGAACCACCTGCTGTTACAACAACAGCAATCTCCTCTGAAGGCTCTGCATAGAAACATACAGGCTCCTCGATGTCCACGAGGTTAGTATAATCCAATGACTGCTGAGCCGATGTCAAAGTATACTCAGACACGCCTTTTGAAGGGCTTGTAATCTGCACAGCAGTAACGTTACGGTCGTTACGTGTCTTGTTGCCGATGTTTCTTGGCTTGTATACATCGAATTTGTGAACAACAACTTCGCATGTTCCGCTGAATACGTCACCAATGGCAGCACCCTTTACAACGCCCTCAGGAATAACAACTGTATATGTACCAGGAGTTGTAATCTCCTCATCAAGAGTCAAGGTCAATACCTTACCCTCGACTGTGTATGTTGTGTTTGCTACAACCTCATCGGCAGCATTCTTCACAACAACAGCTGCCTCCTCCGCAGCAACAACATCCTTATTGAATGTAACCTCGATTGTTGAAAGTGAGTAAACCTCATCACCGCTTGGAGCGACCGACTTGATAACGATAGCCTCAGGAGCTGTTACAGTGAATGCAAGTTCACCAGAGTAAGCCTTGTCATCGCTTGCGCGTGTGATAAGACCCTCAGGTATAACCAATGTATAGTCACCAGGAGCGCTCACCTTGCTTTCCAAAGTTACTGTAAGTTCAGCACCATTTACAACCCAGTTTGAAATACCGCTTGCAATGCTGTTACCCTTCTTGAACTTCATTGAAGTCATAGCATACTGATCGAACTCACCCTTAGCCTCGCTGTTGAAAGTCACCTTGATTGTCTCGATTGCCTCGGCCTTCTTTGGAGAGTAGTCAACAACCTCAAAAGGAACCTGTGAAGGATCGCTGTTCACACCGTCGAATGCATAAACCGAGCTACCTGGCAATGTAACTGTCAACTGCTGGTCGATGTCAATAGCAACACCCTCGGTCAAACCGCTGAGAGCGTCCTGTACATTGAATGACTTGTTAAGGATAATTGCACCTGTGATGTTTGCAGGAATCTCAAGAGCCTGACGCAATGTGAATGTATAGGTCTGCTGGCTGTTAGAACCGTTGCGGAGAGCAAGAGTAGCCTTTGCACCGTTCCAAGATGCCCAACCGTAAACCTCGGCCGATGAGCCGTTCCATGGATTGCCACCTACCCAGTGAGCATCGGGCAATACATCAGCATTCTTCTTCTGCCATGCCATGCACTCTGCAAGGTCCTCCCACAACTTACCACCATTGATGCCGTTCATCAAAGAGTAGTCGTTGTATAGCTCAACCATACCCGAACCGCAAACGAATGCACAACGCATCTCGCGAAGAACAGCCTCGTATGTCTTGTTGCCCGATACGCTACCGTAGTTAGAGAGGATGAATCCGTGAGTCATCAATGTATTGATTGGGCACAATGGTGAGTTGCTTACATAGTTCTGATAAACAAGACGGTCGCGGTATGTAATCCAATTTTCGCGGTCGATTGAGTTGTTACCGATTGTACCGTAGTCATTCTCCTGACGCCATGTAGCATCGGTAATCTGATACCAGAATGGAGAAGCCCATGTACCTACAGTAGTGTTGAAGAAGATATCCTCGCGGAGGTTCTCACGTACATAACGCTCGAGACGGATGATACCCTCGGCGTTCTCGTTACCGGTGTCACCGGCATCAGGACCTACAGCCGAGAACTGTGCAGAGATACCGTCATACTTGAAGAACATGTAGTTGTCGGTGTTTGCATTGAAGCCAGCCTGACCGTCCTGGTTACATACGAGGTTCTCGGCTGCTGCCAAGAATGTCTCATAGTACAATGGGTTAGAGAGCTGCATACCGCCACGGTTATTGCTGTTCCAGTAGCTGCGACGATAGTTACCGCTCTGACCATAACCACCTACAGGGCCCAACCATGCACCGATACCGGCACCCATCTCCTTGGCGAGAGCCGACATGTCGCGCATCTCGTTGGGGAAGCCGCTGTGGAATGTCCAAGGACCATAGTTGTCCCAACCGTCATCGATTACGAATGCAGCAGGAGCAACACCATATTTATCATAGAAGTTTGTCTTCCAATTGTTCAACACATCAAGTACCTGAGCAGCAGTCATGTTTGTATGCTCACTGCCTGGAGCCGCGTTGTTGCGGTTGATGTTAAGCTCGTACCAAGAGATATAGCAAGGATATGCTCTCCAGGGCACTGCACGCTCGCGCTCGCTGTATGCGAGGAATGAACGGCGCTTCTGTGTGTTGCGGATGTTAGCATCGCTCTGCTTGCCGTCCTGTGCCACAAGGCCCACTACAGCACCAACCTTCCATGTCTCGCCTGCAGCAAGTGTTGTGTTACGACTCCAGCGACCCTGGATACCGACAACGGCTGTGTTCACTACAACACCCTCTTTAGCCTCGTAAACCTTCACTGTCATTGTACTTGAAGCATCGATAGACTCGCTCTTGTTCTCAACGAACACACGTACCGCGAATGTACCGTCATATGGAGCTGTGAAAGTAAATGTATTGTTGCTGTGCTGGCCGCCTGAATAACCGCTGTGGTAGTCATTTGCAGCAATGTCGCCATTTGAAGCCACAAGGTCGGCACCGCCGAAGTTCAAACGGTGGTTACCGCTTGTGTACTTGACCTCAATCTCAACCTTCTGGTTCTTCTTGAGTTCAACATTTGTCATTGAATATGCGAGTACATTGGGATAGCCTGCACCTGTAGCCTCTGTTACACGACCGGGAACATCGGCCTGTGCAACCTGTGTCCAAGAAGAAGCAGTCAAAGAAGCACTCTTTGTATCCTTCAGTTCCCAAGGATTATCATCACCGGCAGCTTCACCAACAGTGTTGTATGCGGTTGGAGTCTCAAGACCGGCGAAAATCTTGTCGCTTACGAGTGTTGCACCACGTGTATTGCCCACAACCTTTGGAGTTGAGCCGGCAGCCTGTGTATCAACATTGTAAATCATTGGAATAACGTTGTACATGTCAACGTCGTTCACGCCCTTGAGTTCCATCTCTGTGCGCAGGTAGTGGCTGCCGTCGCGCAAAACTGCACGCCATACAATCTCAATCTTTGCACCCTTGTATGTGTACTCATAGTTTGCAACCAAAGCAACACCGGCAAAGTGCTCAGCACCACCGATAGCTGTAGCGTTGGCAGCAAGAGTCTCGGTCTTTACATCCTTCAATGTCATTGCCGAAGCAGGAACATTGTCACCTGAGCCGAATGCAACAGTGAAAGGCTCAGTACCTGCAACAAGGTCCATAGCGTCGCAACCAGCGAAATAGAGAGCCTCACCCACCTTCATGAAACCGGCTGCAAGCACCTTGTTGTTAAGAACATAAACACCGTTATCCTCTGAGATATTTGCAGCACCTACGTTGTCCTGCTGTTTTGGATAAACCCAAGCATTCTCATACTTTGCAACAGCTGGAAGAGTAGGCAATGTAGCAACATTAACAACAACAGTATTGTTTGCATCGTTAACCGATACTACAGCGAACTTGCCCTCAGGAGCAGTCACCGAAACAGTAGCCTTATCGAGTGAGCCCTCTACAGTGATTGTAGAACCGTCGGCATACTCAACACCGGCAATCTTCAATGTAACACCAGCAGGAACTGTGATGGTGTAAGTGCGCTCAGCAATAACATGCTCAGCGAATGTGTAGCGGCTACCACCGTCCTTTGAACCGTTGTCGGTCCACAGACCAAGTGTCTTGCCAGAGCAAGCGGCAACACCACCGAAGTAGTTCAGGTAGATAGCCTGTGCTGTGCCTGCTGTGGTGTAAGGCGAAATCTGATAGAAATCACCTTCATAATTGTCAAGTTTGAAGTAAGTACCCTCTACCTTGGTATCGCTCATTTTAATGAAGCTCACACCTGTAGGATAGCTTGCCTTCTTGTCATAGCTCAACCACTGCTTTGCATTGTGGCTGTAGATGTAGTACGCACCGTTGACACCCTCTACAGCATAGAATGCGAAGAGACCGTTAGCGGCATCACCTTCAACAGGAGTAGTAGTAGGGCTAACATAAGCACCATTACCACTCACCATAGTGTAGACATGCTCCGGCTTGCCGTTTGAAGGCAAGGTTGTCGAAGCTGTCACCTTGTCGGCATAGGCCTGTGTCGAGAGACACAATACAGCCAACACGAAAGATAAAATCTTCTTCATAAGTTAAATATTTAGGTTAGTTAATTAGGTCGTGTTCTTCAATCCAACAATGCCAACTTTTGATTTTAACCCCTACAGGCATCGACCTTAGGTTCGCAACCCACGCGGTGTGACTACGCGTGCCCTATTGCTGTTGGCTTTGTCGAATAAGACGTGTCTTATTACCACAAGTTACCCCACTCGCCGCGGTGACCGCTTGAAAGCTGACCGCCGTTTGAGGTATCTACTGTTTTTTCATTGTCTATCTTCAATGAAGCTGCAAGCATGTTGGTTGCTTCAATGTTTACCTCTACTGCAAGAGGTGCGCTATATACCTTTTTCATATTCTTATAAGAGGCCCCCTCCGTCTCCCCCATTATGGGGAGAGTTTGGAGGACTTTGTTTAAAATATTTTTTTCGGTCCTTTAAGTCCCTCCCCTTATGGGGAGGGTTTGGGTGGGGCTTTATTTCACCCAAACCTTTTTACCGTTAACAATATAAATTCCTGCCTCGGTGATTTCGCTTATGCGACGACCTGTGAGGTCGTAGATTACCTTAACCTCAGCGTTCTCTATTACAACCTCATCAATAGCTGCTGTACCAGGGAAACGGAAGCTGTAAGCAGCAACGTTATTTGCATCTTCAACATACAAGTATGCCTTGTTGGCATTGTTCTTAAATGAAGTATTATCTACTTTATTCAACACAGCCTTGCAAAGAGCAGGCTTCGTCTCTCCCTCGGGAATACCAAGAACATAAGCATCGCCCTTTACATAGCGGTCAGCTATTGAACCTTTGAGGAGGTTTGTACCAACAATTGCATTAGCATCTGTATAAGCAAATGTATAAGTTGACTCGTCACCTACATTCTTAAGGATAACAGGAGTTGCAGCAGGGATAACACCCTTAACCTCTGTCATAATAGCAGAACCATTCTCTATAGAACTTACTACGTATGCCTCAACACCTGCAGGAATTGCAGCGTCGTAACCAAGGTGGAGAGTCGCATACTCTGCAGAGAATTTTACAGGGTGGGTAAAACCTGTAGCCTCGGCTTTTTCAAATGAAACAGTTATTGTTCCATTTGTAGCATTAGCTCTATCATCAGAACCAAATGTTGCATAGCAACGCACCTTGTATTTACCGGCCTCGGCAACCTTTACTGTATAAACATTATTTGTCGAATTAGTACCTGTCTTACCTACATGATAATCTCCAGCAACAATGTTATCGTTTGCGTCAACAACCTCCACACCACGTACGTTCAATGCACAATTGCCGCTGGTGTATGCAAATGTTACAGTAGCTGTTCTTGCACCGCTGATATTCATATCGCTTTCAATATACTTGATACCATAACCAAGAGCGTTGTCATTCAATACGATTGATGTATAATCCTTAACATCAACATCAGTCCATTGCGTAGATGTGGTCCAATTGAATGTTTTATCGTCTTCAAGAATATCGGCATTAGCACTGTCAACACCGTCGAATGCAAATACGCTACTTGCAGGCAATGTAACTGTCAACTCTTCGTCAATATCAATTGCTTCACCCTCTGTCAAGCCCTGCAAAGCGTCCTGAACCTTGAATGACTTGTTAAGGATAATAGCACCTGTGATATTTGCAGGAATCTCAAGAGCCTGACGCAATGTGAATGTATATGTCTGCTGGTTGTTAGAACCGTTGCGGAGAGCAAGAGTAGCCTTTGCACCGTTCCATGAAGCCCAACCGTAAACCTCCTGTGCCGAACCTGTCCAAGGATTGCCACCCACCCAGTGAGCATCGGGCAATACATCGGCATTCTTCTTCTGCCATGCGATACACTCAGCAAGGTCTTCCCAAAGCTTACCGCCATTGATGCTGTTCATCAAAGAGTAGTCGTTGTATAGCTCAACCATACCCGAACCACAAAGGAATGCACAACGGAGCTCGCGGAGAGCTGGTTCATAATCCATATTCTTGGATACGGCACCGTAGCGTGTAAGGATGAATCCGTGAGTCATCAAAGTATTGATAGGACACATTGGAGAGTTGCTTACATAGTTCTGGTAAACCAAACGGTCGCGGTATGTAATCCACTTTTCGCGGTCGATAGAGTTGTTACCTGCTTCACCGTAGTCACCCTCCTGACGCCATGTAGCATCAGTAATCTGATACCAGAATGGAGAAGCCCATGTACCTACAGTAGTGTTGAAGAAGATGTCCTCGCGGAGGTTCTCACGAACATAACGCTCAAGACGGATGATACCCTCAGCATTCTCGTTACCTACGTCACCGGCATCAGGACCTACAGCAGAGAACTGAGCAGAAATACCGTCATACTTGAAGAACATATAGTTGTCAGTGTTAGGATTGAAACCTGCCTGACCGTCCTGGTTGCATACAAGGTTTTCAGCAGCATTTAGGAATGTGTCGTAATACAATGGGTTAGAGAGTTGCATACCGCCACGGTTGTTCTGGTTCCAATAGTTACGACGGTAGTTACCGCTTGTACCATAACCGCCCACAGGGCCTAACCAAGCACCGATACCTGCACCCATCTCCTTGGCAGCAACAGAGATATCACGCATTTCGTTGGGGAAACCGTTGTGGAATGTCCAAGGACCATAGTTGTCCCAACCGTCATCGATGATGAACGCAGCAGGGCCTTCACCATATTTGTCATAGAAGTTTGTCTTCCAGTTAGCAAGTACGTCGAGTACCTGATTTGCATTCATGTTCTGTGTAGGGTCGGCAGCATTGTTGCGGTCGATGTTGAGCTCATACCAGCTGATGTAGCAAGGGAATGCTCTCCAGGGCACTGCACGCTCGCGCTCGCTGTAAGCAAGGAATGAACGACGCTTCTGAGTCTTGCGGATATTTGCATCATTCTGTGTACCATCCTGTGCAATAAGACCTACAACAGCACCAACCTTCCATGTTTCGCCTGCAGCAAGTGTTGTATTGCGGCTCCAACGACCCTGAATACCTACAATGGCAGTGTTGATGACAACCCCCTCTTTAGCCTCGTAGATTTTAACAGTCATATTGCTTGAAGCATCGATAGACTCAGTCTTGTTCTCAACGAACACGCGGATAGAGAATGTACCGTCGTATGGTGCTGTGAATGTAAATGTGTTGTCACTGTGCTGACCACCCGAGTAACCGCTGTGATAGTCACTTGCAGCGATATTGTTCTCAGCATCCAACAGGTCAGCACCACCAAAGTTCAAACGATGGTTACCACTTGTATATTTAACCTCAATCTCAACCTTCTGGTCCTTCTTGAGAGCTACGTTTGTCATTTTGTAATTATAAACGTTAGGATAACTGGCACCTGTAGCCTCAGTCACACGGTTAGGAAGGTCGTTCTGTGCAACCTGTGTCCAAGATGCAGCTGTCAAAGAAGCTGTCTTTGTATCCTTTAGTTCCCAAGCATTCTCCTCACCGGTAGCCTCACCTGCAGTGTTATATGCTGTAGGAGTCTCAAGACCGGCGAAAATCTTGTCGCTTACGAGTGTTGCACCACGAGTGTTGCCCACAACTTTTGGAGTTGAACCGGCTGCCTGAGTGTCAACGTTGTAAATCATAGGAATGATGTTGAACATATCAACATCGTCGATGCCTGTCAAGTCCATTTCGGTGCGGATGTAGTGGCTACCGTCACGGAGAATGGCACGCCATACAATAGCAATCTTAGAACCATTGTATGTATATTCGTAGTTTGCAACAAGCTGTACACCTGCAAAATGCTCTGCACCACCGATAGCGGTAGGCTTGGCAGCAAGTGTCTCTGTTGCAACACTCTTCAATGTCATTGCAGAAGCAGGAACATTGTCACCTGCGCCGAATGCGACAGTGAAAGGCTCAGTACCTGCAACAAGATCCATAGCGTCACAACCTGCGAAATAGAGAGCCTCGCCCACCTTCATCCAACTTGTAGCAAGAACATTATTCTTTATAATGTATGCATCACCCTCCTTTGAAATGCTTGCAGCACCTACGTTATCCTGCTGTTTAGGATATACCCAAGCATTCTCATACTTCTCAACTGCAGGAAGAACAGGCAATGTAGCCATGTTTACAGTGATAGTGTTCTCTACATCGTTCACCGATACAACGGCAAACTTGCCATCGGGAGCCGATACTGTGATAGAACCCTTGTCAACCGAACCCTCTACAGCAATTGTAGAACCATCGGCATACTCCTTACCGGCAATCTTCAATGTAACACCCTCGGGGACAGTGATTGTGTAAGTACGCTCGGCAATCACATACTCTGCGAATGTATAACGGCTACCACCGTCGGTAGCACCGTTGTCGGTCCATAAGCCAAGAGTCTTGCCCGAACAAGCACCAACACCACCAAAGTAGTTCAGGTATATAGCCTGTGCAGTGCCGGCTGTTGTGTAAGGCGAAATCTGGTAGTTGTCGCCAGAATAGTTGTCGAGTTTGAAGTAAGTACCGTCTACCTTGCTGTCGCTCATCTTAATAAAGCTGGCGCCCGTAGGATAGCTTGCCTTCTTGTCATAGCTCAGCCACTGCTTTGCATTGTGGCTGTAGATGTAGTACGCACCGCTCACGCCATCTACCGCATAGAATGCGAAGAGGCCGTTAGCGGCATCACCTTCAACAGGAGTAGTAGTAGGGCTAACATAAGCACCATTACCGCTCACCATTGTGTAGACATGCTCAGGTTTGCCGTTCTGTGGCAAAGTTGTCGAAGCTGTCACCTTGTCGGCATAAGCCTGTGTCGAGAGACACAACGCAGCCAACACAATGGAGAAAAATTTCTTCATAAATTTAAATCTTGGTTAGTATAAATAATTAATAAAAATCAGCAAATCAAAGAATTCCGCGCAGTACTAACCGCGCACAAGAACCCATTAAACCAATAATAGTGCAAATATACAATTATTATAATTATAATTAACATTTTATTTGTTAAAATATTCAACCGAAGATTGTTTTGCTGTTTTAAAGTTATTGTGAAAGTTTCACCATTCTCTCATGATTTGAAACTAAGAATAACAGTGCCGATTTTATTTTGGAATTACCTCTGCTGTTGGAAAGTGTGAAGCGTGTCATGCCGATGAAATGCAGTGACGAGACGTTTTGTTGAGGTCTTGCACGAAAAAACTCTATGAATGTGTATTGTATTATTTGGCAGTTTTTAACCTTAACGCTTTTGTTGTTTATTCATTTTTTAGTCTTTCTTTCTCTACTTTTTCATCGCGTGAAACCAATATAAGAACAAGTTTTTACCCCGGCTGAATAAAAATAAGACCGCAATCGCTATCTTTGGTTTGACGAAGGGGCTAAGTCCCAAG
>JAFZGA010000023.1 GCA_017555585.1 Bacteroidaceae bacterium
GTGTTCCACTCCGTCATTTAGTGTGGAATATTACTGCCCGTTTCATGAATCCCAAACTTTACAGTGGCGATAATAAGGCCATCTTCATAAAGACCTTGTTCCCGAAGGAGTTTGCTGATACCGAGATTGATACAATCAAGAACTTCAAGGTGGATGCCCGAAAGAGTGAAATCCCTATTGATGAACCAGAAGGAGACAATTTTTCTTTCCACTATCCCGAAGATTATACTCCAAAACAACTTTCATAGCCCAATTCAATAGAATAACCATAAGCAGTCAGTAAAGCGTAACTATCTGTATCACATCGTTTCCCGAATAACTTTGCCCGTCATTTGTGGTCGGTCATCGTTATTCGGGAATTATTTTGCAATTATCATCCGTGGAGGTAGTCACGGCTGTATCATTCAAGTCCTTTGCAGCAAGTCCCACTAAAGGGGCGAGTTGCAAAATGGAAAATAATATGATTACCTTCAACGACCTTCCTATGGTCGTGGCTCAGCTTCGGGATGAAGTGATGAGCCTGAAAAGCCTGCTCACCGAGCAGCGCAGTGAGAACAACGCAAAGGCAGTGGACACCCACGTCCCCATGTCAGTGGATGAAGCAGCGGAATATCTGGGTATTCCAAAAGGTACGCTTTACATGAAGCTCTCCGATGGAACCATCCCTGCCACCAAGCCCGGCAAACGCTACTGCCTATATCGTGATGAACTGGACAAGTGGCTGGAATCTTCCCGTAAGAATCCCGTTCCTCTATCCGATGAGGAGCTTAGCGAGTCCATATCCTCTTCTCACCGTCGCAAACCCAACAAACGTAACTGGTAATGACTATGGAAGCGGATAAGAATTACATCAACATGATTCATGGCGACCTCGAACGAGCGACCCAGGTACAGAGCGGTATGCCCGAAAATGTAGGTGTGATGAATATCAAGAGTGCCAACCGCACCATACTCGAAGCATCCCAAAAGTCGACACCTCGTTCGCTATGGGACTGCTTCTGGTATGAGGGAGAACTCTCCTGCCTCTTTGCCGACTCCAATGTAGGTAAGTCCATCCTTGCCGTACAGATAGCCGACCATATAGCACGAACAGATAATGTGCTGTACTTGGATTTCGAGTTGTCCGAGAAGCAGTTCCAACTCCGTTATACCAACGACCACGGCAATCTGTATTCGTTCCCCGAAAGGCTGTACCGTGTGTCTCTCGATTGTGATTCCCTCCTTGATGCCAACTTTGAGGAGGCAATCATCGGGAGTATCGAGCAGATGGCACTGCAAACAGGATGCAGGATATTCATCGTTGACAACCTTACCTATCTGTGTTGTGCCATGGAAAAGGGGGATGCAGCAGGACGGCTGATGATACAGCTCAACAATCTCAAGAAGAAATATGAGCTTTCAATTCTTGTCCTGGCCCATACTCCCAAACGCTCCTTGGACTGTCCCATCACCTCCAACGATCTTGCCGGAAGCAAACGCTTGTACAACTTCTTTGACAGTGTGTTTGCCATTGGCAAAAGTGCCCAAGATGGAAGTCTACGCTATGTGAAGCAGTTGAAGGTTCGATATGGGACATACTCATACGATGCCGACAATGTCATCATCTATGAGATTGAGAAGGTCGATTGCTTTCTGCAATTTGTACACCGAGGATACTCCACGGAAAAGGAACACCTAAAGCAGTTGGGAGACGATGAATCCACCCGTAGGGACAGCCAGATACTGGAACTCTCCCGAATGGGCAAGTCGCTAAGGGAGATTGCTTCACAAGTTGGTTGCGGCAAATCAACGGTTGGGCGAGTAATCCACCGCAGCAAGGAGAATGAAAATGCCATCGTCCCAAGTGTCCCACCGTCCCAGCCTATAGGGGAACGGGACATGGGACAGGACGGGACACCTTGTAACATCAAAGAAAAGGAGGATTGAGTATGAAGAACTATTCATTGCAGACATACAAAGGTATGGCAACCCGTCATGTCTGCCCGAACTGTGGCGACAAACGTTCCTTTGTCTATTATGTGGATGAAGAAAACATACCTCTGCATCCGTCAGTCGGAAGATGTAACCACGAAAGCAGTTGTGGGTATCACTATACTCCCAAGCAATACTTTCAGGATCATCCCGAATGCCGTACTTCCAATGCTTCTTCTTTTGACGAACATAAGAGAAATGCAAAGAACAATAATGCTCCTACTAAGCTATCGAAACCTACGACCATCGGCTATGTCCCGATTCACTATGTAGAGAAATCGAAAAGCGTACAAAGTAACTTCTTCCGCTTTCTCTCTACATTGCTTGGCAACTACTATGGCAGCAAGTCTCAGGAGGTGTTGAACCGCTTGTTGGATGAGTATCGTTTGGGAGCGACTCGTGACGGTTCAGTTATCTTTTGGCAGATAGACAAGAACGGCAAGGTGCGTACAGGAAAGGTAATGCAGTACAATCCCGAAGACGGACACCGTATCAAGGAACAAGGTGTAGCCATCAACTGGATACATAGCATACTGAAAAAGCAGAAAGTATTGCCGGAGGAGTGGCAACTGTCCCAATCCCTTTTCGGTGAACACCTGTTAAGCCTCTATCCCGACAAGGTGGTGGTATTGGTCGAATCCGAGAAGAGTGCCATCATCGGCTCTGCCATCTTTCCTAACTATGTATGGTTGGCGACAGGTGGCAAGAGCCAGATGAAGGAGGACAAACTTCGTGTGTTGAGCGGAAGAACCGTACTTCTCTTTCCCGATGCTGACGGATATACCGAATGGAAACAGCGTGCAGAAGGCATGACCTATTGCAAAGCTATCGTTTCCGATATCATAGAAAAGCATGCCACATCCAAGCAAAAAGCCGACCACATCGACATAGCCGACTGGATAATCTTTCAGATACAGGAAGGCAAGCTCATGTGTACAGCAAACCACTTGGTAGAGGCTGAAAAAATCCTGCAACGGATGATAAAGAAGAACCCTTTACTGCAAAAGCTGATTGATGAACTCGACCTTGTACTGGTCGATGCAAGTCACATCGCAAGCGATGACAAAAGCCTTCCTTAACGGAAGAGAGCGGAAGCCGTAGGCTGTAACGGACTAACAAGGGCTTGTCCTTGATATAGCCCACTATAACTACACGCTCCGCTTACGTAGTTGTGGGCTCTCCCGAGGGGATTAAGGCTTTGCCCTAATGACCCACTCAGGGCGTTTCTCCCCTGAGCACCCAGAGCAAAGAGTGACCCTCTCTTTGCAATCTCCGCTTATGGGTTACCCCCCTAAGAACCCCTTGCGGTTATGAGCGGACAGAGAAAAGAAATGTTAGTCAATAACTCAAATCGAATTCAAAAAATGGCAACTAAAAGTAGCATACATATCAAGCCTTGCAACATCACATCCAGCGAGGCTCATAACCGCAGGACTCCCGAATACATGCGTAACATCGGGGACTCCAAAATCTATATTGTTTCCGAACTCTCTACCGATAACGAGCAGTGGATAAATCCGCACTTCGGCAATGTCGGTTTGCAGACGCATTATGACTACATCAAACGGATGGTCAAGGAAAAGACAGGACGTGCCATGCAGGAGAAGGAACGTGAACGCAAAGGCAAGAACGGAAAGATTGTAAAGGTAGCCGGGTGCTCTCCCATCCGTGAAGGTGTATTGCTTATCAAGGCAGATACCACTCTATATGATCTTCGCAAATTTGGCGATGAATGCCGCCAGCGTTGGGGAATCACACCGATGCAGATTTTCATGCACAAGGATGAAGGTCATTGGCTGAGTGGAGAACCTGATGTAGATGATAAGGAGAGTTTCAAAATCGGTGGTCGTTGGTTCAAACCCAACTATCACGCCCATATCGTGTTCGATTGGATGAACCATGATACGGGCAAAAGTTGCAAGCTCAATGATGATGACATGATGGAAATGCAGACCTTGGCTTCTGAGATTCTATCAATGGAGCGAGGACAATCCAAGGTCGAGACTGGCAAAGAGCATTTGGAACGCAACGACTACATTCTTGAAAAGCAGAAATCCGAACTCCGTAATTTGGATGCCGTAAGGCGATACAAAGAGTATCAGGTGAAGGTTGCCGAGCAGGAGGTGCAAGAAGCGGAGAGTATAACACAAGCTCTACGTGATGAAGCCCTGCAAAAGGAGAAACAGAGTGAAATGCTTGACAAGGCCATCAGTGATAAACGCTCCAAACTGAACAAGGAGAAAGGAAGCCAGTTGCTCGGTGCAGTAGCGGATTGGGCTACAGGAAAGTCCAAAGCCTTGAAAGGCGATATAGAGGACTTGAAACTTGACTTGGCGGAGGCTCACGAAGCAATAGCCGAAGAACGCAAACGGACACAGGCTGAAACCGCCAAGCTCGAAGCCTATAAGAAATCAGTTGCACAGCAGATGGATAGTGCCGTTCGCAATGCTGTACTTAAAAAGGATGATGAGATACGCAATTTGAAGGAACGTATATCGTGGAGAGACAAGATGCTGAGGATATTTACAAAAATACTAATGCAAAGTAATGGCACCTTCAGAAAAGCAGTCGATTCAATCATCAACTTTGCCAAAGATACATATCGTAGTATCTTCAGCCGAGAGGAGGCAAAGACCATCAAGAGTGTGATGGAAGCCTTTGGTAAAAATAAGGAAGATTACAGAGCTATTGGAACTTTCCTCGTGTTCACGGCTGACAATAAAGAGGACCTATCCAACAGCGAGTACAGCAAGGCTGTTCGCGAAGTGGATGATATCGCCATAGGCAGATATGAGCAGGCTCAGAAGCGAGGAAACTCGATGAAGTTGTAAGGATTTAGGTAAAAAAGCATGATTCTTGTAAAATATTTCTGCAATTATTTGTTATTAGAGACAAAAAGCATTACCTTTGCATCATAAATATGATGAACATCGGTTTGTGCCGAGTCAATGATAACAGAACCCGTTAGCATCCCGTAGAACTGCTGGCGGGTCGCTTTTTTTTATTACTATGAACCAGCGCCCACGCACAATAGAAGAACAGGTCTCATTGCTCAGAGCAAAAGGGATGGAATTTGAAGATTTAGGCGAAGCAAAAGCTTTGCTTGCTCGAATCAGTTATTTCCGGTTGAAGTATTTCTGGACAGACCTGATTGATGACTCTACAGATGGTGATTTCTTGCCTGATACATCTTTTGATATGGTCATGAAACGCTATAATTTCGACCATAACCTACGATTGGTGTTGTTTGATGCAATAGAAATGATCGAAGTAGCTTTTCGTGCTAAAATCATCAATCATATGTCAAAAGCAGCAGGCAATGGACTTTGGTATCTTGATGCGTCATTGTTTGAGGATGCTGATAGACATCATGAGTTTGTACTTAACTTAAAATATGAGTTTGAGAGAAGCACTGAACCATTTGCTAAGAAGTACATTGAGAACCATCCCAATTGGCAAGGAGATAGTTTTGAGGGTGATAACCCTGATGCTTGGATGATAATTGAGGTGGCTACTTTCGGCACACTGTCGAAGATGTATAAGAACTTGAAGAATCAATTGCCTCAAAAGTCAGCCATTGCAAATGATTTTGGACTTTACTCATCGAGAGAGTTTTCTAACTGGATAGAGATAATCTCGTTAATGCGAAATATCATAGCACACCATTCTCGTCTATGGAACAGAGCACTCAGCAAGAAAATATCGAATATCAAGGGGCATAGAGACCTTTGGTTAAATAACGAATTCTCAGAAACGCAGAAGAAAAAGCCCTATGCAGTAACTTGTGCATTGGTTTATCTCTGTAGAGCCGTAAGTGGTAGCAAATCTATCCAAGAAAAAGTAAAGGCGTTGTTTGAGACAAGTTCCCAAGTCATACCTATTCATAAAATTGGTATTCCTATCAACTGGAAGAATGAACCTCTTTGGAGATAAACAGTGAGTCTATCTGTGTGAGCTTATAAATGGACCTGTAAAAAGGTTCTTATAGAACATAAAAACTCAAACAAAAAATAACAGAACCCGTCAGCATCCCATAAGAACTGCTGGCGGGTCGCTTTATTTACAAGCTCAGAAGAATGTAATATTCAGTAATTCTCTCACTGATAAATCGGTTAAAAACTTCAAGCTACCCTCTTGTTATTTTTCCTGTTTAACAGTTATCACATCATATTCTGACCCAGAATAGACCTCAATATACAGAGTTCGATCCTTGTCTGTTGTATTAGGTGCTGCATATACTTTCAAAACATCATTTTTCAATTCAACATATTCGACCTTCAGCCAATCATACACATTATAAAGTTTACCATCTTCACCTCCTTCGATAGAACCATGATTACCTTTGTAGTCCTGAATCTCTGCAAAAACAAAAGATTCGTTACCAATTATAGTTTTTTCACCGCCATTTCTTGTGAATGTTATACTTTTGGGAAAACCAAGATCAGTCTCTTCAAACTCGCAAGAAGTTAATACTAAAGACAATACTATCACAAAGAAATATCTCGCCACTTTCATAATATGGTGTTTTGTTATTAATGTACTGATATTATTCTAATTAGTGTATAGCTTATATTGGATGCATCTGCTGGGGGATTTGCTAAATGAGTTTTTTCAACCTCAATGAAATATTCATTACCTTCAACATAAGAAAAACCCATTATACCATCTATAGGAATCACTTCCCAATCTGCATCTTTTCGTTCCTTTATTTTTAGGCCATCCAATGGTTCTGCATCCTCAGGGTGTCCCCAAGGGCGATACTCTCCTAATTCTGCATCCACATATAGGTTTATTACTTCACTCCAATCTTTGGGTAAATCTCTATCGCAACTGACTGCAAAAAGCACCACTGCGCACATCAATAGATTTCTTAGTGTTTTCATTACTTATTCTTGTTTTACTTCTACAACATGGTATTCTGGGCCCGAGTGAAGTTCAATGTGCAATTTGCGAGACTTCCCCGATGCGTTTGGCTCAGCGATAATTTTGAGTTCTGTGCTGTGGGCAACATACTCAATTTTTAGCCATTTGAACACCTCGATGTCAATATCACCCTCGTTAGGCAAAACACTTCCCTGGTCGCCACTATTGTAGTCGTGAATATGTGCATCAGTAAAGGGTTCTACACCGGTAATAGTTTTCTCTCCGCCATCCGCAGTAAATGCCACACTCTCTGGATAGCCCATATCAACTTCTTTTTCGCATGAAGTCATTACAACGGCAACGACCAATGCTAATAATGCAAATAGCTTCTTCATAATTTCTATATTTATGTTTTGTAGTTACTTTGTCTGCAATATATACCCTTTTTTCTTAAGCGATACAATGGCGATGCTCGCGTCATCTTCAAGAATCCTCCGTAGATAGGTAATCTGAACATTCAGGGCGAGAGAGTTGGCATTACTGTCATCTCCCCAAACGATTCTGAGAATCTGTTCACGCTCCACCATCTTCCCCATATTTTGCGACAGTAACAGTAAAATATCTGTTTGTCTTGCTGTAAGGGTGTGCGATACTCCGTTATATGTAACGGTGGAGATATTGCTATCAAACAGAGTGTTTCCTATCAGATATTCTTGTTGAGTTTCAATCGTCCTATTTTCAAAACGCTCCTTTATTTTTGCTATCAGTTCTTCGGGATAGAATGGCTTGGGGATATAGTCGTTGCCTTTCAGCTGGAAACCTTTCAGCCTGTCATCCTTTTCTGTACGGTCAGTAAGGAAGAATATCAGTACTTTTTTGTTGACTTCGCGTATCTTCTTTGCCAATTCAAAGCCATTCATCTCGGGCATATTAATATCGAGCAGTATCAGGTCGGGGTTGGAGGTATGATATAGCTCCCAACCTATGGCTCCATTGTTTGCATAGGTCACACAATAGCCTTCCACCTCAAGAAAACGCTTCAGGAGCATGGAGTTCTTAAGGTCGTCATCTACCAGCAGTATGTTTATCGTACGATTCATCATTGAGGCAGTTTAATGGTGAATAATGTTCCTACACCCTCTTCGCTTTCCATAGCGATGCCTCCTCTGTGAGCTTGCACCAATTGCTTGACATATGCAAGTCCCAGCCCCATACCAGGAATACCCTTGTCCGAAGCAGAACAGCTACGGAAGAACTTGTCGAATACAAATTGACAGTCGGTCTTGGATATGCCGAAGCCATTGTCTCGAATGGTTATGCATACGGTCTCATTGCCGCTCTCCCGATAGTCGATATCTATTGTAACACTGTCGCCCGAATATTTGACGGAGTTTTCCAACAGATTGCTGATAATATTGGCAATGTGCATCTTGTCTGCTGTGAGTATAATATCTTCTTCGGAGAGTATGTTTATCTCTACTTTCTTGTCTGATGGAATAGTCAATTTGCTTATACATTCTTTTATGGTATCACGCAGATTGAAGGCTGACAGTGTTAGCGGTATCTCTGTAGCATCGTTGAATGTGAGGTCACGCAGTTTTGAAAAATAGGATGACAAGTTATCCAATTCGTTGCTTGAGTCTTCTATTATGGCATCCTTACTATCCTTGTCCTGCATCAACTTCTCGTTTCGCATGAACGATACACACATTTTCAAGGTTGATATGGGGCGTTTCAACTCGTGAATCATCGTATGGATAAAGTCCCTCCTCAGTTCCTCCAGTTTGTGTTGCTTGCGGATAGTAGCGATTTGCGCTACAAGACAGGTAATGAGCAGAATGGAGAGAACAATCGACAACACGAGCAGATCTGCCATTTTGGCTATGATTGGCGACATACCTACTACCAATGTGACCGATACCAACTCTCCCTCAAAGATGTCGTATGGATAAGTTACAGTGAACTGCGGAGAAAAAATAGAAGTATGCTCCGTTCTTGAAGGAAGCCATACCATTGAATCAGCTTTTTCAATAGAGAGACATTCAACCTCAAGTCCGCTCTTGCTCAAAAGTGAATCGAGACTTGACAGCTTGAATGGATTGCGCACATCAACCGTAAAACGCTCCAAAGCATCATACTCGTTAGGATCTGTGGGCTTATCAGTAATCTCGAACTTATGATATGTGATACCTTCAGGCTTCAAGGTCTCATATAGCTTAATTATCTCCTTTATATCAGCATTGCTGACTTCTGATAAATCTATCTTATTGGCATCTACAACATAGATGTCGAAAACCGTACTCTGTATGCCCGATGTCTCAGATTGGGTAGAAGCGGAAATCTTTGTACTCGTAAGGATGCTTATATCGGGTCTCTTGATGGACTTTCTGATATTCCGTTCCTCCTGCATTACATTGAGGACTGTCTCGTATAACTCCTCTTCGTGGCTCTCCAAGGTGTATATATAACGGTTGTATAGCCAATAGCATTGCATCATACAGAAGGTAATGATGGCCGCAATTGTCAACCAATGAAGTATTTTTATTCTCTTTTCCATGCTACAAAATTAACGGTTTTATTCCGTTCATCGTATTTCTAAGACACAAATAATAGGATGAGTAATAATTCAGTAATAATTCCCAATGATAGAGTAATGATTATTTTTCCTCTTGGAGTAGGAGTCCCGTACCTTTGCACTCAGAAACTTAAAAAAGAATTGAAGTATGAAAAAGATTTCGTTAGTGATTACGCTTTGTCTTGTCTCTTTCTTGACAGGCTTTGCACAGAATGTACAAGTGATTAGAATCAATGGTGGCTCAATGTCAGGCAGTTCTCTCTCCAATGTAGAGAAGAAAGAGATTGGAAAGGCTGTGATGGAGTTTATGTACGATTACCGCTATCTGAAGGATACAACCGATGTAACTTCTGAATCCACCGATCGTATGATACTCCAAGTTGGTTATGGTATATCAAAATTTTCAAGCTACCGAGCTATGCAGATAGACTCTCTCCTTCGAGTATCTACTACAGAACAGATAGAAGCAAATCCTGATCGTTACATCGGTGGTGAGACCTATTCCATCTATAAGAACTATCCGACGGGGAAATTTACCATGACCGATAAGATTGCCACCGACTGGTTTCTTGTAGAGGAACTTATTCCTGAACAGCAGTGGACTTTGACTGATGAGACCAAAGAGATTCTCGGTTATCAGTGCAAGAGTGCAAAATGCAGTTTCCGTGGCAGGGAGTATACAGCATACTACACTGATGAGATACCTGTTGCTGACGGTCCTTGGAAATTCGGAGGATTGCCTGGCTTTATTATGGAAGTGCGTGATGCTGATAACCACTATTCATTTACTTGTGTAGGTATCAACTCAAAAGCAGATCGTGCCATAACTATGCAAGAAGTGTCATATAACAAGACCTCTCGTGCAAAATTCTATCAGACAAAACATCGTTACGACACCAATCCTTTAGGTTACTTGGAGACCGTAAGCGGCATAAAAGTAAATGTTACAAGCAATGGAGAAAAACGTGATGACCTAAGCAAGCCTCGCGAACTCACCTACGATTACATCGAGAGGGATTGGAAAAACTATTAAACAGATATCTTATGAGACTTATAACCACGATAATTGCAATGTTCTTTGGTCTGACCGTTACATACGGTCAGACCAAAGAAATCTGCGGTAAAGTATTTGACCAAGAGGATAACTCTCCGATAGCGGGAGTAATCGTACAAATCAAGGACTCAGTAGGTAATTCGTATCAGTACACTATAACCAATAACAAAGGAGAATATTGTATCAGGTATAATGTATCGGTGGCAGAACTTCTGCGATTTCAGTGTATGGGTTACAAAACTCAAGAAATAAATATTTCTGAAATTCAGTCGACTAATACTATCTATATGATTTCTCAACCTACCCAATTACAAGATGTCATAATAAAAGCTCCCGATATCGAACAGCGGAGTGATACGCTTACATATTATATGAGCAAATATGCTACTGTAGAGGATAAGAAGATTTCCGATGTACTCAAACGCTTGCCGGGTATCAAAGTCGAGGATAATGGCCAAATCAAGTACAATGGAGAGCCTATCAACAAGTTCTACATTGACGGTTCTGACTTTATGGACGGTCGTTATGGTATCGCTACCGAGAATATCAATCCTGCGGATGTGGCAAGCGTAGAGGTGTTGGAGAATCATCAACCTATGCAGGTACTGAAAGGATTGGAGTTTTCGGATCAAGCGGGATTGAATATCAAACTTAAAGAAGAGGCTCGCCATCGTTGGATTGCCATTCTCAATGGCGGAGTAGGTTTATCTCCTCTGTTATATGATGCCTCTGCTTTTGCGATGCGTATAGCCGGCAAGTGGCAGAATATGGAAAGTGTTCGTGTGAATAATACCGGTTGGAATCCAGCTTCGCAAAGTACACAACATATTGACAACCGTATATTCGGTAACGGATATGTCGATATGCTTTGGGATGACTATATAGATGTAGGCATACAAAGTTCTCCAATTGATGAGAGTCGTACTCGTGACAATCTTTCATTGCTGGCCAATACATCCAACTCTTGGCATATCGGTGAGGGAAAAGATGTAAAGTTTAACCTGACATACGAAGGTGACAGATTGGATTACTTGACGGGATATGAGACGAACTATTTTGATGATGACATTCCTTCATTCATAGAACGCAATCAAATGCGTACTCAGGCTCACCGCATAGGTGGTCAATGGGCACTGCAGGTGAATCGCCCCACATTATTCTTGAAAGATAATCTTTACATTGATGCAGACTGGAGCAATGCGGTGTCAGACATAGGTGGCACATTGTCTTTGTCTCAAAAGTCCAAAACGCCATCCTTCAGCGCAACGAATGACTTGCAGTTGGTGAAGCGTATAGATAATAATCTTCTCACGATATCTTCCCGCAACAGATATGCGTATAAGCCGCATACATTGTTGGTAACTAATGGTGAGAATATAACACAGGATGTTACACGCGGAGACTTCCGCTCTGTTACGGAAGCCCGTTATGGTTGGATATTTGGAAGGTGGAACATCTATACCCGAGGTGGAGTGGATTTCAATTACCACGACATGGAGAGCAATCTTTATGGTTTACAGTTGCCATACGCTATGCAGAACGATGTAAACTTCTCTCTGTTGAACACATACATTGCACCCGAAGCATCATACGAGTCATACAAATGGAGAGTAACATTGTCGGTGCCTACAGGTTACAATCTCCATCATGTTAGAGACAGGAAAGTAGAAGGTAACATTACCGATAATTATGTGGCAGTAACCCCTTCATTATATGTACGTCATCAGATAAGTGCAAAAATGGAGATAGCCGCACAGCTTAGGTATTCATTGACGCCTCCTAAAGCATCAGCATATATTTCAGGGCTGCTGATGACTGATTTTAGGAACTTATATATGGCTACTCCTATTACCGAATATGGTGATACCCGATCTGTTACGATGACATTCAAATATAGGAATCCGATAACATCGTTATTCTTCAACTTTACAGGAAAATATGAATGGTGCAGTAACCCATATATGACCAACCAATTATTTCTTGGTGATTATATACTCAGTGCCTTATCTCCAATGCGGAATGATGGTCGCAATCTGATTTTGAATGGTGGCATAAGCAAAGGTTTGATGTCAGGCAGAATGACGATAGGACTTGATGCCGGATATATCCACATGTGGGATAATGCCATGAGGCAGAACATCATTTCGCCATATAGATTGCAAGTGCTCAATGTGCAACCGTATTTGAAAGGCCATTTTGCAAACTGGTTCTCGGCAGATTATCGTTTGGCTTATTCAAGAAATGTGCTGGATATTGATGATGCGGAGAATAGCAATAATGATGCTTTGAAACAGTATATGACGCTAACATTTGTTCCTCATAAGAAATGGCAACTTTCCATCGGAGGAGAGCACTACTACACAAGGTTTTCTTCTGGAAACTCTGCTAATCTGATACTCCTTGATGCGTCTGTTCGTTGGAATGTATCAAAGCGTGTGGATATAAGCCTGACCGCGAGCAATCTGCTGAATCAACGAGAATACAGATATGTCAATTATGGTCTGCTCAGTGAAACAAATTATATGTATCGTCTGCGAGGACGGAATATTATGGCAAGTGTGGAGATAAGATTATAAACATAATATGAGATTCCTTAAGGAATAAAATAAGTTTTGGAAACACAATAATACCGACTACAGTCACTAGGCAGTTCGCCATTATAGTGTTGCTGTCTTGTGTGGAAGTATAATTGACTTTCTCAATAGAACATTCTATTCAGCGAGCGTCAATCCTTTATCCCTTTTGTCGGATGCAAAGGTAGCCAAACCTCTTTTAGAATAAGAAAAGGTCAAGCGGTAAACCGTTTGGAGCTGTTTCTTCCTCCGTTGGAGAGTAAACAGTTCCAAAACCTTTTCCTATTCATCGGCTTGGCTTGAATCTGCATCCGGCAACGGAGATAAACGACTGACGAAATAGTAGAAACAAAGAACAGCATAAATAATAGATCATTTCTTGAAAACCTATCATTCAAACAGTTCTCAAATCTTTCAGAGGCTTATTATTTTTGACAGAGAGAAATTTGGCAAGCGGCAGATTTCACTCCCTCCAAAATAATAGATTGATAAGAGTATGCTTTTGCCGTTCTTGGAAATTGTCGTACCTTTGTGCCGAAAACGTGGAATGATGGAAACATCAAACTGCAAATAGCGCTGAAAAGAGAAGAAACACCCTTTATTGATACGCTTTGAGCGTTAAGAAACAATAAAAATGTTAAATCTTCACCTTTTAGAATGCACCCTTAAAGGTTATGACCATATTTCTGACTTATTACTCGCAAAATATTGAGTAATAACTGGTTGTAAATACTATTATTGTACCGCTCTTGAAAATGTATATGTAATGACTGAAACTCCACCTACTATTTATGATAATAGTTTTACAAATGGTCATTATATAGGTGTGGTCTTATATGTTCCTGTCGGTTGTTTGAATATTTATCAAGATGCAGAAAACTGGAGCAATTTTTGGGATATTCGTGAGTTTGATACCATAGGTATTTGTGATGTTAAAACCGAAAACAAGAATGCGACAACTGTTTATGACCTTAATGGTCGCGTGGTTGAAACTCCAACAAAGGGTAATGTCTACATAAAAAACGGGAAAAAGGTACGGTTTTGACCCATGTAAATGATATAAATGATGCGATAGCGCGCGGAATGTACTAAAAAAAACAAGATTCCGCTTGCTATCATGTTGCTTTTTGGCTATTTTTGCATCAAACAAAAGCAAAAAATATGTTGATAGGAAGAGAAAATGAGAAGAAGGAGTTGTTGAGTGTGATGAATAGCTACAACTCTGAATTTGTTGCTGTTTATGGTCGTCGTAGAGTTGGTAAAACATATCTTATCCGCGAGACATTCAACTATAAGTTCACATTCCAACACACGGGAATGGCGAATACCACTTCCAAAAAACAACTTACCAGTTTCAGGGATTCATTGATAGAGCAAGGAGCAAAAGAAGTTCCTAAACTTTCAAACTGGTTGGAGGCATTTTCGGAGTTGAAGCGTTTTCTTAATAACTCTGCTGATGAAAAGAAACTGGTGTTCATTGACGAACTTCCTTGGCTGGATACTCCAAAGTCGGATTTTCTCTCCGCTCTCGAATATTTTTGGAACGGTTGGGCTACTGCAAGAAAAGATATTGTTCTCATTGTATGTGGTTCAGCAACATCTTGGATTGTGGAGAAGATTATAAACAACCATGGTGGCCTGCATAACAGGCTTACAAAAAGGATAAAACTGAATCCGTTTACATTGAAGGAGTGTGAAGCGCTTGTCAATAGCAGAAATCTCGCCTTGAACAGGGCTCAGATAGTTGAGGCGTATATGGTAATAGGTGGTATTCCGTACTATTGGAACTATATTAAAAAAGGACAGAGCATTGCGCAGAATATCGACAACCTCTTTTTCAAGGAAGGTGGGGAGTTGCGTGATGAGTTTGATATGTTGTATGCATCGCTGTTCAAAAATCCCGGAGGATACATAAAGATTGTTACAGCACTTGGTGAGAAAAAGGCCGGAATGTCAAGAAATGAAATCATTGTTGCTACCAAACTTACAGATAATGGTACATTGACTCGTATGCTTAATGAATTGGAGTGGTGTGGTTTTATAAGAAAGTACAATTGCATAGGCAAGGCTGTAAAAGAGGCTATGTTCCAACTGATAGATAACTATACATTGTTCTATTTCCAATTTGTAGCAATGAATAGGCAGAATGATGAACACTTTTGGTCAATCTCACTCAATTCTCCAATATACAATACATGGTCGGGGTTGGCATACGAACGAGTATGTATGCAGCATATCCCGGAAATTAAGAAAGCTTTGGGGATTTCAAATGTGCTGACTAATGTATATTCCTGGCGACAGAAGGCGGATGAGCAGAAAGGTTTATTGGGTGCACAAATAGATTTGCTCATTGACCGTAATGACCAAATAGTAAATCTATGTGAGATTAAATACTCTAAAGCAGAATATACTATCACCAAAGAATATGAAAGTGCATTAAGGCAGAAGGCCGAAGCTTTCCGTGTAGGCACTGGCAGTAAAAAAGCGATTCATACAACAATGATTACAACATATGGTTTAACAGATAATCCATATGCTCAGACTGTGCAGAATTGTATTGTCATGGATGACTTGTTTCTGTAACGGCTCATAAATAAGACCTGAATTCTAGTTACCGAGAAATCCTCGGCAACTGCTTCTAATGGGAATAATTATCAGAAAATGTACTATGAAAACAATTCTTGTAACCGGTGCAAGCGGTTTTGTCGGCAGCCGTTTTGTTGCGCGTTGGCGCAGTGAATATAATATTCTCACTCCTACTCATGCCGAACTTGATATTACCGATTACGCATCGGTGAGCAGTTACTTTGTGCAGAACTCGCCCGATGTAGTTGTGCATCTTGCAGCGTTGTCAAACACAGGCTATTGTGAACAGAATGAGTCAGAAAGCTACCGTGTGAATGTTGAGGGTGCGTACAATATTGCCCGTGCTTCGGCTATGTGCGGTGCAAAGATGATATTCTTCTCAAGCGATCAGGTATACAACGGTAATCTTGAAAGTGGCTTGTTGTCCGAGGATGTTACTGTTTCCCCTGAAAATGTGTATGGTAAACATAAACTGGAAGCCGAGGAACGTGTTCTTGCATTCTGCCCGGGTGCTGTTGTCCTGCGTGCCACCTGGATGTATGACAAGGAGCGTGAAGGAATGTATACGCACGCCAATTTTGTTACAAACATCTCAAAAGCCGTAAAGGAACGTACTCCGCTTGTGTTCCCTGTACGTGAATACAGGGGTATAACTTGGGTGCGCGAGGTAGTGGAGTTCCTGCCACAGACATTCAATCTGCCGATGGGTGTCTATAATTATGGTGCGGAGAACGATATGAATACTTATGAAACAGCTTGCTGTTATTGCGAGATGCTTGCAGGCCTGAGTGCTGGTCCTATATTGAATCCGGATTATGACCGTTATCCTTGGCACGAACGCAACATTTCAATATCAACCGACAAGATATTCCGCGCTTCGGGCGGTGCAATATGTTTCAGCAGTACTATATCGGGGCTTAGGTTGTTTGTAGAAGTCGGCAATGAATGCTGATAAGAAAAATGACTAAAAAGCAAATTTCTGCGTTACGCTTGTTTGCAAAATCCTCATTTACTTCAAGTAAACTCCGGTTTTGCAATCTGCGCAAGCCTTGAACTTCATCTTTTTATTCATTTTTCGATAAAGTAGGAGATAACGAAGAAGGCTGTCATCGACAGCCTTCTTCGTTAATATTTACCAGAACTTGTTATGTTCTGCGCTGTATTCAAACCCCACGGCACGGAGTTTCTCTTCCAGTTCGTTGCGGTCAACGTCAAGGTCGGCGCATAGCTCGTCGAGTGATTCGTAACGGTCGCGCAAATACATATTTACGGTGCTGAACAGCATCATCGGGTCTTTTGGCAGTTGGTCCATAATCTGTTATTTTAACGTGAGTTCGATATAATTTTAGAATAAAGAAAGTTGCCCGTCATTGACAAATTCCACGTCAATGGCGGGTTTCTTGTCAAAGAAACAATACGCAGCGATAGCACCCAAAGCATTTGCAATGAAATTGTTGAATGAAC
>JAFZGA010000024.1 GCA_017555585.1 Bacteroidaceae bacterium
CAAAGATGTGATTAAACGAGTGAAACGTCAAGCTTGCTTGAACGTTTTGTAACGAGTGGTAACATCTTATTTAAAACCAGTCGCTTGTTCCTCCTGCTCGTGAGTTGCCAAGGCAACATCACTCATTCGTCCAAGCTTGCACGTATCTTTTGACAACCGATTATCGTTTTACTCGAATATCCTCATTAGCATGAGTAATCTTTAAAAATAACCGGCAAGCAAATATCAAGATTTTTTCTATACTGATTAACCAAACTTTTTGCATACCCCCCCCCAGACTTTGCAGGTGAACCATCAATATAGCATGTCGCGGAGCAACAGTAGCTCTTTTTCGCTGATTCCGCGTACAAGAAGTGTTTCCTTGTCGCGCATAATGTGTCCTGCGATTTCATCTGTTGTCTTTCCACACTCCTTTGCCTTGTTGTATAATTCAATGGCTCTGCTTCTCTCCTTACATACCCATTCGACGTGTGCTGCGTTCAGATAGTCTTCGAAGCCTGGCTTTGGCATTTCCTGGAGACGGCTGTAGTATCCTCGTGCCTGTTCGTCCTTGCCTGTGACGAATGAGCACCATGCTATGGCACGTAATGCGCGACGTGAACCCGGTTTCAGGAATTCGGCTTTATAAAAGCGTGCAAATGCATCTTCATATCTTTTGGTGGCGGCAAAGCTCTCGCCTGTCTGTAACAGCAGTGAAATATTTTCCGGTGCAAGTTCCTCGGCAATCCTGTAATATCCCAATGCTTTTTCCAGTTCGCCTTGCAAGCGGTAGCACTGTGCTATATGACGCAGTGTCCATAGGTTGTCCGGCTTGATGATGTCGGCTCTTGTGTAGTAGTCGATGGCTGCATCGTAGTTGTACTCTTTCTGCATGCAGAATCCCATCTCCTGGTAGAACTGTGCATCGCCTTCTCCGCTCTTTTCGTATAGGCAGCCGGCCTTGTATGCTTCGCTGTAATACTCCTTTTCTACAAGGTATCGGAATGTGCGCAATATTGCCTCGTTGTTGTTTATCAGTTTTGACAACGAGTCGCTCTCAAGCATGTTCAGTGATGTAGCGAACGGGTCGCTGAACTCGTGACGGTAGTTGGATAGCTTGAAGAAACGGTAAAGGTCCTGTATGTATTGGTTGCTTTCTGTCTCGGCATGTTTCTCCTTTGTGGAAGCGGCATTGACACTCTCTTCGTTGGCGCGTATCTCACCTTCGTCAGGTATCTGTCCCATAAGCATGTCGCGCTGCTCTTGTGGTACCTGCTTGAATGTGAAGCAGAATGAGTACTTGTCGCTGTTGCAAAAGAAAGGTGAAGCGCAGATTGCGCCAATAAGTGTCTTGTTGCCTTCGGTGTTGCTTGGAAGCAGGTCAGCGATGGCCGGTACATTTGCATCGAATGGACGGAACCAGTTTGTCATCTCGCCGAAGAACGGGAAATTCTTCAGTTGCGAGAATGTACTCATGTATATGTCTGCTCCTTCGAACTGCCATTTGGCCATCTCTTCGATTTTGCCTTTTATCTCGTCTTTGTCTATCCATTTCGCCCATTCTGGATTCTTGTCTTCGTCCTGTTCTATCTCGCTCAGAATGTCGATGCTGAATTTTTCGTTGTTCAGCTTGGGATTTTTCATCATTGCGGGGATTATCTCCTCGCGCATTTTACGGTCTATCTTTTGTGTCTCCCTGCATCGCAACAGCTGTATCTGTATTGTTTGCAGGCGGTTCATGCATGTGCTGTTCTCCTGCAGTGTCTCGAGCGCAGCCGCAATCTCCCTATAGTACTTTATGCGTGTGTCATTTTTTAATAGTACTATGACAAGTCCGGTCAGTGCACGTGTTGCGAGCAGTGTCTCTTCGTTTGTTGCAATAGAGCATAGGGTGGTGGCTTTGAGTGGCTCGAAGCACATAAGCGCACCCATTGTTATGGCACTTACTATGGTAGCGCGGTCGTTAAGCCCAATTTCTTTGTCATTGAGAAGGGAAATTGTCTTTTCGGCATAACTCTTTGTCCATGACCTGCTGCACCATACTGCTTCCCATATCTGCGACAGCAGTCTTTCATGTTCCTGTTGAAGCTGCTCTGTCACCTTCTTGCACTCATCGGCCGGCATCATTCTTGTCACTTCCAGGTTGGCTATGTTCTCCTTGAATGCGACAATCAGTGTGTCTACGCTTTCGAGTGTCTTGTATCTGCGGCACTTCTGGCTGTATACCTTGGTGGAGTGCTCGCTTGCCCTTGAAGCGGCAATGAGGTCGTTGATAATGTAGCAACGTCCGACAAGTTCGTCGTACAAACGCTCTCTTTCCGGGTCTTGCATGTTCATACGCATATATTCCAACATGTATTTATATGCTGTCTGCAGTTCGTTATAGCGTGTCCTGATATCCCAGTCCTGTAGGTTGTCGATATCTGTTCCCAATGTGTCGATGGCCTGTTTGAGTCTGTTGTTGTCAAGAAATTGTATGACTTTGTCCTGAATATCTTTTATCTGCTTGTCGTCCATATGCTTTTTATAAACATAAACAGCGTGGATGCCCACGCTGTTTATTGGTTATAGAATGTGGGTTGTTTTATTATTCACCCTTGATTGCAGCAACACCCGGAAGAACCTTACCCTCGATTGCCTCGAGAAGAGCACCACCACCTGTTGAGATGTATGATACCTGGTCGGCCATACCGAACTTGTTGATACATGCTACAGAGTCGCCACCACCGATGAGTGAGAATGCTCCGTTTGCGGTAGCCTTTGCGATAGCCTCTGCGATAGCGCGTGAGCCAGCTGTGAAGTTGTCGAACTCGAATACGCCTGCAGGACCGTTCCAAAGGATAGTCTTTGCGTCAACGATAGCAGCTGCAAAAGCTTTCTGAGCCTCAGGACCTGCGTCCAAGCCTTCCCAACCTGCTGGGATAGCCTTTGCTGAGCATACCTGTGTGTTTGCGTCGTTAGAGAAGTCATCGGCAGCAACGCAGTCCTGTGCAAGAACAAGGTTTACACCCTTTGCCTTGGCCTGCTCCATGATGTTCAATGCAAGGTCGAGCTTGTCGTCCTCAACGATTGAACGGCCGATTTCGCCACCCTGAGCCTTTGCGAATGTGTATGTCATACCACCACAGAGGATGAGGTTGTCTACCTTGTCCATCAAGTTCTCGATGATACCGATCTTTGTTGAAACCTTAGAACCACCCATAATAGCGGTGAAAGGACGCTTGATGTCTTTGAGAATGTTGTCAACAGCTTGTACTTCCTTCTCCATCAGGTAACCGAGCATCTTGTTGTCAGCATCGAAATAGTCTGCAATAACAGCTGTAGATGCGTGACGACGGTGAGCTGTACCGAATGCGTCGTTAATATAGCAGTCAGCGTATGAAGCAAGAGTCTTAGAGAATTCCTTCTGTGACTCCTTCATTGCTTTCTTTGCGTCATTGTATGCAGGATCTTCCTTGTCGATACCTACAGGCTTGCCCTCCTCCTCTGGATAGAAACGGAGGTTCTCAAGCATAAGAACTTCGCCTGGCTTCAATGCGGCAGCGGCTTCAGCAGCTTTAGCGCAGTCTGGAGCGAACTGTACTGCAACACCCAACTTCTCAGAAACAGCGTCAACAATCTGGCTCAGAGAGTACTTGGCGTTAACCTTGCCTTTAGGTTTGCCCATGTGTGACATGATGATAAGAGCACCACCATCAGCGAGAACCTTCTTCAAAGTAGGAAGTGCACCGCGGATACGTGTGTCGTCAGTAATTTTACCCTCTTCGTTCAAAGGTACATTGAAGTCAACACGAACGATTGCCTTTTTACCGGCAAACTGGAAATTGTCAATTGTCATGATTGAAAATTTATTTGGTTAATAAAATCGGTTCTATTCAATAATTAATGCGAAGATACAAATTTTCAATAAAAAAAGCGCTCTTTTTTAAATAATTATCTATCAGCGGACACTTTTTTTGATATATTCACGGCAGACGGATGTCAAACCGCATTTGTTGCACTCAGGATTTCTTGCCTTGCACATATATCGTCCGTGCAGTATAAGCCAATGGTGTGCTTTGGGTATTATATCTTCGGGCAGGTGTTTCATTAGTTCCATTTCCACGCTGTACGGAGTGCTGCAACGCTGTGGTACAAGTCCTATACGACGGCTTACACGGAATACGTGTGTATCGACGGCCATGGCGTTCTTGTCCCATACTACGGAGAGTATGACGTTGGCGGTTTTGCGGCCTACGCCGGGCAGTGTGGTGAGTTCTTCGAGTGTGTCGGGCACCTCGCCACCAAAATCGCTACAGAGTTTCTGTGCCATTCCCACAAGGTGTTTTGCCTTGTTGTTGGGGTATGACACGCTCTTTATGTAGTTGTATATCTCATCGGGGTGCGCCTGTGCCATTTCCCAAGCGTCGGGGTAACGTGCAATAAGGTCGGGGGTGACCATATTCACTCGCTTGTCGGTGCATTGCGCCGACAGGATAACCGCTACGAGAAGGTCGAACGGAGTTGAGTAGTTTAGTTCCGTCTCGGCAATGGGGATTGCTACTTCAAAGTATTCGATTGCTTTTTTATATAGCTCGGCTTTTTTCATGGTATTTGTCTTGAATGCAAAAACAGTTTTCCGCATTGGCGGAAAACTGTTTCGCTTATACTATAAACTCTCTTATTTCGCAGTTGCCGAACAGCGTCACGTCGCGGTGGGTAACACCTTTTATTTCTGCTTCCATTATGCGGCAGAAGAAACCGTGGCTGAAGGCGAGTATCTTTTTGCCGGGGTACTCTTTGCGTACCTTGTCAAGGAATTTGTGTGCACGCTCTTTCATTGAATCCTCAGTTTCAACGGTCTCGTTGAGTGTTGCGCCTTTGATTGGCGTTCCGGCAAGATTGCCGAGGTCGCGCTCGCGTAACAGCGGTTCTTTTATGAATGTGCATTCAACACCTTCGAGTGCAATCTCTGCAGTGTCAAGGCAACGCTTGAGGTCGCTGCATAGCACAACGTCGAATTCGAGTTCTGCTATTCGCGGACGCAACGAGAGTGCCTGCTCTTTGCCAAGATCCGACAGATGTCCCGGTGTCTGCCCCTGGAACAATCCTTTTGAGTTCTCTATTGTCTCGCCGTGGCGAGTCATGTATATGGTTGTAGCCATAGCTTTTTAGTTTGCGCTTTCGAATAGTTTCAGGAAACGTACGTCGTTCTCGCTGAATAGACGAAGGTCCTTGACCTGATACTTCAGGTTGGTGATACGTTCGATACCCATACCGAATGCGTAACCGGAATATTCCTTGCTGTCGATACCGCAAAGCTCAAGAACGTTGGGGTCAACCATACCGCAACCCAAAATCTCAACCCAACCTGTATTCTTACAGAATGGACAACCCTTGCCGCCACATATGTTGCAACTTATGTCCATCTCGGCACTTGGTTCTGTGAATGGGAAGTATGATGGACGAAGACGTATCTTGGTGTCCTTGCCGAACATCTCCTGTGCAAAGAGCAGAAGTACCTGCTTGAGGTCGGTGAACGATACGTTCTTGTCGATGTAAAGTCCTTCCAACTGGTGGAAGAAACAGTGTGCACGGTAGCTGATGGCTTCGTTGCGATATACACGTCCGGGAGCTATGATGCGGATAGGAGGTTGGCTTGTCTCCATGACGCGGCTCTGTACGCTGCTTGTATGTGTACGAAGGATAATGTCTGGGTGAGCCTCGATGAAGAATGTGTCCTGCATGTCGCGTGCCGGATGGTCATCGGCAAAGTTCATTGATGAGAATACGTGCCAGTCGTCCTCAACCTCAACACCGTTAGCGATAGAGAATCCCAAACGTGCGAAAATGTCAACGATTTCGTTCTTGACGATTGAAAGAGGGTGGCGTGTGCCAAGCACTGTGGGGTATGAAGGACGTGTCAAGTCTATCTCGCACTGTTCCTCTTCTTTGTTCTCGATCTGTTCTTTCAATGCGTTGAATTGTTCCTGGATGGCATTCTTCAACTCATTGAGTTTGACACCTACTTCTCTCTTTTGTTCTGCAGGAACTTCGCGGAATTGTGCCATAAGGCCGTTGATGATACCTTTTTTGCTCAGGTATTTCAAACGGAGGGCCTCAAGTTCTTCTGCGTTTGAGGCTGTTGTGCCTTTGATCTCTTCAAACAGGCTGTTTATCTGTTCTATCATATTTCTGTTGTTTTGTATTCTGTTTTCGGAAATTGTATTATGCAAAGTTATAAATTTATGATGAATTTTTTTGTCTACTTGCCCAAATATTTGATTCTTATTTTAACCTATGTTGGTTTTTGTGGTTTTTTATATCTTTTTTAATATTATTTTGGAATAAAAATCGTAAAATTTATTTTGCTGTTGCTGTTTTTTTGCCAAATTTGCGCTTCGTGAGGTAAAATTGTCCATAATCACAGAAAGAGCCATGGAATATCAGAAAATAGACAACGAAGTCGAAAATTTGCTTGAACGCCTGGAGCGTCGTCTGTCGGCCGAAGATATAAAAAGAATTGCCGATGCGTACAGCCTTGCACGCGAGGCGCACATGTCGCAACGTCGCAAGTCGGGTGAACCATATATAATGCACCCCGTTGCTGTAGCAAAGATTGTTGCCGAGGAGTTGCGTCTGGGTGCAAATCCTATCATCGCGGCATTCCTGCACGATGTGGTAGAGGATACGCCATATACCATCGAGGATATACGTTTGCGTTTCGGTGATGACGTTGCATTCCTTGTCGATGTCGTGACAAAGAAGAAAAAGAGCAATGCTTCGACATCTTCGAGCCAGATCGACAACTATAAGCAGATGCTCAACTCGCTTCATTACGATATCCGCGCCTTGCTTATCAAGCTCTCTGACCGCCTGCATAACATGCGTACACTGAACAGTATGCGTCCCGACAAGCAGATGAAGATTGCCGGAGAAACCGACTATTTCTATGCTCCCCTTGCACACCGTTTAGGACTATACTATATCAAACGCGAAATGGAGAACCTCTCGTTCCGCTACCGTTGTCCGCGAGAATATGCATTTCTTGAGGACGAACTCGATAAGGAGATGAAGGAGCGCGAACCGGGATTGAAATCTTTCTTGCGCGAAATAGAGAGTCTGCTTGAACGCAATGATATATTCATGGCACGTACCGAGGTGTATTCACGTGGACCATATAGCGCATGGCGCAAAATGCATAGCTCGGGCTGTGACTTCAAGCATGTCGAGGGTAAATATTATATAAGGATAATATATCCGAATACCCACGACTATTCCGAGAAGGATATGAGCCTCAAGATATATTCTATTCTCACCGACCGTTTCAAGGAGAAACCGGGTAGTGTGGCAAACTTTATCGATTCTCCAAAAGAGAACGGCTACCAGAGTTATCATGTGAAGCTGCTCAATCCGCAAGGTACATGGGAAGAGGTGCATATTTCTTCGGAACGTATGATACGCAAATCGCAGTTCGGCTGTATTGCCGAAAGTACCGAAACCACCATCACCAACTGGCTTGAGAAGTTCAAGCATGTGCTTCAGGAGATGGCTACACGTGGTAAGGAGGTGGAGTATATGGACGGTGTGACATCTTCGTTCTATAATGATGACATTATTGCATACACTCCTGAAGGAAAGGGTGTGATTTTGCCTAAGGGTGCCACTGCGCTTGATTTTGCTTTCGAGATTCACAGCGAGCTTGGCCTACATGCCCAGTATGCCCGCATCAACGGTTTGCTGTCGTCGGTAAAGACTGAGTTGGAGCGTGGTGATGTTGTGGAGATCGGTTGCAACGATAGTGTCGTTCCAAAGAAGGATTGGTTGTCGGCTGTCTCTACTTATAAGGCAAAGACACGCATCAACAATTTCCTGAACAAACAACGCAAACTGCAGTACGACCGTTGCGAGAGCTGCCGTCCGTTGCCGGGTGACGAGGTTATCGGCTTCAAGAATCCTGACGGCTCTATCTCGATACACCGACGCGATTGTAAAGTTGCCATACGTCTTGCTTCGCAACGCGGTGACGATATCGTTGCGGTAAATTTTGAGGAAGACCGTGAGTTCATGTATCCGGTGAAGATTGATATTGTGGTGATTGACCGTTATCACCTTCTTGTTGATCTTGTCGATTGCATTACGAACAAACTGCAATTGTCGTTGACACGTATATCTACCGAAAGCCGTGACTCTATAGGCTACTGTACAATGGAATTCCCGGTTCACTCTTCGGCTGAACTGCAGGAAGTTATCAGCAATATCTCCAAGATTGAAGGTGTCGAGGAGGTAAAACAAAGTGTAGAATAAAAAACATTACTTGATTATGAAAAAATTACTATTTGTATTTATGCTTTTTGCTTTCTCCATATCGGTTTTTGGTCAGGGGAAAAATGTACTGAGCATTTTGATGAAGGACGGTACATCTGTCTATTTCCTTTTGAAGGAGAAACCATGCATAACTTTTGGAGACGATGACGTTAAGGTGGTTTCTGCTACTGACGAGGCTGTCATGAAGCGTTCTCTTGTTGACCATTTTGAATTTGTGGCTGAGGTTCCCTCCGGCATAGAAGAGGTTGAAGAGAATGATGCACGTGAGAGCTTCGAACTTACCGGTGATGCGGTTCATGTAGGTGGCTTGACTCCCGGCTGTAAGGTGCAGTTGTATTCTGTCAATGGCCAGGCAGTCCTTTCTGCTGTGGCAAACGAGGCTGGTATGGCAACTATTCACATCGGTTCTTTATCGTCCGGAATTTATCTTGTAAACTATAACGAAATAACAATCAAATTCATTAAACAATGAAAAAACTTATTACTATGTCCATATTGTCGCTCTTTGTGGCGACATTGTCAGCGCAGGAAAAGACTGACACCATGTATATCTCGCTCTCTCAAGGAAGGGTGGTGAAATATGCCGTTTCTGAGATACAGAGTATCGGATTTGTTCCGATGAGTACTCCTGAATTCCCTGCAGCAGACAATTCTCAGGTGTTGAATATTGTAAATCCGGCAGCGAGCGTACGTACATTGCTCGGTAAAGCCGGTATAGAGTGTACCGATACTTTGGGTAGAGCTGTCATTACAGATGACGAGTATAACGAAATAAAGGCATTTGCCGATGAGCTTGTAAAGGGATTGACAAGTCAGTATGACATTTATATGAAATGCTACGACTGGGTAAGAACGAATGTGAGCTATGCACACGGCTCATATGTAGACAACAATCCATATCCTGTATTTGTTCAAAGAGTTGCTGTGTGTCAGGGATATGCCAACCTGCTGTTCATAATGTTGCACAGCCAGGGTGTTCCGTCAATGGTCGTGAACGGTATGTTGGAGCCGTTGGGCGGTCATGCATGGAACTATGTGAACTGCGATGGCATGTGGTATGTAAGTGACCCTACAAACGGCCGTAGCTTCAAGATCTCTGATATGGCAGGCTATGCCGAAGGCAGCAACAAATGGCTTCCATGGTCAATGGACGTCGTGCTGTTCAAGGAGAAGGATTGCTGGTTCGATTTTCTCGACCGTCGCTTGAATGTATGTAAGGTTACAAGCGAGGCAAGTGCATTTGTTGTGCCATACAGTGTGCAGGGTATCAGAGTAACTTCGTTCAATCCTACATCGGAGTTGCCTTCTACTGTTCGTGAATTGTATATAGGTTCCAATATTGATTACTTTGGTGAAAACAATTCAGAAGGTCTGAAGAGATATGCTCCAAATGTGGAGTATGCCTATGTCGATCCGAGCAACACTCAATTCCGTAGCTATTGCGGTGCAGTTTATCTGGCTTGGGCGCCTGTTCCGGTATATATCCCGGCTGCGATGAAGCGTCTTGAACTCATGCCTATGGAGAAGATGGAGAAGAATACCATTTACAATCAGGAGGGGCTCGAGGAACTTGTCATTGCTGAAGGAACAAATATGCTTGAGGCATGGGCTGTAGAGAATTGTCCGAACCTCAAGGTTGCATACATTCCTGAGAGTACTGAGGTTGACGCCAATGCATTCTACGGTGTGCATAAGGAGTTCAAGATTGTACGTACAAAGTAACCGTGCAGATATCAAAAAGAGGTGGTTGTTGCAAGCAACAACCACCTCTTTTTGATACTCTAAATTATCTTTCAGGCTTTCTGTTTTCTTTGAGTTCTATCATCTCTTTCATCAGATGGCGTTGGAATGCTCCTTCGGCATGTTGCACCTTTTTCAGCTTGCATGCATTTAGAACTTTCAGGTATTTGTCGACATATTCCCTTTCCAGTTTGGCTATTTCTATTTTTGTGTCAGCCATTCTGTAGACATGTTCGCGGCATTCGTCTTCATTCATCTTCTCGCCTTGAGACTTTCGGCTTGCTTTGCGTACTTCGCGCTCTATTTCGAATTTCTTCTTTTGCAATTCAAAGAACAGAGGAAAGAATGCGTCAGCCTCTTCTTTTGTCAGGTCGGCTTTCTCGGCGATGAACTGTCTCTGTTTTGCCTGGAACTCTTCGTGTGAGAAAGGTTTGCGCTCTCTGTTATGGTTTCGCTCCTGTGCAGGCGATGCTGTAATGACAAGCATGGTTACAGCTATCGTAAATAATACTCTTTTCATATATTGATGTTTTTATTCGTTACCGGTGAGATAGCAGTAGAATGTGTATTCATCGATAGGGTAGTCCGTGAGCATGTTCTCGATAAAATCGCTTTCGTCGGACATGGAAAACATGCTGTCGGAATCGTTTGATGTGTTTAGGAAAATTCCTGTGGCAACAACTGCAATGATGGCTATTGTCGCAACGTAGCTCATGATGGAAACGTATTTGGGCGTAAGCCTCCGTCTCCTGGATTCTGTTGCAACATGCTTGCATGTAGCTTCTTTGATCTCCCAGTTGAGCTTCTCGAAGTAGCCGTCGGGGGTGGTAAAACTGCTATGCTTTTTGTAATCGTTGAAGTCCATATTCTTAGTTATTCTGTGAGTTAGATGTTTTTATCGGCAAATGGTTTAATTGTTATCTTTAATGAATGTCTCGATTTTTTTTACGGCTATGTGGTACGATGCCTTCAGGGCTCCGACGCTTGTGCCGAGAATTTCCGATATCTCCTCGTATTTCATCTCTTCGTAATACTTCATGTTGAATACAAGGCGCTGTTTCTCTGGTAGCATTCCTATTGCTTTGCGGAAGAGAGCGTCGGCCTTGTCGCCACAGAAATATGCGTCGCTTTCAATAGTGTCTGTAAAGTCGTGCTCCTCGTTGTCGAGCGGAACTGTTTCAATCTGTTTTTTCTTCAAGAAGGCAAGTGTCTCGTTGATGGCAATGCGGTAAAGCCATGTCGATATCTGTGATTCACCCCTGAAACTGTCGATTCCGCTCCATGCCTTGATGAATGTCTCCTGTACGAGGTCGTTGGTGTCGTCGTGCGAAAGCACCATGTTGCGTATATGCCAATATATCTGCTTGCTGTATCTCTCCACGATAAGGGAAAATGCGGCATTCCTCAAGGTGCAGTCCTTGAGTTGTTCCAATATCATCTGCTCGTTCCTGTTGTTTGCCACGTCGTGAAGTCTATTTCCCTTTTAGATGTGTTTGCTTAGAAAAGGTTTAAATGGTGAACGTAACTCCTTCGTTGGCACATAAGGTATCTGCGAAGATTTCCTGTGCTTCGCTCAGCAGCGCGGTTTCGTTTTCGTAGCGCGATGAGTAGTGCCCTAAAAGCAGTCTTCTGACTCCTGCTTTCTTTGCGATTTCAGCAGCCTCCCTTGCGGTGCTGTGATGTGTGATCTTGGCACGTTCCTTCTCGCTCTCGGCGAATGTGGCTTCGTGGTATAACAAGTCGACATCTTTCAGGTAACCGCAGATTTCAGGGCATGGCCGTGTGTCGCTGCAATAGGCGTAGCTACGTGAGGGATCGGCGTCTTTCGTGAGTTTTGCGTTGGGAATGACAGCTCCTTCGGGTGTTACGAAATCGGCACCGTCCTTAATGCTCTGTCTCATGTATGCCGGTATATTGTAGAAGTTGGCGACATCTCCGATAAGGTGTCTTCTTTTGGGCTTTTCTCTGAACAAAAATCCGCAACATGGCATTCTGTGGTTCAGCGGCAGTGTTTCCACCGTTATGGTGTTGTCTTCAAATATCACACAATGCTTGCTTGCGTCTATGCTATGAAAGAACAACGGGTATTTTATATCCTTGCAATAGAAATCGAGCTGTGGTTTCATTACTTTTTCGAGCATAGGGTCGGCGTATATATGCAATGGGGCAGTGCGTCCCAAGAGACCGAATGTCGATATCAGTCCGATAAGTCCGAAGCAGTGGTCACCATGAAGGTGCGATATGAATATGTGGTTTATGAATGAGAAGTGTATGTGCTGACGGCGGAGTTGCAGCTGTGTCCCTTCGCCACAGTCTATCATAAACTGTTTGTTGCCAATTTTAATGACCTGCGAACTTGCATTGTGACGTGTGGTCGGCAAAGCCGATCCACACCCCAGTATATGTATTTCTAATTGTTCCATTGTTCTTTTGTGTTGTGGCAAATTGTGTGTCGGTTTTGTTATGCCTGTAGCCAAGAGTACTTGGCTACACTGTATATTGGTACAAACGGGATTATAAGCGGTGTCTTTCGGGTATAAGCCTTGAATGCGGGGTCTTTGCCGTATGTCTCTTCCTGACGCATCTCGAGACGGCGTGCACCGCTGAACATCACATATACGATGCCTATGTATCCGAAGGCCGCAATGATCCATTGCCATACATTGCAGCATGCCCCAAAACAGATTATGAAGCTGCCGGTCCACATAAGTATCTCACCGAAATAGTTTGGACAACGTACAATGCGGTACAGTCCGGTATCGACATATCTGTTGGGGTTTTTCTTTTTGGCACTGTTCTTATGTGCGTCGGCAACAGCCTCTATTATTATTCCAATGGTTGCTATGATTGTTCCTGCCCACGCCCATGCGTCATTTACGGGCAACCCTTCTGCGGTATTGTAAAGGTAGAATGTGGCAGGGCTTGCCTGGCCTACATAAAGCAATGCGCACGACAACCATATCATAGTCATTACGAATGCCGGTTTCTTCTTTGTATTGTCGGGTTGATATAGAATCTTTTTGTACGATTGTGACTTCTTCTCCCTTATAAGCAGGTAGAGTGCCAAGCGGATACCGTAAATGAACAGTACAGCGCATAACAGTGCAATCGGCAGTGTCATTACATCGCGGAAAATGATTGCTGTTGCTACCGACAGTGCTGAAATAGTAAAGCCGTATCCGATACTGAAGAAATAGATGAAATAGAACCAACCGACTGATGAAACAGCCAACGATATAGCCAGAATGATTAACAGGTAAGTCATATTATTGTTCTTTTATTGGTTTATGGTCTTGTTATCAGTTTTCTTGTCGTTTTGCTTTGCCCGAAATGCTGTTCGCCGTCCAAAGTGGATGAAAGCAACGACAATAGTAACAACCGGTGTACCCCTTTTGCTCTTTGAAGTAAGAAGCAATACACTATTCAATGTGTAAAATAAATCAATTTATATGACAAAGAGAAATTTTTGTCACTTTTTCCTCTTTCATATCTTTTCATTATCTTCGCGGTTCAAACATGAAATATTATGAATTCAGAAAAAAGCATATTCCAAAGGCCATTTTGGGTGGTTACTTTTGCACTATCTGCAGCAATATCGTGGGGATGGGCCTATCCTTTGATAAAGCTGGGATTTGACGAGTTTGGTATCATGCAATCCATGACCGGTAGCAAGATGCTCTTTGCCGGCATACGTTTCTTTATCTCGGGTGTGCTTATACTGTGCATTGCACGTTTCTTCAAGCGCGACTTCAGAATCAGGAATAGTAATGGAGTGTGGTACATATTGCTGTATGCCTTGCTTAATACAACATTGCATTATGCATTCTTTTATATAGGACTCTCGCATAGCGATGGTGCAAGGGCTGCAATCCTGAATTCGCTGGGTGTGTTCATGCTTGTGCTGCTTGCCTGTGTATTCTTTAAGAGCGACAAGCTGACTACAAAAAAAATGCTTGGCTGTGTCATCGGTTTTGCCGGTATCCTGTCGCTGAACTTGGGAAAGGGAAGCTACGGTGAGTTTACCATGATGGGTGACGGTATGATTGTGATGAACGCTCTATGTTCTGCCTTTGCCGGGCTTTTGACACGTGGTCTTGGAAAGTTTGTCGATGTCGTTGTCGGTACGGGCTATAGCCTTGCCATAGGTGGCTTGCTGCTTGTCTTGCCAGGTGTTGTCATGGGCGGCGTGTTGCCTCATGTAACCCCGTACGGCATTCTTTTGCTTGGATTGCTGGTGTGTATCTCTACATTGGGTTTTACGCTTTACAACAAATTACTCAGCTGCAACCCGGTAGGCAAGGTTGCCATATTCAATTCGCTTATACCGGTTGTCGGAGCCATAACATCCTGTATATGTCTTCACGAGCCTTTCTATTGGAAATATATTCTTGCAGCAGGCTTGTCAATGGCTGGTATATACATAATTAACAGAAGGTAAGTTCTAAATATAATTTTATGCTTGATAATTTGAAGAAATACAAAGTGGTGCTTGCTTCGGCATCGCCACGCCGAAGAGAGTTGCTTGCCGGTCTTGATGTCGATTTTGAGATACGTGCATTGCCTGATGTAGACGAGTCGTTCCCGGCCGATTTGCAAGGCGGCGATATACCTCTTTATATAAGTAAAAAGAAAGCTGATGCTTATCGTCCGATGATGGCCGATGATGAGCTTGTGATAACAGCCGATACTATTGTATGGCTCGACGACAAAGCTCTTGGCAAGCCTGTTGACGAGAAGGAGGCTTTTGCTATGATACGTAATATGTCGGGCAAGACACATTCTGTTTTTACAGGTGTGGCCATAACCACAAAGAGCGTGCAGTACAGCTTTGTTGCCCAGTCCGATGTTACGTTTGCCGAGTTGACTGATGAAGAGATTGAGTACTATGTACAGAAGTATCGCCCTATGGACAAGGCCGGTGCATACGGTGCGCAGGAGTGGATAGGGTATATAGGTATGTCGAATATCGTCGGCTCTTACTTCAATGTCATGGGTCTGCCGGTGCAACGCCTTTATAGTGAATTGAAGCTTATCCCATAAGCTTCAATCGACAATGCGAGCCGCAATGGTCGCGAGCAGCACGGCTTTATGTCGTGCCTCGCGGGTTGCAAAAAGCTCGTATTGTCAATTATTTCTTTATTATCTCATAAGCTTCAATCGACAATGCGACCCGCAATGGTCGCGAGCAGCACGGCTTTATGTCGTGCCTCGCGGGTTGCAAAAAGCTCGTATTGTCAATTATTTCTTTATTATCCCATAAGCTTCAATCGACAATGCGAGCCGCCTCCTATTTGCAGTAATTCAGAACCTCTTGCCGGTGCTGCTTGTTATTTTCTTGTAGAAAAATAAAAAAATATTTTGTATTGCGCTTGCCTTGCACTATCTTTGTATGTCCAAAGAAGAATGTTTTGGACATAATGTGTTTGATAATTTAATAACAATAAATATGGCTGAAACAAAATTCATTTTCGTTACCGGTGGCGTTGCATCTTCACTCGGAAAGGGTATTATCTCTGCTTCAATAGGTAAGCTGTTGCAGGCGAGAGGTTACAATGTGACAATCCAGAAATTCGACCCTTATATCAACGTCTCTCCCGGTACTTTGAATCCACAGGAACATGGAGAGTGCTACATAACAATCGACGGTCATGAAGCTGACCTCGACCTCGGTCACTATGAGCGCTTTACTGATATAAAGACAACACGTTGGAACACCTTTACAACTGGTCGTATCTATAGCGAGGTTATCGAAAAGGAACGTCGTGGCGAGTATCTTGGCAAGACCGTTCAGGTTATTCCTCACATCACCGACGAAATCAAGCGTAAGATGAAGCGTGGCAGCACAAAGGAGAAATTCGACTTTGTGATTACCGAAATCGGTGGTACAGTAGGTGACATCGAAGGCTTGCCATTCCTTGAGGCAATCCGTCAGTTGAAGTGGGAACTTGGTCGCAGAGCAGTTTGCGTACACCTTACATACGTTCCATACTTGGCTGCTGCAGGCGAGTTGAAGACAAAGCCTACACAGCACTCTGTAAAACAGTTGCAGAGCCTCGGCATCCAGCCAGACTGTCTTGTACTCCGTGCAGAGCACAAGTTGAGCACAGGTCTTTGCAAGAAGGTTGCAAGCTTCTGTAATGTTCAGCCTGACTGTGTTGTACAGAGCCTTGACGTGCCTTCAATCTACGAGGTGCCCATCAAGATGCAGGAGCAGGGACTCGATGCAGCTATCCTACGTCTCACCGGTGAGGATGTTGGCGAGACTCCTGAAATGAAGCCATGGCGTTCATTCGTTGAGCGTCGTAACAATGCCAAGAAGGTGATAAACATCGGTCTTGTCGGCAAGTACGATCTTCAGGACGCTTACAAGAGTATCCATGAGAGCCTTTCACAATGCGGTACATACAACGACTGCAAAATCAAGCCTCACTTCATCAACAGCGAGAAGATTACCGCGGAGAACGTTGCACAGGCTCTGAAGGGTATGGACGGTTATATCATCTGTCCGGGCGTTGGTCCACGCGGTTTCGAGGGTAAGGTTATTGCTGCGAAATATTGCCGCGAGAACAATTTGACAACTCTCGGTATCGGTTTGGGTATGCAGGTTATGGCAATCGAGGTTGCACGCAACATTCTTGGCTATACCGATGCAAACAGCTACGAGATGAACGAGGCAACAAGCCACAGAATCGTTGATATCATGGAGGATCTCAAGAGTGTAGGCAATCCTTTCGGTACAATGCGTCGTGGCGGTTATGATACTGTCATTGCAAAGGATAGCAAGGCTTACGCAATTTATGGTGCCGAGAAGGTTACAGAGCGTCACTACCACCGTTATGAGTTGAACACAGAGTACCGCGATGCTCTTGTTGGTGCAGGCTTGGCTTGTACAGGTGTCCACCCAGAGAGTGGCTTGGTTGACATTGTTGAGGTTCCTGCCTGCGACTGGTATGTAGGTGTTATCTATGAGCCACAGTACTCAAGTACAGTGCTTCACCCATCACCTGTTGTAATGGACTTCGTAAAGAATGTTGTTGCACGTAAGGGATAATCAATTGCAATATAAAGTAAAAAAGGTCAGCTCCGGCTGGCCTTTTTGCTTTTTATAAGCCGATGTTGATTTTTATTCCGTTCTTTCCATATCTGTTGAAGAAATCGAACAACTCTTTTTTCTTTTTTTGTGTACCTATTGTTGTGTAGTTATCACTATTGCTGTCGTGTATGAACTTTTCTGCCGGCAGTAGGCAACCTGATGTGTCTGTGCTGTCAACTCCGCCATGTATTGCAATGCCAGTTCTTCCAGGAACATTGTCAACATACCATTCAAAACGTTGCCCTTTTTTCTTGGGGACAATGTTGTAGCTACCATACATTATAGCTTTGTCATCGCCTTCTATCTTGGCTCTGTCGTAATCGGTCTTTGGCTCAACGAAGTATCCGTTCATCGAGTCTACCCGGTTTCCTTGCTCGTCGTATGCTGTTGCAATGAATGCACTTACCGTGCTGTCCTCTCCATACCATAATCTGTTGGTGTTTATTACAATATGGGTGTTGGGCGTTGCCACTCTGTTATTACCATTGTCGTCTGCTTTTTCTCTCTCAAAAGTTTGCTGATTTTTCATAATGCATTATTGTTTAAGTAAAAAGCGCAAAAATACTTTGAAGTGAAGTGTGGAAGGTTGCTATATTACCTTAATGCCTTTGTGCTTATTCTCATTTCTGTGAGTTCAAAAGATTTTTCTGTCGCTTTCTATGTTGTTTATGCCAAAAATCAGCCGTTAATCTTTTTTAACTAATAAAATTAGTTTGCTAACTAAAAAATATAGTTCTTTGTAGCATGAACTAAAAAATATAGTTTAAGAACGGATTAAAAAAATAAATAGTTATGAAAACTTTGACAAAACGTGAAGAAGAACTGATGAAACTCTTTTGGGAAAAAGGACCTTTGTTTGTGAAAGAGATTATTCCTATGCTTGATGAACCTCTGCCGCATTTCAACACAATATCTACCATTGTACGTGGCTTGGAAACCAAAGGGTATGTAGCCCATGAGGCTTTCGGTAATACTCATCGCTATTATGCTGCGGTGAGTGAGGATGAATATGGCAGGAGTTCACTAAAAAATGTGGTTAACCGCTATTTCAGCAACTCTTATATGAGTGCAGTCTCGTCGCTTGTTCAGGAAGAGAAAATCTCTGTTGATGAACTTAAAAGCCTTATCGAACTTATTGAAAAACAGAAGTAAATTATTCTTGTCATGACTGCTTTTCTGATTTTTGTGATAAAGTCTGCTTTTACGTTGGCTCTGTTGGTGTCATTGTTCATGGCATTTATGAGTCGTGAGACTTTTTACCGCTTAAACCGTTATCTGTTGCTTGGCATTGTTGTGTGTTCGCTTGTGTTGCCGGCTGTCAATATCGGTATAGAATCACCATTTTCGCGTTTGGCGGCAATTCTATCCGCGGATGATAAGATTGATATGGGTTTGTCACTTGATGATTTGAATGGATTGGAGTTTGGTGATATTGCAGCTGAATCTGTTGTCGGTGAAAGTATAAATACAACACCATCTGTGGATGGCGTGCCGTTAGATTGGTTGTCAATCGTTTCTGTTATATATATAATCGGAGTGGCAGTGCTACTTGTTCGTCAGATTGTGATATATGTGCAACTTTTCAAAATAATGAGACGTGCGCGACCTGTCGATTCTTTGTTGTATGGTGTCGATGGCATAAAGTTACGTCTGCACGATGGCGAAGAGATGCCTTTCAGTTGGTTCGGTTGGGTGGTGGTCTCCTCGCAGGATATAAATGACGGTGCGAAGGAGATTCTTATACATGAAAGAACGCATGTCAATGCCGGGCATTCATGGGATATACTGTTTGTCGATGCTGTGATAATGTTCCAGTGGTTTAATCCGTTGGCTTGGATTATGAAAAACTGTTTGAAGGATATACATGAATTCGAGGCAGATGAGGCTGTGATAAATTGCGGTGTGAATACAAAAAGATATCAATATCTAATAATAAAAAAAGCCGTTGGCGAAAGGCTCCTAAACTCAATTGCCAACAGCTTTAATCACAGTTTAACCAAAAAACGTATCACTATGATGTGTAAAGAAAAATCAAAGAAATGGAAGTCTGTAAAAGCTTTGTATGTACTTCCTGTTGTAGCTGCTGTTGCGTGTTCATTCTCAACGGCTGTGAGTACTGATGCAACAGACAATGTAACAACTTCCAAAGGTAATGAAATTGCCGTGAATGAAACAAATGTATTCGGACAAAAAGTTGTTGAAGATTCTAAAATCTTCTTGCATTTTTCTTGGCAGGACCCGGACAATAACGGGAAACTCTGTATTATGCTCGAAGAGGATGATGGAAATGTCTATGGAACGGTCATCGGAGCAACAGATGAGTTTGTGTCTGTGCGCGAAGGCTTTATGCCGGGCTATTTTGACCGTCCTATGAAAGAGGTATCATTGAACGGTGATGTTCTTACGTTTGCCATATATGCCGACGACGGCGAGTTCTATACTGAACCGTTGGGATGCGTTGGGTGTTTGAAAGGACAGAAACTGCATTTTTCTGAAAGTGCCCCTAATGACGGGAAATACACGAATTCTGCATATTTCAAGGGGTGTAAGACCAAATATGTTCTTGATTTGGAAAATGGTGAACTTACGTCATATCAATATCCCTACAAAGGCGATACTCTACGATTGAACAAGCTGGTCCGTAAATTTCCCACCAAATCGAGAGAGGAACATAAGGTCAATAGAATGGTTGACGAGAACGGTGAGACTGTATATCAGGTGGTGGAGCAACAGCCACAATTCCCTGGTGGTGAGCAAGCCTTGAACGAGTATTTCAAGAAGAATGTCAAGGTCGATGCAAATGTAACGCACGAACGTCCTGTTGTGGGTATTACAGTAAAGAAAGACGGTACAATAACCGATGCACGTCTGTTGCAAAGTTCGGGAGTCGAGGCAATCGACAATGAGGTTCTTCGTGTAGTGCGTTCAATGCCTAAATGGACTCCCGGAAAACTTGGCAATGAGAGTGTGAATACTGTACATGTTTTTCCTGTCAATTTTACGTTCGAAGTGAAACAGGTGCCTGAGGTGATAGCGGTCGAGATGGAAGATAAGGATATGGAGCATATAAGTGACCTTGACGTGACTGTGGTACGCTATCAGGAGAAGGCGCCAGGTCTACTGATGGGTGATAATCTTCTTGTGGTTGTAAATGATACTGTTTTCGATGGAGAGTTGGATTTTCCGGCCAGTAGAATAGCGTCGGTACATGTTATGGAATTATCACAATTGCCGGAGAAATGGTATGACAAATGTGAAGAACATGGCAAGGAAGGCATTGTTTTTATTGACCTTAAGGATGGTGAAACCTTGTCGGATGTTGTTCCTGCAAAAAAGGAAGTAAAACCGCAAGCAAAAGGAAATACTGCTTCCAAAAAGGATGAAAAGGTTTTTATGGTGGTTGAGCAACAACCCGAGTTCCCTGGTGGTATGCCTGAGATGATGAAATATCTTATGCGGAACGTGAAATACCCCGACGTGGCACGCAATGCACTAACACAAGGTAGAGTATTTGTCGAATTTATTGTGCATAAGGATGGTTCTATTGACGATGTGAAAGCTGTGGGTGGAAAGTATTCTGTGATTGAAAAAGATGAAACAGAACTGGAAGCAAAGTATGACGAGTTGAATAATGAATTCAAAACATTGCTTGAGGAAAATAGTGAACTCGAATACAAATATATGTTTGCTGTTGATGACAAGGAACGTGATTCAATCAGAAGCAAACTTAATATGACCAGAGATAAACTGAATACTGTCAAGCGTGAAATATCAGGATATCTTCCGCAAATAGCACAAATGGATGAAACAAACTCAGGACCTGATAGAGTGGTTTATTTGACTGAAATGAACGACGCTACAAATGCTCTCCGCGCCGAGGCTTTGAGGGTTGTTAAGAGTATGCCAGCCTGGAAACCCGGTATGCAGAGTGGTAAGCCTGTCGCTGTCAGAATGACATTGCCTGTCGCGTTTAAAATACAGTGATTTAAACGTTTTTAACACAAACGCTTGTCACAAAATAACATTTCGTTCGTCTTATGAGCATAACGTGATAATTTAAAATAAAGTTTTAGCCGGTTTATAGAATTTGCCGGCAATAGGATATGCCACTTGCCGATGCTGTAACGCATATTGAAAAATCCCGTAATCAGAATCCGGAGTGGCATATCTTTTTTGTATTATTGCCAATATTTTATAAGATTTTTATAATTGTTGATATATACATGAAAAAAATATCTCTTTTGACGATGGTGACTGTTGCCGGTTTGTTCTGTTCGGGATGTGCAATGTTTCATCTCAATGTCTATCAGCCGAATGGTGGATACACCACCAAAGTTGTAACACAATGGAGTTCATTTGGAGATTATGATGTAAAAGGTAAGACTTTTTCATTGTATCCTGCAAATGACTCAATAGCTTTGAACGACTTGGATTTTAATGGGTTTGCAGCATTGATGGAGAGGTCTTTGGCTTATTCAGGTGCAGTGAAAGCAAAAGAGGGACAATGCCCTGATATGCATGTTCTGTTGGATTACAAGACATTCTCCGACTCTTATATTGAAGAGACGTTGCATGACGACCGCCCGTCTGTTTTGTCGTCAAGCGGTTATATTTCGCCGACTTATGCATATAGGGCAAGTCTGGGTATAATAACAAAAAGAATAGTGTATAATCACTATGTGAATGTATGTGCTTTGGGCTGCAATGGAACAGAATCCCCTGATACTCTATGGAGAGTAAGCGCTGCCTGTCTCAGCACTTTCGAACAGTTGCATGAGGTAATGCCGTTTGTTGCTTACTCTTTAAGAGATGAATATGGAAAGAGTTGCCGTGAAATCAAGACAGATGAGGTTGTTGATGTCGATTATATGTTCAGACTGTATTATAAGAATTTCCTCAGTCAATCAAATGTAGTGGAATCTCCTGTATGCGAAAATAGTAATGATAATTTTCAAATTGCCTTTATTGCAAGATATAGTGATGAGACATTCGTGTGTATAAGAAAAACGGGTAGAATAAAAGGTCACTATTCTTTTGGACCATTAATCTATCTTGAAGCAAACGGAAACAGGTATAAAGGTACTATTGTAAATTCCGACTATACTTTAGGTGACAAGATCTGGAATGAATTTGGAACAAGATACTTTGTCTTTAAATTTCTGGTAAATGTTTTGCGCGAAGAAACTATCAGTGTATATGACGAAAACGAGCGTGGCGAAGCCGGTATGAAGTGGTTGGATATTTGTATTTGAATAATGAAAATAAAACAAAATGTTTCCTAACTTGTAACAAACAGCTGTTTCATCCGTCTTATAAGTATAATGCAGTGATTTTTTAAGATGTTTGTATAGCATATTTATTTATGTAAAAATATTTTGAGATATCTCCCATACGGTCGATATGAACATAATTGCTGAAATTTGGCAATTCGAGTCAACATCTATAATATCACTTTTGCTTATGTAACAAATATCTATTGTATTAACATTTATTAACAGGGGGGGTAAAACTGTTAGCCGATATTATTATAATTGCAAAAATTAAACCGATTCAAGATAAATCGAATAATATGAAAAAACTATTCTTAACCCTAATCGTTGCATTTGCCACCGTATGTAGCTTTGCACAGAAACCACGCATTGTGGAAAGCCCTAATTATGAGAGTACAAATACCTCTACTATTGAATTTACAAGAATTGAGGTAAATAAGAGCGAAACTGTTGTTTCTGCCGCTTTTTGGTACATGCATAACTATTGGGTAAAGATATGCAGCAGCTGTTATCTCAAGGGCAACAATACAGGCAAGGTTTATAAATTTCTGCGTGCCGATGGTATTGAAATGGACAAGGAGACATTCATGCCCATAAGTAACCGTTTGGATTTCAAACTCTATTTTGAGCCGGTAAGCAATGAGGATACAAGCGTGGATTTTTATGAAGGTGCTGAAAGTGGATCTTTCGAGATACACGGCCTCTCCCTGCAACCCGATGCAAATACCCTCAATGGCAGTTGGGAGGAGGTCGGCAATCCCGGTAATGTGGTTGTTGCCTTTATCGGTGATAAAATGCTTTACGATGATGAAATATGGAAATGCAATATCGAAAAGCGAGGCAATGACATTACAATAAACATCAAGGCTACCGGTAAAACACGACAACTGTTTGCCGTGTATAAGAAAGATGGAATTCTGCTCTTGAAGAACGAGAGAAAAGGCAAAGGCATTCTGCTTACACGTGAACAGCAAGCTACAGAACCTATGGATTATTCTTTCAATCCCGACCATGCAACACCGTTCTTCTTTACTCCAGGCAAAGTTGTTGTAAAGGGTGCTATCGTGAACAAGATGGTAGATACCAAAGAGGAAAAACTGATTAAAGTTCTGGTATATAATAATTTTGGAAAAGATACAGGAACACCCGAATTGGTTACAATTAATCGTGACGGAACTTTTCAGGCAGAATTTGACATTCCTCATCCGCAATATATTTCGTTCCATGAGCCGATAAACTCGACCGTTTTTGTTGTGCCGGGTGACACCGTTGTAATGTGCTGTGATGTTGTAGAGGGTGAGCGTAGCATATACACGGGATATGCTCCAACAGTGTTGGGCAATAGCTTGTCGGCACAATTGACACGTTGGTCTGGGTTGTTGGAACAGGAATTTGAACGAGAGGTTGGGCTGGCAGAACTCGATGCCGATAATTATAGAAAACATAGTGCAACGGATAGTACTGCCTATGCTTTTGCCGAGAAAGCAACACCATATTTCGCAACCATCTGTGAACAGGCTCCCGACATTCTTGCTAAATATCCACTATCACCTATAGCAAAGGATATTATAGTCACAAATGTTGTAAACAATCTGTTTATAGATATTATGGACATCTCATCGTATTGCGAAGCATCAATATCATTGCCACGATATTACTCTTTCCTCAAAGACGAACTTTTCCGAAAATATATCCTCGATAATAATTATCTTTTCTGCCACAGACAGAATTGGGTTGTGTTTAACCGCTTTGCTTTTGATGTATATTATGTTTATTATGTTCATTTCGTTAACGATTATACGAATAGTACATTCCGGGCACGTCCTGAGTTTGAAGGCTACGAAACGGACAGAGAACTGAGTGGTGTTCTTATGCAACTGAGCTATGGTCCGCATTATACCGCCAAGTATAATGAGAAAATTATAGATGCAGCCTCTGCTGTCGGTTACGATTCAATACCATCAAAAGGTTATATCTATCGTTCTGCTTTAAATAAAATAGAAGAAAGGCTTGGCATTG
>JAFZGA010000007.1 GCA_017555585.1 Bacteroidaceae bacterium
AAAGATTACTCATGCTAATGAGGATATTCGAGTAAAACGATAATCGGTTGTCAAAAGATACGTGCAAGCAAATATCAAGATTTTTTCTATACTGATTAACCAAACTTTTTGCATACCCCCCCCAGACTTTGCAGGTGAACCCAGAAAATGCCAAGTTTGCAAAAAAAACGTTTTAACGCGGAATTTTCGTTGCCAGTGAGTGGGGAAATTTATTTTCACGCAACGAGCGCAGCAGAAAATGCCAAGTTTACGAAGTAAACGCAGAAATAGCTCAGTTGGTAGAGCATAGCCTTGCCCAAAAAAAATCAGGATTATATCATTGATAACTTGTTGTTAATGATAGGGTCGCGAGTTCGAGCCTCGTTTTGCGTTGCTACTTTCTTCTCGCTCGGCCTTGTGAAACGTGTTTCCCAAAGCTCACGCTTATTCAGGAAGTTCCGCTCTCGAAAAAATAACTACGTGCTTGTCTTTTTTTTTGTTGTATGTTTAGTACATCTTTTTTCTCTATTTTCTTTGCTTGCAATGCCTGTTTTCTTCTTTTCTCTATTTATAATGTGTGAAAAAGTAACTTTTTAATTAAAATCCATTGATTATTGTTGCATTAACAAGTGTATAAATCGCAAAAATATTCGTATCTTCGCACTTTATTACGATATTCGGCTTTTTGCACTTGTGTAATGACAAAAATATAAAACTATATATGGATAAAATTAGAAATTTCTGCATTATTGCTCACATAGACCATGGTAAGTCTACTTTGGCTGACCGTCTGTTGGAGACTACAAAAACCATCAATATTACCGAAGGTCAAATGCTTGATAATATGGATCTTGAGAAAGAACGTGGTATCACAATCAAGAGTCATGCTATACAGATGGAGTACATGTATAATGGTGAAAAATATATTCTAAACCTTATTGACACTCCAGGACACGTAGATTTCTCGTATGAGGTGTCGCGTTCAATTGCTGCCTGTGAGGGTGCTCTGCTTGTAGTGGACGCTACACAGGGTGTTCAGGCTCAGACAATCTCAAATCTTTATATGGCAGTTGACCAGGGACTTGAAATTATCCCGGTAATCAATAAGTGCGATATGATCAACGCTATGCCTGAGGAGGTTAAGGATGAAATCGTTGATCTTATCGGTTGCGACCGCGAAGACATTATCGAAGCATCGGGCAAGACTGGTATGGGTATCGAGGAAATACTTAAGGCTGTTGTTGAGCGTATACCGGCTCCGGTAGGTGATGAAGAAGCTCCATTGCAGGCTCTTATCTTTGACTCTGTGTTCAACTCTTTCCGTGGTATCATTGCATATTTCAAGATAACAAACGGTGTATTGCGCAAAGGTGACAAGGTGAAGTTCTTCAATACAGGCAAAGAGTATGACGCCGATGAAATAGGTGTACTCAAGATGGATCTTTCTCCACGTCAGGAGTTGCGCACAGGTGATGTAGGTTATATCATTTCCGGTATCAAGACATCGAAAGAGGTTAAGGTGGGTGATACCATCACACACATAGCACGTCCATGTACATCTGCCATAGCCGGATTCGAGGAGGTGAAACCTATGGTATTCGCCGGTGTATATCCTATCGATGCCGAAGATTATGAGGATTTGCGTGCTTCGCTTGAGAAATTGCAGCTTAATGACGCATCGTTGACATTCTCTCCTGAGTCGTCAGCTGCGTTGGGCTTTGGTTTCCGTTGCGGTTTCCTTGGCTTGTTACACATGGAGATTGTTCAGGAACGTCTTGACCGCGAATTTGATATGAGTGTTATCACAACTGTTCCCAACGTATCGTATATGGTGTACGACAAACAGGGAGGAGCAAAGGAAGTGCATAACCCTGGTGGTATGCCCGACCAGACACTTATCGACCATATCGAGGAACCGTATATCAACGCAAGCATCATCACACGTGCTGAGTACATCGGTCCAATCATGACATTGTGTCTTTCAAAACGTGGTGAGTTGCAGAAACAGGAATTCATTACCGGTAACCGTGTGGATATACGTTTCTTGTTGCCACTTGGTGAAATCGTAATAGACTTCTACGACAAGTTGAAGAGTATATCAAAGGGTTATGCTTCGTTCGACTATCACCCGGCAGGTTTCAGGACATCAAAACTCATAAAGCTTGATATCCTGTTGAACGGTGAGCCTGTCGACGCGTTGTCAACTCTTACACACGTTGACAATGCATACGGTCTTGGTCGTCAGATGTGTGAGAAGCTTCGTGACCTTATCCCCAGACAACAGTTCGATATTGCCTTGCAGGCAGCCATCGGTACAAAGATTATTGCGCGCGAGACAATCAAGCAGGTACGTAAGGACGTGACAGCCAAGTGTTACGGTGGTGACGTTTCGCGTAAACGCAAGTTGCTCGAGAAGCAGAAGAAGGGAAAGAAGCGTATGAAACAGATTGGAAATGTCGAGGTGCCACAGAAGGCATTCCTCGCAGTGTTGAAACTTGATTAAAAACGTACATGGCCCTATTCGGTCATGTTGCATAAATAGTAAAGAATATGGGAATATTCAGTTTTTTCAGTAAAGAGAAGAAAGAGGTTCTTGACCAGGGATTGTCAAAGACCAAAGAGAGTGTGTTCGGAAAGATTGCACGTGCCATTGCCGGAAAGAGCGAGATTGATGATGAGGTGCTTGACAATCTTGAGGAGGTGCTTGTTACATCAGACGTTGGTGTGGAGACAACCTTGAAGATCATTGACCGCGTGCAGAAACGTGCTGCACGCGACAAGTTTATGAATACAAAAGAACTTAACAAGTTGTTGAAGGATGAGATCGCACAGCTGTTGATGGAAAACAACACTTCGGACGGTGATTCATTCGATATTCCTGCCGGTACCGGCAAGCCATACGTAATTATGGTTGTTGGTGTCAACGGTGTAGGAAAGACAACAACTATCGGCAAGCTTGCTCATCAGTTCAAGAAAGCCGGCAAAAAGGTTTATTTAGGTGCAGCCGATACCTTCCGTGCGGCAGCAGTGGAGCAGCTTGTGGAGTGGGGCCGTCGTGCCGATGTGCCTGTCATCAAACAGGGAATGGGCTCTGATCCCGCTTCTGTTGCTTTTGATACATTGTCATCAGCTGTAGCCAACAACGCCGATGTGGTGATAATTGATACAGCAGGACGTTTGCATAACAAGGTGGGCTTGATGAATGAGCTTACAAAGATAAAGAACGTCATGAAGAAGGTTGTTCCCGGTGCACCGGATGATGTTCTGTTGGTGCTTGATGGCTCTACAGGACAGAATGCCTTTGAGCAGGCAAAGCAATTCACAAAGGCGACAGAGGTTACATCGCTTGCCATTACCAAGCTTGACGGTACAGCCAAGGGTGGTGTCGTTATCGGTATCAGTGACCAGTTCAAGATTCCGGTAAAATATATTGGTCTTGGCGAGGGTATCGATCATCTGCAGATATTCAATCGCGAGGAATTTGTTGATTCACTATTCGGATAAGAAATGGAAAAGAACCGTGTCGATGTCATAACAATGGGTTGCTCCAAGAATCTAGTCGATTCGGAGCGTCTCATGCGTCAGTTGCAGGATTGTGGCTATGAGGTAACACACGACAGCGAAGAACCATGCGGTGCTATAGCTGTAATCAATACTTGTGGATTCATCGGTGACGCAAAAGAGGAATCCATAAATATGATTCTTGAATTCTGTCAGCGTAAGGAAGAGGGTGATCTTGAAAAACTATATGTCATGGGTTGCCTTTCGGAGCGTTATTTGACCGAATTGCGCGAGGAGATATCACAGGTTGACAAGTTCTACGGCAAATTCAATTGGACTGAGCTTGTTAACGATCTGAAGAAAGAGTACAACGAAAGCATCGCACAGGAGAGAGTACTGACTACTCCCGGACATTATGCATACTTAAAGATTTCTGAAGGCTGCAACCGCCGTTGTGCCTATTGTGCCATTCCTATTATAACAGGACCGCACAAATCCCGCCCGATTGAAGAGATTCTTGACGAGGTGCGTTATCTTGTGTCAAAAGGTGTAAAGGAGTTCCAGATAATAGCTCAGGAGCTTACATTCTATGGTGTTGATCTGTACAAGAAACAGGCAATAGCCGAACTTGTAGAGAAGATCTCTGATATAGAGGGAGTAGAATGGATACGTTTGCACTACGCCTATCCGTCGAATTTTCCATATGATCTGTTGCGTGTCATGCGCGAGAGAAAAAATGTCTGTAAGTATCTTGATATTGCCTTGCAGCATGTCAGCACAAAAATGTTGAAGAAGATGTTGCGCAACGTCACTAAAGAGGATACATATGCCCTTGTTGAGAGAATGCGCAGTGAAGTTCCCGGAATATGCCTGAGAACAACCATGATGGTCGGTTTTCCTGGTGAAACGGATAAGGACTTCGAGGAGCTTGTGGATTTTGTGAAGTGGGCAAAGTTCGACCGTCTTGGTGCTTTTGCATATAGTGAAGAAGAGGGTACATATGCCGGTGAGAACTACCGCGACAATGTCTCCAAAAAGAAAAAACAGGAGCGTCTCGACCGTCTTATGGAGGTACAGCAACGTATATCTACTAGGTTGAACGATGCAAAGGTAGGCAATGTATACAAGACCATTATCGACAGGATAGAGGGTGATTACTATATAGGACGTACAGAGTTCGATTCGCCCGACGTCGATACAGAGGTGCTGATAAACATAAATGAAGGTGAGTTGCATATAGGTTCGTTCTACGATGTGCGTATTGTCGACGCAACAGAATTCGACCTTATGGGAACTTTGGAAAAAGCAGAAAAGTAATTTCCTGTAAAAGAACGAGGATATGAATAACAAGGAATTTATTACCAAATTGGCAAAGCGCTGCAATATTACAGTTGCCGAAGCTACGGCTAATGTCGATGCATTTGTAAATGTAATGACCGAGCGTCTAAAGGAGAATGACCAGCTTAATGTTTCGGGGTTTGGTGTTCTTGAGGTAAAGATGCGTAAAGAGAGACTGTCGGTAAATCCAAAGACAGGACAACGTTTCCTTGTGCCACCTAAAGTGGTGCCAACGTTCCGCCCAAGCAATAAACTGAAAGAGAAATTCAACGAAAAGGGGTAAGTGTATGGATGCAAAACTTAACCATTCCGATTTGAGCGCATTGTTGGCAAAAGAGGCCGGTATGTCGCTTGTGAAAGCAGAGTTGCTTACAAAAACTGTTTTTGACCTTATTATAGAAGGTCTTGAACAAGATGGTATTGTGAAGATAAACGGTCTTGGTACTTTCAAATTGACAGAAGTTGCAAGCCGCAGCAGTGTCAATGTCAATACCGGTGAGAAATTCGAGATAAAAGGCCACAAGAAACTGGTATTTACTCCTGCCGACAGCTTGAAGGATAGTGTAAACCAACCGTTTGCGATGTTTGAGCCGGTAGAGGTTGATGAAACATATTGTGACGAGTCCGACGAAGAGAACAGCGACTTTGTAGCTGAAGAGAACGGCGCTGCAGAAGAAATTCATGTAGAGGCAGATGATGTCGCTCCGCTTCCCGAAGAAGAGCAAGCCGTTGTGGAGGAAAATGTTGCAGACGAAACAGTGGTAGAGGAGGTGGAAACTGAACCTGAAACTGTTGAAGAAGAAAAACCCGAAGAGGTGCTTTCTTGTGAGAATGAAGAGGTTGTTGAAGAACCGGTAGAGGTACTGAGTGAACCGCAGGTCGAGGTAAAGGCTGATGAGCCTGTAGAACCAGCCGTTGAACAGCCTAAGCGTCCTGAACCTGTAATGGTGCATGTTGCCAAAAAGGAGAAGAAACAGTTTGTTGATAAAGAGAAAAAGGAGAAGAAAAGCCACAAGGGGTTATATGTTGCATTGTCGGTGGTATTCTCATTGATTACAATATCAGCAGTTATATATGTGTTGTATATTACTCCTGAAAAAGAGACTGCTATTGCAGTTTCAACAGGAACTGTTGTGTTGTCCGATACTGTAACCGATAAGTATGTGCCTGCTGTAAATGAATATATTACAGATTCTATTGAAGGTGTAACAGTAGATGCTGTTACCGAGGCAACCATTGTTGATGCCACATCCGGTGCGACACCGCAGGACAAAGAACTCGTTTCAAATGAGAAACCAATTGATACACTTGTTCAGGAAGTTCCCGAACCTGCAGAGTATAAATTTGTTATAACAGAGGAACTTGCTTCGCTCAATCTCAAGAATATTACATTGGCCGATACAGTAATGTATTATGCCGATGGAGATCTTGCAGAGCATAAGGTTGTCGCACACGAGACATTGACAAGAATTTCTCTTAAATATTACGGAGACAAGAAGTTGTGGCCATATATTGTAAGGTATAATTCATTGTCTCGTCCCGATGACTTGAGCAAGGGAATGAAAATTTTGATACCTAAGTTAAAACCAATAAATTAACGGTGTTGCGTTAAAGTTTGTTTAAAGCTAACATTGCTTAAACCTCTTTTATATATATTAACACGCGTTTCTTTTCAAAAGCCGTAATTTTGTAAAAAATAAATGTAAAAACTAAGATATAATTATGAGTGCTACAATTGACATTCGCGAATTGAATGAGATGATTGAAAAGCAGAGTGGTTTTGTAACCAATCTGCAAGCAGGAATGGACCAGGTTATCGTTGGTCAGAAACATTTGGTTGAATCGTTGCTTATTGGTCTGTTGGCCGACGGACATATTTTGTTGGAAGGTCTTCCTGGTTTGGCAAAGACATTGGCAATAAAGACTTTGTCGGAGCTTATCGACGCAGACTTTAGCCGCATCCAGTTTACTCCAGACCTTTTGCCAGCCGATGTTGTAGGTACAATGGTATACAGCCAGAAGAGTGAGGAATTCAAGGTGAAGAAAGGTCCTGTTTTTGCGAACTTTGTTCTTGCAGATGAAATTAACCGTGCACCAGCTAAAGTGCAGAGTGCTTTGCTTGAGGCAATGCAGGAGCGTCAGGTAACTATCGGTAAGGATACATTTGCCTTGCCACAGCCTTTCCTTGTGCTTGCTACACAGAACCCTATAGAGCAGGAGGGTACATATCCGTTGCCAGAGGCACAGGTTGACCGTTTTATGCTCAAGGTAGTTATCGGATATCCTGAGCTCTCGGAGGAGAAAAAGATCATACGCCAGAATATTACCGGTGAAAAGATTACTGTCAAGCCAATCCTGAAACCGGAAGAGATAGTAGAGGCACGTAAAGTAGTACGTCAAGTCTATATCGATGAGAAGATCGAGCAGTATATCGCTGATATTGTCTTTGCAACACGTTATCCTGATAAATACGGCATGAAGGAGCTCAAGGAGATGATTTCGTTCGGTGCTTCACCACGTGCTTCTATAAACCTTGCACTTGCTGCACGTGCCTATGCATTCATCAAGCGCAGAGGATATGTCGTTCCCGAAGATGTACGTGCTGTTGCGCACGATGTTTTGCGTCACCGCATCGGCTTGAGCTATGAGGCTGAGGCAAGCAACATGACATCAGACGAGATTGTAAGCCTTATTCTTAATAGAGTAGAAGTGCCCTGATAACCGGATATGGAGACAAGTGAGCTAATAAAGAAAGTTCGCAAGATTGAGATAAAGACGCGTGGACTGTCACACAATATCTTTGCCGGACAGTACCATTCGGCTTTCAAAGGGCGTGGAATGTCCTTCAGCGAAGTACGTGAGTATCAGTATGGCGACGATGTTCGCGATATTGATTGGAACGTCACAGCTCGCTTCAACAAGCCTTATATAAAGGTGTTTGAGGAGGAACGCGAATTGACAGTAATGCTTATTGTCGATATGTCAAACAGCCTTGATTTCGGTACAGTAAACTGCACCAAACGCGACATGGTTACTGAGATTGCAGCAACATTGGCTTTTGCGGCAATACAGAACAATGACAAGATTGGTGTTATATTCTTTACCGACAAGGTCGAGAAGTTCATTCCGCCACAGAAAGGCCGAAAGCATATTCTTTACATCATACGCGAACTTATAAATTTTGAGCCGGAAAGCAGAAAGACTGATATCAAAGTTCCGCTTGAGTTCTTGACAAATGCCATCAAGAAACGTTGTACAGCGTTTATGATCAGCGATTTCATTGACAATAGTGACTATCGCAATGCAATGACAATTGCTAACCGCAAGCATGATCTTGTTGCAATACAGGTCTATGACCGCCGTATCGCAAGTATGCCTGAGATTGGTCTGGTCAGGTTCATGGATGCTGAAACAGGCGAGGAAATGTATGTCGATACATCGTCGCCAAAGGTACAGGCTTACCAGCGTGAGTGGTGGAAGTCGCAGGTAGCAAGGCTTAACGAGATATTCAACAAAAGCCGTGTCGATTCGGTGTCAATAAGCACCGAACAGGATTATGTAAAAGCATTGTTGAACCTCTTCGCCAAGCGTAGTTGATAAATAATGTCATTGATTTACAATGAGAAATAGAATATATACCATTGTTTTATTTATAGCTCTGTTTGTGGGTAGTGCAACATCACAGAATGTGGTGTTGAATGCCGAAATTGACACCTTTCAGATGATGATAGGTGAGCAGACAAGGATAAAACTTGAACTGAGTGTCGATGCCGGTCACAAGGTAGCCATGCCTGATCTCGGAAAGGAGATAATGTCCGGAATCGAGATTCTTGAGAAAAAGAGCGATGTCAGGAGCCTGAACGATAACCGCCGTGATCTGTACGTCGATGAATACCTTATAACATCGTTCGACAGCACTCTTTACAATATCCCTCCGTTCAAGGTTATGGTCGACAGCAGCGAGTATCTTTCAAACTCGTTGGCTTTGGCTGTATACACAATGCCTATAGATACTGCCAATCTGCAGAATATCTGTGGTCCCAAGGAGGTTTGGGATGTTGATTTGACATGGGAGGAGTATCGCGACTCAGTACATCTTGGAGTGATAATGTTTTTCCTTGCATTGGCATTGGCTTGGGTGGTAGTACGCTTTGTAAAGAACAAACCGATAATACGTATAGTCAAGATAAAGCCAAAAGAGCCTTCACACATAGTTGCACTCAACAAGATTGATGAGATCAAGAACGATGAGACATGGCGCGACGATGAGAATGTCAAGGAGTATTATACACGCTTGACCGATGCTCTCCGTGAATATATGTTCGCCCGTTTCGGTTTCAATGCAACTGAAATGACAACAAGTGAAATTCTTGATTATCTGCGTGGTATCGACAACAAGGAGAATATTGTGGAACTCAAGGAAATTCTTGAGACGGCCGACCTTGTGAAGTTTGCAAAGCTGCATCCCACAGCAAACGAGAACAACCGTAACATGATGAATGCTATAGAGTATGTAAATGTTACAAAGAATATCGAGGAGGAGAAGCAGGAGCCGACCGAGAAGAAAATCGTCAATCAGCGTTCTCTGCTCGAAAAACGTGTGCTTATAGCCTCAATTGTAGTTATCGTGCTTGTACTCATAGGTGTAATAGCCCTTTTGACAACCGATTTGTATAACCTGTTCAGTTAAAATAGAGATGTTTTTTGCCAATATATCATATCTGTTGCTGTTTATTCCCCTTGTTGGCTACGTCGTGTGGTATTTAACAAAGGGCAAGGGGATGAGACCTTCGATGAAGATCTCGACAACTGTTCCGTTCGGTAACGGAATAAAGAGTTTCAGGAACAGGATTCTGCACCTGCCTTTCATATTGAGGATTCTCACCCTCTCAATGGTAATTATTGTTCTTGCACGTCCGCAATCGAGCGACAGTTGGCAAGAAAATGATATCGAAGGTATTGATATCATGCTTGCTACCGACGTTTCGACAAGTATGTTGGCCATGGACCTTAAACCAAACCGCATCGAGGCGGCAAAAGAGGTTGCAGCCCAATTCATCAATAGCAGAAAGAACGACAATATAGGATTGACAATCTTTGCCGGTGAGAGTTTCACCCAGTGCCCATTGACAATAGACCATGCTGTAATGCTCAACATGCTCAATGCCGTCAAGTGCGATATCGCTCTGAATGGTGTCATTGAGGACGGAACGGCTATCGGTATGGGTATTGCAAACGGAGTTTCTCGTCTTAAGGACAGCAAGGCAAAGTCAAAAGTGATAATCCTGCTTACCGACGGTTCGAACAACAGCGGTGAAATATCTCCTGAAGCAGCAGCCGAGATTGCCAAGGAGTTTGATGTAAGGATATACACCATCGGTGTGGGTACAAACAGCGAGACTGCTCCATTCCCATACGGTGACCAGGTTATAAATGTTCCTGTGGAGATTGACGAGGCTACATTGAAAAAGATTGCCGAGATAACAAACGGTAAATATTATCGTGCTACAAGCAAGGAGAGTCTCGGTGAAATTTATAGCGAGATTGATAAATTGGAACGTACCAAACTGCACGCAAGGCAGTTCAGCGCATACAATGAGGAGTATCAGATATTTGCTCTTATTGCATTGTTGTCGTTGTTGCTTGAGATTGTTTTGCGTAATACGGTTTTGAGAAAGATACCTTAATTCTATAGTAAAATGAGATTTGCAAATCCTGAATATCTATATCTGCTTATTTTGCTTCCTGTAATGATTATGCTTTTTGTATATTCGAATTACAGAAGAAAAAAGAACCTTAACAGATACGGTGACTCGCAGCTGTTGAAGATGCTTATGCCGGCAACTGCTGTTTTGCGTAACCGTATATCCTTTTGGCTGACATTCTTTGCTTTGGCTCTGATTGTTGTTGTTCTGGCACGTCCTCAGTTCGGAGCAAAGAAGGAAACTGTGACGACACGCGGTGTTGAGGTTGTCGTGGCGCTTGACATCTCGAATTCAATGCTTGCCGATGATATATCGCCTAACCGTCTTGAAAAGGCCAAGAGACTTATATCGAGAATAATAAACCAATCATCAGAAAACAAGGTCGCTTTGATAGTCTTTGCAGGAGAGGCTTTCGTACAGTTGCCTATAACCGATGATTTCATCTCTGCAAAAATGTTCCTCGAGAGCATAACCCCATCGTTGATAGCACGCCAGGGAACCGATATAGGAGCTGCCATTGATCTGGCAGCAAAGAGTTTTACTGCCAACGAAAAGATAGGCAAGGCCGTTATTGTTATAACTGACGGTGAGAACCATGAGGGTGGTGCCGAAGAGGCAGCCATGCGTGCAGCAGAAAAGGGCATAAATATATATATGCTCGGTATCGGTACAGAGAAAGGTGGCCGTATCCCGGTTGATGGCAAGAATGAGTTCATGCGTGACAGCGAAGGTTTTGTTGTCGTATCGAAGCTCAATGAGGAGATGGCCGGTAATATAGCAAAGGCCGGCAAGGGAACATACGTGCGTGTTGACAATACCAATAACGCCCAGACTATAATAGAGAATGAACTCGAGAAGTTGCAGAAAGATGATGTAAAGACCGATGTCTATACAAAATATCGCGAACAGTTCGAGGTCATAGCAATAATTGTGCTTCTGTTGCTTGTTGCCGAGATTGTCATTGTAACGATGATCGACTCATTGTCTCAAGGCAGAAAGCACAGAAACTCCCGTAAATAATAATACAGACGATTTGCAGTATGAAGAAGCCTGATTCCAAATACATTTTATATATAGCTCTGCTGGTGATAGCCGCAATTGCAGTCATATATTCATCGGTTGCCCTTATAATGCATGGTTCACCCATGTTGAAGAGTATGCGCGAACATGTCAAGAGTGCCAATGAATTCCATAGGGACAGCTTGTACGACAAAGCCATTGAGCCATACCGCAGAGCAATGGATATGGATCCGCAGAATCCTATGACAAGCTACAACAGCGGTACTAACCTGCTGTTGAAGAATTACAAGGATATAAAGGATAATGTTGCTGATCCCAAGGTTGTTGCCGGTGTATATAGCGATGCAAATACCCAATTCCTGACAGCAGCAGAGTTTGAGAACGAAAAGAAAAACCTTGCGTCGATATATCACAATTCAGCTCTGGTATATCATTTGACCGATTCGCTTGAAATGGCTGCCGAAGCATACAAAGAGTCATTGAGAAACAATCCTGATGACCATGAGACACGTTACAATCTTGCGGTCGTATTGCATCAGCTGAAACAGAATCAGCAGAATCAGCAGGATAACCAGCAACAGCAGGAAAATAAAGAGGAGCAGCAACAGCAAGAACAGAACCAACAACAACAGCAACAGCAGAATCAAGAACAGCAACAGAACGAGCAGCAACAGCAACAGCAGCAGGTTCAGCCACAACAGTCCGAAGAGGATATGTCTAAAGAGAATGCCGAGCGATTGCTTGAGGCTGCAATGCAGGACGAAAAGGGTGTTCTTGAAAAAGTAAAACGCGAGAAGAACAAGTCAAGCAAAGGCAAATTGGAGAAGAACTGGTAATAAACGAAGAGATATATAGAAAATAGATGAAAAGAATATTTCTAACAACACTGCTGTTTATCCTATTTTTGGGAAATCTTTCGGCAGACGAGATAACATTTGTCGCTCAGGCACCTAAATCGGTGGTCGTAAACCAGCAGTTCAGGCTTACATTCAAGGTAAACAGGGCAAATGTCAAAGAACCGACAATACCTGATCTGTCGGATTTCAATATACTGACAGGTCCTCATCGTTCGACACAACAGAGCTATCAGAGCATAAATGGAAAGATGTCCAAAGAGGAGTCGGTTACATTTACATATATCTTGATGGCTGAAAATGAGGGAGAGTTCCGAATTCCCGCAGCTTCGATAATGGTTGATGGCAAAAAGTACAATTCCAATCCTTTGAGAGTTAAAGTGTTGCCTCCTGATCAGAACAACACTTCACAAGGACAAGGTGGCAATGTGCAACGCAACAATAGCTCATCGACAAACATAGCCGATGATGACCTTTTTGTAAAGGCTACATTGAGTATGGGCAAAGTGTACGAACAGGAAGCTGTACTGTTGACATATAAGGTCTATTCTACAGTAAACCTTACCAATCTCAGCAATCCGACACCAGATTTAAAGGGCTTCCATATTCAGGAGGTACAGTTACCACGAGAGAAACATTTTGATCTTGAGCATTACAATGGCCGTAATTACCAGACACTCGTGTGGCGTCAGTTCGTGCTATTCCCACAGCAGAGCGGTGAACTGGAGATACCTTCGTTGACATTCGAAGGGGTAGTAGCAGTACAGAGCCGTCGCAACCTTGACCCCTTTGAGATGATGTTCAACGGTGGTCCGGCCTATGTCGAGGTTAAGAAAAACCTCAGCAGCAACAAACTTGTTCTCGATGTAAAGAAACTCCCAGCCGGCCGTCCTGCCGGTTATTCAGGTGGTGTAGGCCAGTTCTCAATCAGCAGTTCGATAAGTTCCGCAGATGTCAAGACAAACGAGGAACTCACATTGAAGGTAAAGGTCAAAGGTATCGGTAATATGAAGCTCGTGGGTAATCCCATTATTGATTTCCCGAGCGAGTTCGAGGTGTATGATCCTATTATCGACAACAAGTTCAGCCTTAAAACCAACGGATTCTCGGGTGAAAAGGTTTATGAGTACGTAATAACACCACGTGCAAGCGGTACATATACGATACCTGCAGCACGCTTTGTATATTTTGATCCGCTCGACGACAGCTACAAGACAATAGAGAGCGAACCATACATTGTCAATGTAGAAAAGGGCAAGGAGCAGACAGCACCTGCTGCAACATACATAGGTAAAGAGACAAGCAAACTTCTTGCTTCTGATATCCGTCATATAAAGTTGGGAGATGCAAGGAATTTGAAGACCAACACCCTCTTTTTCGCCTCTCCAATCTACTTCTTGCTATACATTGTACCTCTGGTATTGTTTGTAGTATATATAGTTGTACACAGGAAGAGAGTTATTGAAAATGCCAATATTTCGCTTGTTCGTACCAAGAAGGCAAACAAAGTTGCCGTCAAACGTTTGAAAATTGCAAAAAGATTGCTTGGCGAAGGCAAGAAGAACGAGTTTTATGATGAGATTCTTAAGACATTGTGGGGATATATGAGTGACAAAATGAATATCCCTGTGTCACAGCTTTCAAAGGACAATGTGGCGAATGAATTGGAGAAGAAAGGCGTTGATTCTACTTTGATAAAGGATTTGAATGAAGTACTCAACGAAGCTGAATTCGCGCGTTATGCACCTGGTAACGCAAGTCAGGCTATGGACAAGGTCTATTCTATGGCAATGGATGTAATTGACAAAATGGAGAATTCTATCAAGAAATAACGACTGGGAATATGAAGAATTTTATATATACATTATTGTTGCTTGCAATGCCGTTTATAACAACAGCGCAAGAGACAAAAACAACGGAATACAGTAAAGCGCTTGGTGACAGTGCATATTCGCATGCCCGTTACGATGACGCAATAAGAATATACGAAACCGTCATTGCGAACGAAGGCGGTTCAGTAGAACTGTATTACAATCTCGGCAATGCATTCTATCGTAGCAACATGATAGGAAAAGCTATTCTGAACTACGAACGTGCTTTGCGCATCGATCCTACAGACAAGGATACAAAGGCAAATCTTGAACATGCCAATTTTATGACAAAAGACGAGATTGCCGAGCAGTATGAACTTTTTCTCACAGCCTGGTTCAAGTCTGTCGTAAATGCCATGGGTATTACTGCATGGGCTGTTGTAGCGATAATTTCCTTTATTCTACTGTTGTCGGGGCTCTTGCTCTTTTTCTTCAATCGCAAGGCTGGTATACGTAAAACTGCACTTGCAATTGCTTTGATATCTTTTTTTGTCGCTATATTTGCAAACATCGCGGCAGCACACATATATAATTATATGAACGACGACAGCGAAGCTATTGTAATGAAGGAGGAAGCATACCTTAAAAGTACACCCGACAATTCTGGTACCGAACTTATAAAGATTCACGAAGGACGTAAGGTCAGAATCATCGACGATACCATGCGTGAATGGAAAGAGGTTGAACTGGAAGAGGGTACAGTAGGGTGGTTGCCAGCTACTGCAATAGAACGTATCTGATAACACACGGTATTATTGGGGAGACTATGGATTTAAGCACACTTTTGGATATCGACAAGTATATGCTTCTCTCGCTCAACGGTAGCGATTCGCTCTTTTGGGATGGTTGCATGCTAGTATATACGTCAATGGCTGTATGGATGCAATTGGCTCTTGTATTGCTGTATGTGTTGTTGAAGAACAATAATATCAGGGATTTCTTTCTACTTCTTGTGCTTATAGCTGTTGTTGCCACATTGACCGATACTATATCATCGGGAATATGCAAACCGTTCTTTGCACGTTGGCGACCGACAAATGATCCCATGCTCATGTATGCAGTAGATGTTGTCAACGAAACACGTGGCGGCAAATATGGTTTTACATCGAGCCACGCAGCAAATTCATTCGGCATTGCAACGTTTATAATGTTGCTTATACGTAACAGGGCCCTCTCTGTATCTTTGATGACATGGGCTGCGATGAATGCCTTTACACGCGTATATCTGGGTGTGCATTATCCTGGTGATATCCTTGCCGGAACAATCATAGGTATTGTAGTAGGTTGGGCTGTGTACCGCTTATATGTGTATATACAGAATAAAAAACGACGCTCAGCGCGTCGCGATTGGATCTCGAACCACTATACCAAAAGCGGTTATCTTGTTTCCGATGTATATTTGATTCTTTTATTCATGTATGCAACATTCGTGGCAATACCGATGATATCATTCTTTACATTCAAATACTGAAAAACGTGGGCATCGCAAAAGAGTTGCCCACGTTTTTTTCATATTCTTTACCGGTCGTATAATTCTATGAATTCGTATGTATTTCCTACCAATGTGAGATAACGCATGAACTCTTCGTTTGATATGACCACTGTCGCGTGGTTGTCATTAGGGTGGAAACTCAACGACTGTTCATTTTTCAGATTCTCGTCAAGGAACAGGTGTACATGGTTTTCGGTGTCGTTTATGAGACCGAATGGTGATACCGAGCCTGGTTGCAATCCCAAGTATTTTTCCATGCGTTGCGGCGATGCAAACGACAGCTTGCCTTGGTGCAGGCGTTTCTCCAAATCGTGTATGTCAAGATCGCGCTCGCAATCAAGCACCACCAGATAGTGGCGGTTTCCTTTGTGGTTACGGAAGAACAGGTTCTTGCAATGCTTTGAACCGTCCTTCTGCCAATGTTGCCTTGCAATCTCAATTGTCGGTGCTTCGGGGTGCGTGTACCACGTGTGCGATATGTTGTTTTCGTCAAGGTACGTAAGTACTTTTGATATTCTTTCGTTTTCCATTGTCAGCAGGTTGTTTGTCGTATGATGTTTCTTTTGCTAAGATATGGAATTTCTTTCATATCTCAAAGATTCCAATAATACAGGTATTGATGATTAGGGTTCACTTCACCTGCCTCCTTTTTTACATTAATGGAGTGGAATATTATTTCTCAAAAACTAATTTTCCGAACTGTTCAGGGCGATGGAAACTTGGCGAGGGCCATTCGATGGCATTCCATGAGAGGAAATGCGGAGTTGGAAGTTCGTCACCGCATTTGTAGAAGTTGGCTGTCATCTCCTTGCCGTCGAAACTGTCAACTTCACTGCGGAAAAGGGCTGTGGCCGGTATCACCTCTATAACACTCCATGAATGTTCGCCTTTGCGCAAAGCAAACGGTTCTGTGCCGAGGGAGGGTGTGCGCTTGACGCTGTCGAGCACCTCTTTGCTCGCCGGCTCTTTCGGTGCATCGGCAGGATGCCACGCAAGAAGGAGTTTGCCGGTACAGGTACACTCGAAATTATAGTAGTCGAGGTTACTTTCGGGTGATACAAAGAACTCTACGCAAGGGTCGGTCCATGTACGTCCTTGGTCTTCAGTAACGGTTGCCTGTATGTCGTTTTCGGTTACGTCGAATTTTATATACAGGTTTTCACCATCATGGAACAGCTTGAATGTTGCTTTTGGTGTATAAGGATATTCCTCGCGCCAGTTGCAACAGTCAATGGCATGTTCAGGTAGGTTTGCGAATATCTCGTCTATGTTGTTTGCAAGGATGATTTTAGGTACTTCTATTGTTTTCATGGTTCTTTTAGTTTTTCTTACCTTGCGAAGATATATTAAAATTGTGATTTTTGCTTGAAAAACAGTTTTTTTTACTTTTTTTTGCTATCAGTTGTAACAAATCGGCTTTTCGTTCGTCTATAAGGTGAAAGAGTATAACACAAACAGTATAAAGTGACACACACAGAGTTCAAAAAACGGTTCATTCCGTTGCACCAAAGATTGTATCGCGAGGCATACAGAATGCTTTGCGATCAATTTGAGGCAGAGGATGCTGTGCAGAATCTTTATCTGCGTTTGTGGGAACAGCGTGAGCAACTCGAGAATCTCGTAGCTCCAGAAGCATACAGCATCAAGATATTGCGTAATATATGCATTGATCGTTGGAGGGTCATCAGGTTGCGCGAAGAGGAGGTACTGGATGATGAAACGCTTGGAGGCAATGCACCGCCCGATATAGAACATATAGAGACTTCGGAATTTATAGAACATTTCCTTGCCGGTCTTCCGGAAATGCACCGAAGAGTGATGCAAATGCAGATGAAAGGAACTGGATTTGATGAAATAGCGAAGCTCACAGGGTTATCCGAGGTGAATGTAAGAGTGATAATATCGCGTATAAGAAAGAGATTTAAAGAGAGATATTATAAATAAAGGAGTTTGATTATGGAAGAAAAAGAACTTGAAATGATGATAGAACGCTTCTTCAATGCGGAACTGACCGTTGATGAGGAACGCGAACTGTGTCGTTATCTCCGCGATAACGATGTTCCTTCCGAACTCCGTAAGGATAGGGAGGCTATAATGGCACTTTGCAGCGAGGATGAAGTTGATGCACTCCTGCCACAAGGGGCTACAGAACGTCTTGAGGCTCTGCTCGACGGGCTTGAGCAACAGCTGGAACCTGAAACAGCCGACAGTGAAGGTGTTTTGAAAGAGAAAGGAAAGATATTCAAGATACCACGTTATCTCATTCACAGCGTGGCTGTTGCAGCAATGGTGTTGATTGCTTATTTGTTAATGCCTGTCGGGGAAACATCTTCTTTGGAAAATAAGGAAACCGTTGTTGCATTATACGAAACTGAAGAGGATACATTCGACAATCCCGAAGATGCCATGCGATGTATGCAGATGGCTTTTGCCAACGTGCAGCATGCAGTAACTGCCACACAGATAAATATGAGTGAGGTAAGTTCAATTTTAAAACAATCGGTAAAGATGTATAAGTAAATTCTATAATTATGAAACATAAAATATTAATACTGATAGTGATGTGCTTGTTGCCTTTGGGAGCAATAAAAGCACAATCTGTCCCTCAGCCGAATTTGACACCTGATGAGGTTGCTGAGTATGTAAGTAAAATGACCGAGTTTAAGAACAGAGGCGATAGCAGTGCCGAGGCGTTTATAAAGGTGGTCGCAAAAATAAAAATGGAAGAGGTGAATTACGTCTATATATCCACGGCTATGTTCAAGCAGATATTCAGCCTTATGGATGAAGCTGCTGAAGGAAATGGTAATATACTTGCTTCTATAAAGAGCATGCGTAGCTTTGCGAGTACAAGCAAGAATAGTTATAAAGCACTACGCGCCTATATGGATATATTCCTGTTTGAAATAGACGAGGTTTTTGGTATGCAATTACAAATGGTAAATAAGGACGATGATGTATATATGGCTATTTATAGTGATGATAAGAATCTTCTTGTCATCAATGACGACGGAGATACAAATCTATATGTCGTTTTTATTGCCGGTTTGTCATACGAACTCTTTATGAAAATTCAGGAGAGTGGTTTTCCAATTATGGGTCTTTAATTATAAAAATCGTTACTTATGAAAAAGATTATATATATGTTGTTCGCTTTTGCAGTAATTGCCGTAAATGTCAACGCACAGCAAAGCGATGCAGAGCGTTTGAAAACATTTGTCAAGGAACTTATGTCGCTAAGCAATGAGCATATTCAGCACGAAAAGCAAGGATTGGAGTCGGGTGATGTCGATTCATCGGTCAATCAATATCTTGTGCTCAAGACTCTCGACGATTTAGGATACGAGGCAGTATATGAAATTTTGAACAAATATGAAGTGCTTGACAGCGAAGAACTGTTTGGTATTCCAATGGCAATAAACACAATAGACGGCGAAAGACAGGTTGCTGTTTTTATGGACGAGAAGAACAGCATATTTGTTGCTGATTGGTATAAAGGTTGCACGGTTTTATATACAAATTTTGATATTATAGAGTTATTTACCCAAGGACTTATTATGTCCAAATTGGGATTGGACGGTTTTGTTTCGGATATAGTATATATGGGCAATGAACAGGTTCGCGGTTTTGGACAGAATATGGCTGTAGCCAATGCTTTGCATAAAGATGGTGTTGCTATTGTGGAAAATGGCGGTAATGAAAAAGGCAGGACACAGTATGTGATTGATGCTGATGAATTATCTGTCGGTTACATAGAAGAAACTGAAGAATTCTTTATCTCTATGCCTAAGGAACAGTTCGAGATTGAGTTAGAGCGTGGCAGTATATACACATGGATGCAGCAGATACTCATTCCAAGCAACTGCAAGGAGTATTTCTCCAATTATAGTTTGACTTTCATTACTCCCGCAGTTGCAATAGAGGAGTATATGATGAACTATCTCCCAAAAGAGGAGTGGCTTGTCGAGGGCTATCCCAAGGGAGTTGAGGATATCTATAAACAGAAATATCCCGGTGGCACTCCTGCTGTATTTTGTATGAGAAGTGAAAGTAAAGAAGGCTACGAGAGCTGGATTAAGGATATCTATTTTCTTTTCAACCTCAATTTAAAGGATACTTATAATAACCTTAAGGTTGTTCAGCGTGCCAACCGCAATGGCAAACGTTACGTGCAGTTTTATGGCGATGGCAGTACAATGCTTACTATTCTTGACATTCCTGCCGAGAACACTTGTATGATGCTTCTCACCGTAGGCACACCCAAAGAGTTTGAGGAGGCAGCGAATCTTTATTCTGTTAACGGTGAAACCGGTATTTTAAATAAATGTATTGTTTCAATAAATCAGGACGGGCTTAATTTGAGACTTAAGGACCCTGATAGCAAGGAAAGCAATAAAAACTCTGCTAATTTTGAATTTGGTTTAAAAAATAAATTTTTAGAATAATAAATTTAAAACATATACAATCATGAAAAAATTATTTCTGACATTAGCCTTTTTGGTAACAGGCTTATTAGCCATGCAGGCACAGACAACTGCATTGGTAACATACGAAGGCGGTTATTTCGTAAAGAACGGCGAGGAGTGGACCGAGTATCGCCCAGCACACAAGACAGGAGTATGGAGCAAGTACAAACAGTATGGCGAAGATGATACTTTCTATTACGTAAAGAACAAGAAATGTCTTCTTGCCATTCCAAAGCTCTACAAAGACAAAATCTTTATCGACCGCGACAAAGGAAAAAAGAATTGGGAGGTCGTATATAACACATTGAGTGTACACCTGCGTTGCCCCGATAGCGACGGATTGTTTTACAGCTATCGTAACCACAGAAAAGAACATAGCGAGTGGGACGGTTATTATGTACGTGACAACTTGACATGGCGCGAATACCGTCCAAGAATGAAAAGCGGTGTGTGGGCTGAATTCAAGCAGACTGGTGAGAATGAAAGGTTTTTTATCTTGTCAAGCAGTCACAATACTGTGCAGATACCCAAGACTACCGAAGATGATATAATAATTTTACAGAATGACAATAAGAATTGGCGAGGTGGTTATGCCATTGAGGCTATTTATGACAAGTCGGCGAATTATGACTACAATTTCTATTTCAATAACTTGGAGAAGGGTGGTAAGGTAGCAGCTCCTGCAAAGCAGTGCCGCATAAGTTTCGACCGCAAAGGTAATATCCAGGTTGTCTATAACGGAAAGCATCACGACCTTACATACCAGAATGTATATATCGACTTTTACAAAGTTACTGATGATATACAGCAAACGGCAATAGTTATATCTATTAACGAAAAGAACAAGATATGGCTGCTTTCACCATATCGTGCTATGGTCGATTGCCAAAAACTAGGTAAGAAGATGTTCTTCACCGGTGGCGATAATGCAAAAGCATTTACAGAGGTTAACCACCTATTGGAATCAAAATCTTTTGAGATCTTCTAACGTAATATTTATAAACCAACGGTGCTGACTTTATAAAGTCAGCACCGTTGGTTTATAAAGGAACAGGCTTCCCCTTGACCATGACAACCCTTTCACCACTGAAGACATTTAGGTTCAATCTTTCCATTATCTGTCTTATGGCAAGCTGCGCCTTTACTGAGTTGCCGGCCTCGTCTATTGGTGGCGCGAATGCGGCAATACCAAATATGCCGGGAAGTACACCTATGATACCGCCGCCTACGCCAGATTTTGCCGGGAGTCCTACACTGAACATCCAGTCTCCTGTATACTCATACATACCTACTGTTGCCATCAGGGAAACAGCTTTTGCAGCTTGTCGTTTTGGGAACACCTCCTTTTTTGTCACAGGGTTATATCCGCCGCATGCAATCGTTGCCGCCATAATGGAGAGCTGTTTAGCCGTAACACCGAGTGAGCATTGTCGCGTGTATAGATCGAGCGCAATGTCCGGCTCGTCGTATATGCGGTTATAGCTCTTCAGTAGCCAAGCAATAGAGCGGTTCCTGTGGTTGCTGTCACACTCTGATCTGTATAGTTCATCAATCAGTGGTGTATCGCTACCGCAGAGTTCGGTAATATTGTATTTGATCGCCTCCCACTTCCCGCGGCTGTTGCCAACCGGGCGTACCATGCTCACAGCAGATATAGCTCCTGCATTTACCAAAGGGGTAGAAGGATGGTCATTCTCGAGCAATATTGCAAGGATGGAGTTGAACGGCATGCCTGTAGCATCGGCTCCAATCATTTTGAGTACTGTCTCTGCGCCATAATCCCTCAATATAAGAATTGCAGTGGCTACTTTTGAGATGGACTCTATACCAAAGCGGTAATTGCAGTCGCCTACACTCAATATCTCACCGTCGGGCAAGCATACCGATATGCCAAACAGATTACTGTCTACATTGGCAAGGTAAGGTATGTAATCGGCATTCTTGCCGCCCTTGTTGTCCTTGAGACTGATATATGCCTCGTTTATGGCAATTTTCAGTTCCTCGCGTGTTATCCTTCTATCCCTGTTCATAATCGTTATTTTTTTTAGGTTATGATATACTTGCCTATACTGCAATGTCATTTCGACGGAATTGAGTGACGGGAGATCTCAAGCTTTGTTCATGGATTCCTTACACAAGGTACGGAATGACAATTCTGTAATAAGCAAGTATATCGTTTCCTTTTTATTTACCGGTATGGGTATAAACCGTTCCCTTAATCTTTACTTTACTCTCTATGTTCAAACGCGATGTTGTGGGGTACTGCAGCTTGTCAAGTTCTGCAACAGCATCAGCAATATCACCCAAAAGCTGATCGGCCATATCGCGGTTGAATCCCTGACGTACCACAATACGCATTACAATGGTCTCTTCGAGTTTTGCGGGCAAGGTATATGCCGGTACCATCCAGCCGTTCTGCTTCAACTTGTCCTGTAGGTCATAGAGAGTCCATTTGCACTGTTTGGCATGCTCCTTCTTCATCTCCCAGATGAACAACGGGTTGGTTACATCGCTGCTGTAGTTCTTGAAAGGCTTCATCTTTCCTATTTCGGTGTGCAGGTATTTGGCAATCTCCATGCAGTTGTGCTGGATTGCTTTGTAACCTTCGAATCCCAAACGCACGAACTGATAGTACTGGCCAAGAATCTGTGCTGCAGGGCGTGAGAAGTTCAATCCTACCTGAGTCACCTCAGCACCAAGGTAATTCACGCTGAACGACATGCTGTCGGGCAAGAATTTCTTGTCTTTCCAAATTACCCAACCCAATCCTGGATATACAAGACCATATTTGTGTCCGCTGGTACTTATTGAAAGGACCCATTTGAGACGGAAATCCCATTCAAGGCTAGGGTTGATGAAAGGCAGTATAAAACCGCCCGATGCTGCATCCACGTGGATAGGAATGTCATAGCCTGTCTTCTTGTTATACTCTTCGAGAGCATCGTTCAGAGCTTTGACATCGTCGTTGAGACCTGTCCATGTAACACCCATGATAGGAACAACGCATATAGTATTCTCGTCGCACATGGCAATCGCTTCCTGTGGGCATAGTGTCAGCTTTTCGGCTGTAAGTGGTACTACACGCATCTCAATCTGCCATAGTTGTGCAAACTTTTCCCAAACAACCTGATATGCTGATGATATTACAAAGTTGGGCTTGTCACAAGGCTTGCCGGCCTCCATACGGCGTTTCTTCCAGCGTTGCCATGCCGCCACGCCACCAAGCATACATGCTTCACTTGAACCTATACCCAAAGCACCTGCTTTCCATTTTGCCTGCTCAGGGGTGTTCCATAGGTTAGCGATAATATTGATGCACTTTGCACACATCACAGCTATACGCGGATATTCGGTCTCGTCGATATAGTTGATGGCTATTGCTTCGTTCATCAGCTTGGTGGCGTACTTGTCCATATATGTAGTAACAAATGTAGCCAGGTTCAAGCGTGGATTTGTTTGGGCAAAAGTTTCGTCCTTGACTATGTTATAGGCGATTTCAGGTGTAGTAGAGCATTGTGGAATCTTGTCTACCGGTGCACTCTTGAGCATCTCTTCGGAACCGAATACCGAAGTTGTCATTGTTGTCTTACATTCTTCTTGTTTCATTTTTTCTCTGTTTAAAAGGTTTGTAAATAGTTTTTTGAACATTGTAATGATGAAACAGAATATATTGCCTGAGGGTTCGCTGTTTTATATTTTTTATGATGTCACAACATATTCTGCCTGCTTGTTGTTATGATGTAAAAAAACTATTTATGGACAACAAACAAGTAACTGAAAAGAACAGCACGTTCATGCAAGACAATGGCAGACGTGTCTATAAGGAAGGTATTTACACAGGTAAGGGTACTATAACCGTTTTGGCATTGGCCGGTATATGGTCTGTCTCTGCATTGACATCATTGCCGGGACTTGCCGTGTCGCCCATTTCCGAGAAACTGCTTACCGTTTTTCCAACGGCAACCGATCTCGAGATACAGATGTTGACAACACTGCCTTCGCTCCTGATTATTCCTTTTATACTATTTGCCGGTTTCATAAGTGAAAGGATTGGTGATATAAAACTTCTGTTTATCGGTCTATGGCTCTATCTTATAAGCGGCGCCTTGTACTTTTTCTGTACATCGATGACACAACTCATATTAGTGAGTGCATTGCTCGGAGTTGGTTCCGGTATAATAATTCCGCTCTCTACATCACTTGTGTCGAAATTCTTCTCAGGCGAACGGCGTACAAGGCAATATGGCTACATATCGGCTTTGACAAACATTACTTTAGTGGTAGCAACAGCCGTTACCGGCTACCTGGCAGATATTCGCTGGAGGCTGCCTTTTGTCGTGTATCTGTTGCCTATAGTGTCGATATTGCTTGTTCCGGCAATAAAACGGAGCGAAAAGAACATCTCTGACGACAATAACGAAGAAAAAAGTACCGACACAACAGGAACAATAAATTATCGTAGTCTGATAAGATATATGCTCTACTATCTGCTGATAACATATCTTGTGATGGTAGTAAGTATCAATTTGCCGTTCCTGTTAGGAAAATACGGATATGACAGTGGAGTATCCGGTATGGTCACTTCCATATTCTTCATAGCCATGATGCTTCCAGGTTTCTTTATAAACCGCATAATTGCCGTGCTGCGTGGAAATATACTGCTTTTTTCATTGCTGCTCATAGCTCTTGGGCTTGTCGATGTCTTTTTCAACCATTCGTTACTGTTTATAATATTGGGATGCGTGGCTGCCGGTATAGGCTACGGTATTGCCCAACCATACATTTACGATGTTACCGCCTCGCTTGCCCCGCCTCGCAAATCAACTTACGCACTGGCACTGCTGATGACCATGAACTATGTGGCGATATTGATATCTCCATTTGTGGTCGATTGGATACAGGAACTTGTCGGTGTTAAAGGTGAACGTTTCCCGTTTGCTCTGAATTCTGTAGTCGGTTTTGTTGCACTGCTGTTCATGCTGTTGCGCCGTGCTTGGAAGAAACGTAAATGATTTTACTCATGAACAATAAGGTTAAAGGTTCTGCGGCACTCTTTGTGGCAAGGGTGTTCAGCGGTTTGAATGTGAATGCCATGGGTTACCTGTTGCCGGTATGGATTGCACCTATAGGCTGTGTAACAGTACGTCTTGTGTTCGGTGCCATAGTATTTTGGGTGGTCTCTATCTTCTCAAAACCCGAGACAATTACATGGAACGACAGGCTGAAACTCTTGGCTCTAGGCGCATTTGGTATCTTTGGATATATGTCGTTGTATGCCTTGAGTATAAGTTATACAACACCGGTGAATTTTGCAATATTCAATGCCATGCAACCGCTGTGGGTAGTTGTGGTATCGGCATTGCTGTACCACGAAAGCATTGAAGGAAGGAAACTCACCGGGCTTGCAATCGGTTTTGCCGGAGCATTGTTGTGTATCCTTTCGGAACCTGCTGCCGGTACTGCATCCGATGCCCGTCTTGGAAATATTCTCGCCATCCTTTCGTCAATAATATATTCAGTATATCTTGTATTGTCAGCAAGGTTTGTGGGACATCTTGCGAGTGTCGCTATTCTACGGTATACATTCACTGCAGCTGCTGTTGTCGCACTCATAGTATCGTCGTTCATCGGTTTTGATGCACCATTGTTTGAGGACGAGGCTCATTATAGACCGTTGTTGGTGTTATTATATGTTCTTGTCTTTCCTACAGTCTTGACGTATTTTCTTATACCGATAGGTATGAAATACCTTGATAGTGCTGTAGTTGCACTATATGGCTACGTTACGCTGATTGTGGCAACCGGAGTGTCGTTGCTTTTGGGTATGGACAAATTTGATCCTATGGTCATTTTTTCCTTGTTGCTGATAGGGGTGAGCATATACTGGGTTGGAGTTTCTGATAAAAAGAAGGTGTAATTTGGTGGTAATCTGCTGGTTTTTGAATGTTTTTTGAGATATTTTGCCTTAAAATCGTGGAAAATAGCTACTTTTGCAACTAATTGTTTAATTGTAACAGTAGCAAAATATACTATATGAAAAAACTGATAACATTCATGATGTTGTTTGTTTGGGCTGTATCTCTTTTTGCAGTACCAGCAAACCGTAAACCTTTTGTAGTTAAACAGTCTGATGGAACAATGCTCAGTGTTGTAATGCACGGAGATGAAGCAATGCACTTCCATACAACACTTGACGGTAAATATGTTGTAAAGGATTTGAAAGGCGATTTCTGTTATGCAACATTCTCAAATGATGGTCTCTTCGTTTCTACAGGTCAGCTTGCACATGATGCTGGCAATAGAAGCAAGGCCGAGAAAGAACTTTTGGAAACCATCGACTATACAGCCATAGAGAACGCCGTTGCAGAAACACATATATCACGTGCAGCTAAATACAGGACACCTTCTCCAACACGTTCTGCAGCAACTACACGTGCAAAAACAACCGGCGAAGTTCTTGTGCCTGTATTGCTCGTAGAATATAAGGACGTAAAGTTTTCGTACACCAAAGAGGATATAGACAAATTACTTAATGAATCAAATTATAAATATGATTTTACCGTAGGCAACGTGAGTGTTCAAAGTTATGGTAGTGCACGTGACTATTTCATTGCGCAATCCGATAGCCTTTTCACTCCACGATTTGTTGTGACCGATATAGTTACCCTGCCACAGAATATGGCATATTATGGTGGAAACAACTCTGCAGGAAACGATATGAGACCTCAGGCAATGATACGCAAAGGTATAGAACTTTCCGATGCTACAATGGACTTCTCGCAGTTCGATAACGATGGTGATGGTGAAGTTGAATTCATGTATTGTATCTATGCCGGATATGCAGAGGCGAGTGGAGCCGATGAAAATACAATTTGGCCACATAAATGGAGTCTGGAAGCAGAAGGAGCAAAGAAAAAGGCTGATAATGTGTTCCTGAATGTCTATGCCTGCAGCTCTGAGCTGAATATGACAGAGAAACAAGAAGTATATGGCAAATGGCTTGCCGGAATAGGTACGCTTTGCCATGAATTTTCCCATTGTCTTGGATTGCACGATGTGTATGATGTTTCATACGCTTCAGGCAACTGGGGTATGGACGAATGGGATTTGATGGCAAGTGGAAATTATAATGCATACGGCTATATACCGGTAGGATACAACTCTTACCAGAAAGAGGTTTGTGGTTGGAAGAAACTTGAGGTACTTGAAGAAAAAGGCCAATATTCAATAAAACCTCAGACCCAAGGAGGTATAGGATACAAGATTGTCAACGATGCCAATCCTAATGAATATTTTATTCTTGAAAACCGCAAACGTGAAGGTTGGGACCAGACTCTTACCGCAGACGGTATGATGATAATACATGTCGACTACGACCAACGAGCGTGGGAAAGCAATAATGTCAATGTTATAGCCGGCCATCCGCGTTTCCAGATTATTCCGGCAGACAACGAACTGTTTCCGTATTCTAACCAGAACAGCAGTAAATTCTATGAGAGCCTTGCCGGAGATTTGTGGCCCGGAAAGAACAACAATACTGAGTTTACAGATGTTTCGTTGCCGGCTGCCAAGGTTTATACCGGTGGTTATCTTGGCAAGCCTGTCACTAATATAAAATATGAGAATTATATCGCATCGTTCAATTTTAATTTTACAGATATTGAAGCACCTATAGCCTTGCCTGCAACAGAGATAACAGACAATTCGTTTGTGGCAAACTGGAGTGAGGTGAAGGGAGCTTCTGGTTATATTGTAGAATTGTACAATTATGAAAGTGTCAGTGACGGAAATGGTGACGTTGAAGTTCTTGTGAACGAGGATTTCTTGAATTGTAGCAAGGCGGCAACAGCCATTAAGGAAGATATCGACAGTTACATGTCTGCTCCAGGTTGGTATGGCAACAATATATATAGCGAGACAGGAATGTTGTGTATAGGCTCATTGAAATCAGCAGGAACCTTGTTGACACCACGTTTGAACGCAGTCGGCAAAATTGCTCTATCGTTCAGAGTAGCGAAATATAACTCTAATGCAAACAATATAAAGCTGATAGTGGAGATTGTCTCTACTTCGGGAGCTATCATAGCAAAGCATATTGCATCGTCGGATGGAACAGTTGAGTTTGATGCTGATGTTGCAGGGGAATTCCATATCCGTTTTTCTACTGATTCCGAAGCAGACAATAAACGTGTGCTGATAGATGATATTTCGGTTGTAGCGACAATGTCATACAAGAAGAGCCTGCTTGAAAGCGTAGAGACAGAAACTCCGTCTTACGAATTTACAGATCTCAATGACGCAAGATATGCCTATAGGGTGAAATCAGTTGAAGGCTATTGGGAATCAGAATATTCCGGATTTGTAGAAGTTGTCATGGGTGTCACATCGGTTATAGAGATACCTTGTAGCGACGATTATCTTGAAATTTACACAATTGCGGGAATAAAAGTGCATGATGGTAAGATGTATGATTTGAAGAATTTGCCTGCAGGTATATATATAGTGAAGAGCAAATCAGGAGTTAAGAAAATAATAATTGAATAAACCGTTTCTTAAAATGCCACGATCGTGGCATTTTTTTTATTTACTCTTTAATCTTTCCAAAAAAAGATGTAATTTCGCAGATTGAAATCGCATAATACAAATAATATGAATATTTCCTATAATTGGCTGAAAGAATATGTCAAGTTCGACATGACACCTGAAGAGGTTTCAGCAGCGTTGACCTCGATTGGTCTTGAAACAGATGGCGTTGAAGAGGTGCAGACCATTAAGGGCGGCCTTGAAGGCTTGGTCATTGGAGAGGTATTGACATGTGTCGATCATCCCGACAGTGATCACTTGCATATAACAACCGTGAATCTTGGCGATGGCGAACCAGTGCAGATTGTTTGCGGTGCTCCAAATGTGGCTGCCGGTCAAAAGGTGGTTGTTGCAACCATCGGTACAAAACTGTACAGTGGCGACGAGTGCTTTACTATCAAAAAAGGTAAGATAAGAGGTGCTGAGTCTTTCGGTATGATCTGTGCTGAAGATGAAATCGGTGTTGGAAACAGCCATGACGGCATTATTGTTCTTCCTGCCGATGCCATTCCCGGAACTCCTGCAAAAGAGTATTATAACATCAAGAGCGATTACCTCATAGGAGTGGATATCACTCCAAACCGTGCAGATGCCTGCTCACATTATGGTGTCGCACGAGACTTGTATGCATATACAAAACAGAATAAAGGTGAGAGCCAGCTGCTTCGTCCTTCGTGTTGCGATTTCAAAGTTGATGACAATTCACTTGATATCGACATCGACGTGCAGAACACCGAAGCCTGCATGCGTTATGCCGGTGTAACCATCAAGGGTGTTACCGTAAAGGAGAGTCCCGAATGGCTAAAGAACAAACTGCAGATAATTGGTCTTCGTCCTATAAACAATATCGTAGATATTACCAATTACATCCTTCATGCATATGGCCAGCCTATGCACTGTTTTGATGCAGACAAGATAAAAGGTAGTAAGATTGTTGTGCGCACACTTCCCGAGGGTACACCTTTTGTGACTCTTGACGGAGTTGAACGTAAACTTTCTGAACGTGACCTGATGATATGTAATGCCGAAGAACCTATGTGTATAGCCGGAGTGTTCGGCGGTCTTGAGTCGGGAACAACAGAAGAGACAAAGAACGTATTCCTCGAGAGCGCATATTTCCATCCTACATGGGTGCGCAAGACATCACGTCGCCACGCGTTGCAGACCGACTCTTCATTCCGTTTTGAACGTGGTACTGATCCAAACAACGTGATCCATGCCCTGAAACAGGCTGCTATGCTCATTAAGGAACTTGCAGGCGGCACAATATCTATGGATATAAAGGATATACATCCTGCTCCTGTTGAGGATTTCAAGGTTGAGCTCGATTATAAATATGTAAACTCTCTTATAGGTGTTGATCTTGAACCACAGACAATCAAGAATATTGTTACATCGCTCGAGATGAAGATTGAGAACGAGACCGAGAACGGTATCTCATTGAGCATCCCTCCATATCGTGTCGATGTTCAGCGTCCATGCGATGTTGTGGAGGACATACTCCGTATATACGGTTACAACAATATCGATATTACAACAACTCTTCACTCTTCAATCATTACAAAGGGTGCCGAGGATAAGTCGCACAAGTTGCAGAATATAATATCGGAACAGCTTGTTGGTTGCGGATTCAACGAGATTTTGAACAACTCGCTTACTGCTGCAGCTTACTATGAAGAGTCGGATAGCTTCAAGAGTGAGAATCTTGTACGTCTGATGAATCCGTTGAGCAACGACCTCAATGTGCTGCGCCAGACATTGTTGTTCGGTGGTTTGGAAAGTCTGCAACGTAACATAAACCGCAAATTCACCGACTTGAGTTTCTTTGAGTTCGGAAATACATACCGTTTTGATGCAGACAAACGTGTTGAAGACAAGATCCTCAGTCCATATAGCGAAAGCTATCATTTGGGATTGTGGATGACAGGAAACAACGTAGCGGCATCATGGATAGAGCAGGGCCGTCAGTTGTCGGTCTATGACATCAAGGCTGTGGTGGAACATATCTTCGACCGTCTCGGCTTCAAACCAGCTATGCGTCTTGTAACAACATTCAGTGATGATATCTTCTCTGCTGCAATACAGGTACAGGCACAAAGCAACAAGAAAGTGGTTGCACAACTCGGTATCCTACGTAAAAAGACTACAAAGCGTTTCGATATTGAAAACGAAGTGTTCTACGCTGACATAAACTGGACTGAGCTGATGAAGGCTGTGAAGAATGCAAAGATCGGTTATGCCGAAATCAGCAAATATCCAGCCGTTAAGCGCGACCTCGCATTGCTTCTTGACAAGAATGTTACATTTGCACAGATTGAGCAGGTGGCACGTGAAACAGAAAAGAAGTTGTTGAAGGCTGTAACATTGTTCGATGTTTATGAAGGCAAGAACCTTGAAGAGGGCAAGAAAAGCTATGCTGTGAGCTTCGTTCTTCAGGACGACAATCAGACACTCAACGATAAGGTTATCGACAAGACAATGGCACGCCTGATGGAGAACTTCCAGAAGCGCCTGGGTGCAATACAACGATAAAAGAGATAAAAATAATAACAAACTAAAATAAATTTTACTATGGGTAGAGCTTTTGAATACCGTAAAGCTGCGAAACTGAAAAGATGGGGTAACATGGCACGTGTATTTACACGCGTCGGAAAACAGATTGCAATCGCCGTTAAGGCCGGCGGTCCAGACCCCGATACAAACTCACACTTGAGAGCTATCATCGCCAATGCAAAGCGCGAGAATATGCCAAAGGACAACATCGAGCGTGCTATCAAGAACGCGATGGGTAAGGATCAGAAGGACTACAAGGAGGTTCCATACGAGGGATACGGTCCTTTCGGTATCGCAATATTTGTTGATGCTGCAACCGACAATACCACACGTACAGTAGCAAACGTACGTGCCGTTTTCAACAAGTTCGGCGGTACTCTCGGCACACAAGGCAGTCTTGACTTCATGTTTACACAGAAGAGCGTGTTCACTTTTACAAAGAAAGATGATCTCGACATGGACGAGCTTATCCTTGACCTCATTGACTATGGTGTAGAGGATGAGTATGATGAAGAGGAAAACGAAATCACCATCTATGGCGATCCCAAATCTTTCGGTGCAATACAGAAGACACTTGAGGAGAAGGGATTTGAAATCACAGGCAGTGAGTTCACACGTATCCCTAACGATTTGAAGGATGTTACAGAAGAGCAACGTGCGACAATCGACAAGATTGTTGAACGTCTTGAAGAGGACGACGATGTTCAGAATGTATACACAAACATGAAGCCTGCAGAAGAGTAAAAATGTCAAAAAAGTGAATTGCAGCGTCGCAATTGTCTTTAAAATCCTTATTTACGCATAGTAAACAGTGGCATTAAAACTTTCGCAAGCCGGCTGCCTTTGGCGAGCCTTTGCTGCACTCGTTGCAAAATGCTAAACCAAACTTTGCATTTCACTCGTTTGCGCAAGCCTTTCACTTTTTCCGTTTTATCCATTTTTACATATTGGTTTCATTTGTAAATTATCGACAAAACGATAAGTAAATGGAGACAGCCATACGGCTGTCTCCATTATTACATATAAAAAGAATATCTGCGAGATTTTTTATTTTTTTTGTTATACGAAGCAATTTGTGTCAAAAAGATTTGTCTTTATGTAAAGTTTAATTTACATTTGTAGCGTATTCGAATACAAAACAGATGTTTAACATTAAAATTGAAGATTTATGAAGACATTACTTTTTCCTCATCGTTTCCAGAAATTAGGATGGTGTATTTTTGCAATAGGAATGTTGGTGGGCATTTATATTGTTGCTGTGGATTTTAACTCAACTTGCTTGTTGAACAATGTTGCCATTATAAGTATTGTTTCGGGTGGTATACTTGCTACATGCTCATGCGAAAAAGTTGAAGATGAAATGGTACGCCAGATTCGTTTGAATTCTTTGCTTGTTGCGTTGTATGTCAGCTATGCAATATTGATACTCTTATCGCTGTTTGTGTATGATCTTGGTTTCTTGACAGTGATGATGTACAATATGTTCACGATACTGCTTGTTTTTATGGCAGTCTTCCGTTACAAGATGTGGCGTACAAAGAAAGGAGTGGAAGATGAACAATAAAATAAGGGTTGCGCGTGCCGAGGTGCGTATGACACAACAGCAGTTGGCCGATGCCATAGGTGTAAGCCGTCAGACAATAAACGCCATTGAGAGTGGTAAATTCGTTCCCTCGACAGTGTTGGCGCTTAAAATGGCACGTGTGTTCGATAAAAATGTCGAGGAGATTTTTCAGCTCGACAGCGAGGATTGATTATAACGACAAACAACGGTACCGTTGTTTGTCGTTAAGGTCTAAACCCTGGTGGTGGGGTATTACCATTTCCTGGCGGTCGGGTAGCGGGAAAACCGATTGGCGGTGCTCCAAAGCCCGGTGGCCTTTGTGGAATTGGTCGTGGACGCGGCGGTATTATCGGCCGTGGCGGCAAAGGATGGTATATTACAGCAGGAGTGTAATTGAAAATGAATTGCGGATTGTTCCTCTCCAGTCAGTAGTCGGGAGTACCCTCGAATACTCCGGCTTCATTATATGGGTAGATATATCCGCTCATCATCATTGTGCGGTTGCTAAAGTTCGGATTTATATTCGCTGTGGCCTGATTGCTGTTGGCTGTTATCACGACACTTACAGTAGCCGACACGTTGCTGCCTAATATCGAATAGCTGTAATATACATTGCCTTCATAGTCAACCTGCAACTCCTCATTGCTGATGTTTCCTTCAAGGGTGATACCACCCAATCCGTTAGGGGAATATACATTGGTGTTGTCAAAAGCAGTCTGTATCGTTCCTGTACCATTATTTATTGATACATAATTGGTACTTGGTGTAACGAAGTTCGTTGCTCCGTTGTTGAATGTGATGTTCGAAGCTTCAAGAGCCCATGAACCGTTTCTTATAGCGATTATGGCCTGTACATGTTGTATTGAATCGTTGACGAATTCTCTCCTTTCGCTCACAGCGCGTTTCTTGAGTCTTTCTGCTCGCCATGCATCCTCTTTTTCTTTCATGGTCATTTTCTTGTCTTGGGAATAACCGATGCTTTGTGTCGCTATTACTATTATCAGCATGATTGCCGATACAATTGTGATACGACGCATGAATACAGTCTCTTTTGCGCTCTTCTTTTTATCAATCTTTTCCATATAATAAATATTGTTTTGTGGATATCTACCGTCTTTTATCGTTAAACAAACGGAAAGCCGGCTATGTGTCTCTGTATGTGTTAAAGTTGCTTTTTTTTAGTTACTTTGTGATTTTATTACAGCTTTTTCAGAAAATAATGCCTCTTTGAACTTTTTTTTATTGTATAAATGTTTTGTTTAAGCAAAAATGACTATCTTTACAAAAAGTAGTTTGGAACTTGGTGAATAAGGTTGTTTTTACATACATTTGGGCTGTCTTATTATTGTTGGCTTGTGGAAATGCCAACCGGAATGTGACAGATTCGTCTGTATGGGAGATGCAACCTGTGACAGGCAGATGTGATACCGTTTCTATTGATACAATGGATATGGAAAATCCGTTTATCCTGTACGATCACAAGAGTGACACATACTACATGACAGGTGATAACGGTCACTTGTGGAAAAGCAAGGAGTTGCAGATGTGGGTCGGGCCATATAGCGTATTAAGACATGACACAGCTTCGTGGTTGGGATCTTCGCCTGCAATAAAATCTCCCGAAATACACAAATTTGCCAACAAGTACTACTATATGGCAACATTTGAGACTTCCGGGATATGTTCTTGCGCTACACTTGTTGCCGATCATGTTACCGGACCATACAAGAGTATTGACAGCAAAAGTTTTTTGCTTGATGAGAATGAGATGGCGGCACATCCGACATTCTGTTCTGACGAGTACAATGCCGGATATATGATATACAACCATATGGGTGAGCAGAACGGTGATGGTACGGTACAGATTGTACGCTATCATGATGGTTTTGGACGAAGAATGGGTGAGGCATTCATCATGTTCACGGCTTCACAGGTGGCATGGCCGTTGCGTGATGCCTTGAGTGATGGGCAAAAGCCTGTGATTGAGTCACCTTTTATGTTCTATTCAGGCAAAGAGGGGCTTGGAGTCCTTTTTGTGGCTTACGATGGAGAAGAGAAATCTGTCGGTGTGGCATATTCGGAAACCGGAACACTCAATGGTCCATGGGTTGTTGAAAACGAACCGTTGCTCAAGGGATATAATAGTGTTGCAATGTTCAATGACTACGACGGATCGCTTGTGATGGTTGCAGAAAAAGACACTGTTGTGAACGGGGTTATGAAATCTGTTCCAAGACTGATAAAGACAGATTCACAATTTGAGAAATTACAAATTAAAGGTTATTATAAATTTTAAGAACTATGCGTTTAATTATTCAGCCTAATTATCAGCAGCTTTCATGCTGGGCCGCTTCTTATGTGGCAAAGAAAATCAATGAGTTCAAACCAACAGCTGAAAGACCTTTCGTTCTTGGTCTTCCTACAGGTGGCACTCCCCTTGGTACATACAAGGAACTTATCAACCTCTACAACAAAGGTATCGTAAGTTTCCAGAATGTTGTTACATTCAACATGGACGAGTATGTCGGCCTTCCAGAGGAGCATCCTGAGAGCTACCACTCATTCATGTGGAACAATTTCTTCAGCCATGTTGACGTTAAGAAAGAGAACGTGAATATCCTCAATGGTAATGCCGAGGATTTGGTTGCAGAGTGTGCACGCTATGAAGAGAAGATCAAGTCTTACGGCGGTATCGATTTGTTCTTGGGCGGTATCGGTCCTGACGGTCACATCGCGTTCAATGAGCCAGGTTCATCACTTGCTTCACGTACACGTATCAAGACTTTGACAACTGATACTATCATTGCGAACTCTCGTTTCTTTGACAATGATATCAACAAGGTACCTAAGACTGCAGTTACTGTTGGCGTCGGTACAGTTATGGATGCAAAAGAGGTTCTTATCCTTGTTAACGGCCACAACAAAGCTCAGGCTTTGTATCACGCTGTTGAGGGTAACATCACTCAGATGTGGACAATCAGTGTTCTTCAGATGCACCAGAGCGGTATCATCGTTTGTGACGATGCAGCTACAGCTGAGTTGAAGGTTGGTACTGTAAACTACTTCAAGGATATCGAGCGCAACAACCTCGAGCCAGCTTACAAGTAATCGGGATTAGAACATGAAATAAAGGCGTACTCGCAATGAGTATGCCTTTATTTTTGTTATATGTAAGCTTTTTAAAATAACGTACATATAATTTTGCAGTCCTCTTAACTTGTATTAATTTTGCAGAATAAAGATTGCAGAACAGGTGATGTCGCCTGCATTTACTGCAAATCATGGCTTTTAAATTATAGATTATCCTGTTTGGCAAACTAATTTAATATTATGAATAAAAGATTTTTTACACTGTTGTCATTATTCTTTATTGTACTGTTTGTAAGTGCGCAGAATAACGAGATTGAGAAAATGCTCAAGAATATCAAGGCTGTGAGCAGTTACGAGAAGATAGAAAAGGCCGATACTACACGCCAATACTATCTTATGAAGATAACACAGTTGCTTGATCCGAACAATCCTGCAGCCGGAACATTTGAACAGCGTGTGATGTTGGGTCATAGAGGATACGACCGTCCTGTTGTCGTGGTTACCGAAGGATACGGTGGTGACTATGCCTTCAACAATCCAAAATACATGGAGGAGTTGACAAAGATCATGGATGCAAACATGCTGTTTGTCGAGTACCGCTATTTCTCAGGTTCAATGCCAGAACCTTGCAACTGGGAATATCTCACAGTTGCCAATTCTATGGTTGATTATCATAATATTATCACCTCGTTCAAACCTTACTACAATGCAAAATGGGCTTCGACAGGTATCAGCAAGGGAGGTTCTACATCTATATTCCTGCGTGCATACTATCCCGAGGATCTTGATGTCTCAGTTCCATATGTCGGTCCATTGAGCTGCGCTGTAGAGGATGGCCGTCATGAATCTTTCCTTGAACAGGTGTCTACAAAAGCCAACCGCGATGCAATACGTGCGTTCCAGACCGAAATGTTCGAGCGCAAAGAGCGCATGATGCCTCTGTTCGATGCTTATTGTCTTGATAAAGGCATGACATTCCGTGTTCCTACATCTACAATATATGATTTGCTCGTACTCGAATACCAGTTCTCTATGTGGCAGTGGGGTACACCTGTAAGCACAATTCCTGCACTTGATTCAGAGGATAAGGTTTTACTCGATTACTTCATCAAGATGTGTGGTCCAGACTATTTTGCTGCAGAAAACAGAATTGAATCGTTCTTTGTTCAGGCTGTAAAGGATTTCGGTTACTACGGATACAACATTGAGCCATTCCACAAATATGTAAATACAGAAGAGATCGAGGGGTACTTGAAACGCGTTCTTCTTCCTGAGGAGTTTGCCGATGTCAAGTTCGATGACAGCAATTACCGATTTGTTACAGATTATTACACTGAGAATGATCCCAAGGCAATAATGATATACGGTGAGGTTGACCCATGGACTGCAAGTGGTGTTACATGGCTGCGTGACCGCAATAAGGAGAATATCAAAATATTCGTACAGCCAGGCGGAAGCCATACTGCAAGAATCCTGAATATGCCGGAAGACATGCGCAATAAGATTCTTGAGCAGCTGAACGAGTGGATGCAATATAAATGATGAAAAAAGCGCTGACAATCAGTAATGTGACGATAGGGTATAGGAACGGTAAAAGAACTATATCTGTTGTTGATGAAATCAATGCATCGTTGCATGGCTGTGAGTTGGTTGCATTGATAGGCAAGAACGGAGCCGGAAAATCGACACTTTTACGTACATTGTCTGCTTTTCAGAAGCCACTTTCGGGAACTATTGAATGTGGTGGAAAGAACATGGCGGAAATGCAGGTGAGCGATGTTGCCAAGGAATTGGCAGTCGTGTTGACTGCAAACGAAACCGTTCCATTGACGGTTCGTGAACTGGTGACATTAGGACGTACGCCCTATACGAACTTTTTGGGTAGAACTACAGAGAAAGACGATAGAATCGTTGAATATGCTATGGACACAATGGCTGTACGTCAGTTTGAGAATAGATTGGTTACCACATTGAGCGATGGTGAACGGCAGAAATGTATGATTGCAAAGGCTCTTGCTCAGGAAACTTCCATCATCCTGCTTGACGAGCCAACAGCCTTTCTTGATTTCGGTAGCAAGGTTTCATTGTTCCGCACACTTAAAAGGCTATCCAGAGAACAGCAAAAAGCGATTCTGGTTTCGACGCACGACATTGAACTCGCAATCAGGTTTGCCGATAGGATCTGGCTCTTGTCGGATGGGATCATGAATGAAGGAACCGTTGATGAACTCTCTGCAAATGGCGTGCTACAGAGCTTTATTGGCAGTGATGGCCTTGTCTATGACAAGGTGAATAACAGAATAGAAATAACATTAATATAAAATGAAATACAATTTTGACGAAATCGTTCCACGCAGGCACACCGATTGCCTGAAATACGATAATTTGCAGGAGATGTTCGGCACAGAGGAGGTTCTGCCAATGTGGATTGCCGATATGGATTTCAAGACTCCAGACTTCATTGTTGATGCTATACGCACACGCTTGAGCCACGAACTGCTTGGATACAGCTATATTTGCAAGCGTTGGAAACCCGCTATCCAGAATTGGGTGTCGCGTCGATATGGCTGGCAGGTAGAAGCCGATGAGATTGGCTTTGTCGGCGGAATTGTACCTGCAATCTCATTTGCTCTGCAGTGCTTTACAAAGATTGGCGACAAGGTTATGATTCAGCCACCTGTGTATCACCCTTATCACCATGTGACACACGACCTTGAGCGCACTCTCGTGATGAATCCTCTAAAACTTGTGAACGGACAGTTTGAAGTTGATTTTGCCGAGTTCGAAGAAAAGGTAAAGGACTGCAAGATATTCCTGCTCTGTAACCCTCATAATCCCGGTGGCCGAGTATGGAGCAAAGAGGAACTTGCCAGAATGTGTGAGATATGTGCTAAATACAACGTGCTTGTGATTAGCGACGAGATACATTGCGACATGGCATTGAAAGGATACAAGCATATTCCGTTTGCATCATGCTGCGACAAGGCTAAAGACATTTGTATTACCTTTATGGCGGCAAGCAAGACATTCAATATTGCCGGTTTGAAGAGTTCATACCATATTATCCAGAACGAAGATATACGCAAGCAATATCATGAATTCTTGCGCAAAAGCGAGCTTGACACAGCACATGTGTTTGCGACAGGTCCTGTGGCAACAGCTTATGAGCAGGGCGAGGAATGGGTTGAGCAGATGCTCGAATACGTTGAGGCAAACATCGACTTCATGGAGCAGTACCTCAAGAAGAATATGCCAAAGATGGGTATGATCCGTCCACAGGCATCGTTCCTTGTTTTTCTGGATGCGCGTGGTTTGGGATTGCCACACGATGAATTGGTCAAGTTCTTTATACGCGAAGCAAAAGTGGGTATGAATGACGGAGCCATGTTCGGAGAAGAAGGCTCGGGATATATGCGTATGAACCTTGGCTGTCCACGCTCGATACTTGAAAAGGCGTTGAATCAGATAAAGGCCGCATACGACAAGATTTGCTAAAAGATATTCCATGGTAAAAGAATCCTTCATTAATGAGGGATTCTTTTGTTTTAATGACACCATGGAAAACCTCTTGGTTTAAATAAATTTTACTATTTATTTTGCTGTTGGATAAAATGTATTAAATTTGCGATAGATTATGCTTGTTGGGAGCATAATGTTGGTTGTGCAACAAATTACAAACATCATAACAAACTTACAAAAATGAAAATCTTATTAACCGGTGGTGCAGGTTTCATTGGAAGCCACACCTTGATTGAACTTACCGAAGCCGGCCACGAGGCTGTAGTAGTTGACAACTTGGACAACTCTTCTCCAATTTCCCTTAAGCGCGTTGCTAAAATCATTGGCAAGGAAGTACCTTTCTACAAGGTGGATATCCGCGATCGCGAAGGTTTGCAGAAGGTATTTGATGAGCATAAGTTTGATGCATGTATCCACTTTGCAGGTCTAAAGGCTGTAGGTGAGAGTTGCGCTAAACCGCTTGAATATTACGAAAACAACATGAACGGTACATTCGTGCTGGTTGATGTTATGCGCAAGAATGGTTGCAAGAACATGATCTTCTCTTCAAGTGCAACTGTTTATGGTGATCCAGCAATTATTCCTATTACTGAGGAGTGCCCTAAAGGTCATTGCACCAACCCTTATGGACAGACAAAGTCTATGTTGGAAGAGGTGTTGATGGACGTTCAGAAGGCTGATAACGAGTGGAATATCGTTCTTCTCCGTTATTTCAATCCTATCGGTGCTCACAAGAGCGGTACTATCGGTGAAAACCCCAACGGTATTCCTAACAACCTGATGCCATATATTACTCAGACAGCAGTAGGTAAGCGTGCTGAACTTGGCGTATTCGGTGATGACTATGATACACACGACGGTACAGGTGTACGTGACTATATTCACGTTGTTGACCTTGCTCGTGCTCACGTTGCTGCATTGAAGGCTATCGTTGCAAACAAGGGTATTGCAATCTACAATATCGGTACAGGTCACGGTTATTCTGTATTGGATGTTGTTAAGGCATTCGAAAAGGCAAACGGTGTTCCTGTTCCTTATTCAATCAAGCCACGCCGTCCGGGTGATATCGCAACATGCTACTGTAATCCAGCAAAGGCAGAGGCTGAATTGGGTTGGAAGGCCGAATTCGGTATCGAGGAGATGTGCCGCGACAGCTGGAATTGGCAAAAGAACAATCCTAACGGATTTGAAGAATAAGAAATTCTGTAAACGATATCTGACATTTGAGGGTGACTATGCATAGTCACCCTCAAATATTATCATAGTACTATATAAAACAAAAAAGGCTCGCAATGCAGCGAACCCTTTTTGTGATTCCGAAGCGATTCGAACGCTTGACCCACGCCTTAGAAGGGCGTTGCTCTATCCAGCTGAGCTACGGAACCAACCTTACATGAAATGATTTCTCATTTCCGAGTGCAAAGATAGTGCGTTTATTTGGTTACACCAAGAATTTTTGCTCTTTTTTTACAAATATGCACTAAACAAGAGCCTTTAACTAATCAATGTTTGTTCCCGAACGTTTCACATCGTCAATTACCTTGAGAAGATATCGTCCGTATTGGTTCTTTATCATAGGTTGTGCCAATTCACGCATTTTTTCTTCACTTATCCAACCTTTCTGATATGCGATACCTTCGAGACACGCAATCTTCAAGCCTTGTCGCTTTTCTATTACCTCGACAAATATAGAAGCTTCTGCAAGTGAATCATGTGTTCCGGTGTCGAGCCACGCAAATCCTCTTTTCAGCGTTTGCACCTTAAGTTGCTTGTCGCAAAGGAACTGCTGGTTTACCGTTGTTATTTCCAATTCTCCACGTGCTGACGGCTTGATACCCTTTGCTATCTCTACGACCCTGTTAGGATAGAAGTACAGGCCGACTACCGCATAGTTCGATTTAGGTTTTTCGGGCTTTTCCTCTATCGACAAACAATTACCGTGCTTGTCGAACTCTGCAACACCGTATCGCTCCGGATCATCGACCCAATATCCGAAAACAGTCGCCTTATTCTCTTTTTCTGCAGCTTGTACAGCCTCTCTAAGCATTGCTGGAAATCCATAGCCGTAGAAAATGTTGTCACCAAGGACAAGGCATGCGGAGTCGTTGCCAACGAACTCTTCACCGATGATGAAGGCCTGTGCCAACCCGTCAGGTGATGGCTGTTCGGCATATTCAAAACGCACACCATAGTCGCTACCATCTCCAAGAAGTCGTTTGAAGCCTGGAAGATCCTGTGGCGTAGATATGATCAGAATATCCCTTATTCCGGCAAGCATCAATACTGATATAGGGTAATATATCATTGGCTTGTCGTATATGGGTAACATCTGCTTGCTTACGCCTTTAGTTATGGGGTAGAGACGTGTTCCCGAACCGCCTGCTAAAACGATACCTTTCATAGTCGTGTGTTTTTGTTTTATTTGCGTCTGATACGAATCTGTATAGCCTTGTCAATATTCTGGTCACTGATTACCACAAGGTAACCGCCACCGCCGGCACCGGTGATTTTGTATCCTTTTACATGGTCCTTATACTCGTCAATAGCTTTCTGCACATGTTCAGATATCATATTAGGGAACATTGCCACCTGAGCCATGAACGATTCTGTTGTTGCTTTTCCCCATGCATCAATATCTTTGGCAATCAGGGCTTGCCAACATGCTTCTGCAGCATCTGCGAGACGTTTTGCCCCTTCGGCATCAATGTGTGTGTCTGCAAGCACATCATATTTGTTGTCTCGTGGTGCCAACGGTATGAGCCATAGGTTCTTTTCAATAAAGTCGAGCACGTCATCGTCCTTGATGCTCTCAATGTTTGTAGGCCAATAGTTGTTGTCGTAGTTGAGCTTGTTCAAGCATGGCATAACAATTCCGATAGCATCTTGTGAACCGCTGATATATGGGCTTCCGGGAGGGTTTTCATAACGGAACACCATCTTGGCTAGTGTTTCACGGTCTCCTTCTGGTATATCTATATGCCACATCTCTATAGCTGCTTTGCGTGATGATGTACTCATACCTCCGCGGTTGTTGAAATCGTAATCCGGCTCTATGTTTATTGTAAGTACAGCTCCGGGATGATGCTTGCTCACATATGGTTGGTCAAGCCAGCCGCCTGCAAGGTCAATGCGGTATGGAATTTTGCACTCCTGACGTAATGCAGTAGTAGAGCGTGTCGGAAGTCCGGCTTCGGGAATTCGCTTACTTACCACCAATTCAATACCATGCTCTTCACAGAATCTTTTCTTGCCAGGAGTATATCCATCGCTGTTTACGAAGAAGATATCGGGTTTAAGGGCTATTACATCCTCGGCAAAATCAAGAATTCCGCTGCCACTATTCACGAATGCATCTTTTACATAACGTATAGCTTTAACCATGTAAAGACGTTCCTGTTCGGTGTTTATGGTCTTACGGTCTTTCAAATCGCGTATTGTAGCGTCCGAACCTATACCAACGTATAGATCTCCGTATGTAGAAGCCTCTTTAAAGAAGGCAACATGTCCGGAATGGAGCATGTCGTAGCAACCTGATACAAATACTTTCTTGTTCATTGTTTCTGATTTGTATGATTAATATAACTTGTACTTATTATTTATATTCTGTTTTTGTGCTTTGTAGCGAACCCCAGAATTTTCTTCAAACGCAAATATACAATATAACAATCGAAATACAAATTTTACTTTATATTTTATAATATAGATATATATTCTTTAATCTTGGTGATTTTAAAAATGCATAGACTTTATTTACTTTTTATTATGTTCCGTTTGTTGCTGTTTTTTCATTCATAACTCATTATAGAGTATTTGTAGATGGATTTTTATGCGAATTTTTACTTTTTTTTTAGATTTTACTGAAAAAAAACATCATTTATGCCTTGATATTACGATTTTTATTATCTTTGTGCATCATTAACCTTAATAACGAATATATTATGAAAGAACTTATCGAGAAAATCCAGGAGACTTATGCTGCATTCGAGGCAGATGCAACAGCTCAGGCTGAAAAGGGTAACAAGGCTGCAGGTACACGTGCACGCAAGGCTTCTTTGGAGCTTGAGAAGGCTATGAAGGCTTTCCGTAAGGCTTCTCTTGAGGCTGCAAAGTGATTTCGGTTTAAGCGATTGCATTTTGAATAAAAGTCACCTCCTGGTGACTTTTATTTTTTATATATCAAGTTCCGGTTGTTTGGCCTTGCAAATACTTTGCATGTCGTTCATGCAAATATTTTGCAAACCCTCAAGATCAGTTTTCATTATTTGAATAACTATATTTGCAGTAAACAATGATTTTACAAAGATGAATAGGTATTATTATTTAATGTGTCTGTTTATGTCGTTATCTTTTTTTCAGTGCTGCTCATATAATGAAAAAGAGAAAGGGAATGATTTGCAAGGTGTTTGGATGCTGAAAAAGATAATATTCCCAACAGGGTATGAAGTCGATTATCCAAACAGCAGAGGTTATGTGCGTTGTAAAATATATGATGCCGACAGCAGTTTCTATCAGGTAGAACTTCTTTCTGTGGGGAATGAAACAATAATAGTGCCACTTGAACTTGAACGTTACACATTTATACATGATGTGACAGATACTTTGCTTGTTGAGAATGGACGATACATGCGACATTTTTGTTTGACAAGCGATACCACATACACCGTATTCAACAATCTGGAGCAAGAAATATGGGTGAAGTCGAATGATATGACAGAAAATCGTAAGGAGGAAATACGTACTATTGTCAAAAGGAATATAGAGACATATGAAGATGATATAAAGAATTTTGTTTTTTCAACAAGTGAAAGAAAACTTGAAAGGAAGAGCCGCAACCTGCTTTTTGTCATTGCCAATCTTGTTCTTTTGGCAATATTACTTGCATTGTACATGCGCAGTGTCATAAAGAAAAACAAGGTTATAAAGCGTGAACTGGAACTTATTGAGGAACAGAACAGATTAAGACCTCAGCCTGTCATTCAGGCTATGAGACAAGTAGAGCAAGAGTTTTTCTCATCTGATTATTACCATGCTTTGCGCGGAAAGATAGAGAGTGGGGAGGTGTTGAAACAAGAAGATCTTGACGAACTTGAACAACATATAAAGCCTCTGTATCCCAATTTTTCAACTCGACTCCATTCGTTGTACAGCATGTCTGTACATGAATACCAGGTTTGTCTCTTGCTTAAGATCAATATCTCGCCATCACAGATAGCAAGTGCCCTTTGTCGCGAGGTAAGCAGTATAAGCAGTACGCGTAGCCGGTTGTACAGCAAGGTCTTTGGAAAGAAAGGAAGTTCCAAGGAGTGGGATGCGTTTATCGCAACACTTTGATGTCGGAAAAACTTAGTGTATCCGTTTTGCAAACAATGTGCAAACTTCGTTTTTTGTGATCCGGCAAATAGATTGTTACATTTGCAGCGCCGTTTTTAATGTCGTTAATATGAAAAACTATTGTTTAAGGAACATTGTGCTGATACTGCTATTCTGCATGGCGGTACCGGTGTCGGCACAAAGAACAGAAAAGACAGTTCCTGACGAGGAACTTAAAGGTGTCTGGGTGTATACTTCGTACAAGGTCGGCGACAAAATGTTCGGCAACGATTTTCATTCAATAAAGATTTACGGTGAGAATGGTGAGTATTGCTGTGCAAGAGCACAAAAACTGCGATGTGGTACATACAGAATTCTTCCTGTAGATTATGGGACATATGTTTTCAGAAATGGAGAATATACAGAATGTGGACGTAAAGGAAATCTGAATCTCGTCTCTTCTACGGAATTTAATGGAATGTATATCGGTCGCTTGGAATGCTGGGAAAAAGTAGAGGATTTTCCTCAGGAGTTGAAGCAGTATATTGTAAATGAATGCCGTAAGGCTGTTCTTGGCGACGATATGGAATTACAGAATCTTATGGAACGTTACTGGATAAAGAGAAAAAGATAACAGCAGAACATTGTGCATGATCTGAATATTTGCATCAATTTGCTTTTTTATTTTAAAATAAGGAAAAAAAGTGCTAATTTTACAAAGTTTTATGCGCGCATGCACAGGTGCGCAAGAAGTGTTGTGACAATCAATAACTAATTTTAATATAAATATTTATGAAGAAAAGATTTGTTTCGGCAACGTTGATGGCATTAATGATGTCATTTACTTGTTTTGGACAGAACCTTAAGGGCTTTGCTTACGGAGATGTTGAAGCACCTCGTGGGTACAGCTACGTAAAGGGACAGGAGGCCGGTTTGGTCGAGTGGGAGTCACCCGAAGAACTCTCTCTGAACAAAGAACAGCCAAAGGCTTGGTTCTTTAACTTCAAGAGTGAGGAAAATGCACGAAAGGTACTTCCCGAAAACAGTGAATATTATTATTCACTCGACGGTACCTGGGATTTCAATTGGGTCGCTAATCCTTGGGAGCGTCCTGTTGATTTCTTTAAACCGGATTTTGACGCTTCGGCATGGGACAAAGTAGAGGTTCCTATGAACTGGAATGTCTATGGATTACAGCCAGACGGTTCACAGAAGTATGGTACACCAATCTATGTTAACCAGCCTGTGATTTTCAAGCACCAGGTTGCTGTAGGTGACTGGAAGGGTGGTGTAATGCGTGAGCCTGCACAGCATCACACAACATACAAATTCCGTAACGAAGTCGGTTCATACCGCCGTACATTCACTGTACCTGCCGATTGGGCCGGACGTGAAGTATATCTTAACTTCGACGGTGTCGATTCATTCTTCTATCTATGGATTAACGGCAAATATGTAGGTTTCTCAAAGAACTCACGCAACCTTGCTTCGTTCAATATCACAAAATACCTTGTAGCAGGTGAGAATGTCGTAGCTGTAGAGGTTTACCGTAACAGCGACGCTTCATTCCTTGAGTCACAGGATATGTTCCGCTTGCCAGGTATCTTCCGCACAGTATCTTTGACATCAAGAAATCCTGTTGAATTGCGTGACATTCGTGTCCGCACCGATCTTGATGCACAGTACAAGGACGCAGTTGCCAACATTGAAGTTGACGTACGCAACCTTACAAAGAAAAACGCAAAGAACTATCAGGTAAAGGTACAGTTGTACAAGAACGAACTTTACAGCGACGAAAATGAGATCGTTGAGGGTGCTGTTGCCGTGAATGCTGTAGCTCAGATTGCCAACGGCAAAACAACTACTGTAAATATTCCTCTTGCAGTTGAGAATCCTGCAAAATGGAGTGCCGAAGAACCTAACCGCTATACTCTTGTTGTAAGCCTTCTTGACAAGAAAGGCCGTACAGTGGAAATGGCATCAACCTACATGGGATTCCGTGAAATTGAAATACGAGACACAAAGGCCGAAGAAGATGAATTCGGCTTGGCAGGACGTTACTATTACCTCAACGGCAAGCCTATCAAGATGAAAGGTGTCAACCGCCATGAGAACAGCCTTGAGCGTGGACACGCGGTTACTCGTGAACAGATGGAGAAAGAGGTAATGCTCATGTTGCAGGGTAACATCAACCATGTACGTAACTCTCACTATCCTGATGCACCATATTGGTATTATCTCTGTGACAAGTACGGTATCTACCTCGAAGATGAAGCCAACATTGAAAGTCACCAGTATTACTACGGCAAGGAGTCTATATCTCACGTCAAGGAGTTCCGCGATGCACACGTCGCTCGCGTAATGGAGATGGCTTATGCTACAATTAACAGCCCATCAGTTTGTATCTGGTCACTCGGTAACGAGGCTGGTCCTGGTAACAACTTCGTTGATGCTTACAACGAACTGCATGCATTCGACCCATCACGCCCTGTACAGTATGAGCGTAACAACAATATCGTTGACATGGGTTCTAACCAGTATCCTTCTATCGGCTGGACACGTGAGGCCGTGAAGGGTAAGATGGGTATTGTATATCCATTCCACATTTCGGAGTATGCACACTCTATGGGTAACGCGGCCGGTAACCTCATCGACTATTGGGAGGCTATCGAAAGCACAAACTTCTTTGTAGGTGGTGCTATCTGGGATTGGGCTGATCAGGCATTCTGGAATGTCGATCCAAAGACTGGTGACAGATATATGGCATACGGTGGCGATTTCGGCGACCGTCCTAACGACCACACATTCTGTATGAACGGTGTCATGTTCCCTGACCACTCTCCAAAACCACAGTATTTCGAGGTTAAGAAGGTTTATCAGAATGCAGGCATAAAGATGCTTGAGAACGGTGAAATCCAAATCTTCAACAAACGTTACTTCAACTCATTGAACGACCTTGATGTAAAGCTCTCTCTTTGGGAAGACGGTAAGCAGATTGACTCTTACTACATGCCGGGTATGAACATCGCAGCACGCGAGGCAAAGAGCTTCAAGCTCAAATTCGATGCTTCAAAGTTCAAGGAAGACAAGGAGTATTTCGTAAAGGTACAGCTTGTTCTAAAGAAGGACATGCCTTGGGCAAAGAAGGGTTATGCCCAGATGGAGGAGCAGATCAAATTGCAGGACGCCGTAAAAGCTGCATTGCTCGTTGAAGCTGCAAACAACTCACAGAAAGTGGTTGTAAAGGAGAATAAGGCTGATGCAACAACTGAGATTTCAGGCAAAGGCTTCTCTATATCATTCAACAACAAGACCGGTGTTCTTGATAATGTAGTTTATGGTAACACTACTGTTTTCGAGAAGGGCAGCTCTATGACTTTGAGTGCATTCCGTGCTCCTGTAGACAATGACGTATGGGTATGGAACCGCTGGTTTGCTTTGGGTCTGTATGATTTGAAGGATGAGGTTCTTTCATTCGTGTCAAAGAAGAATAATGACGGTACAGTTGTACTTCAGTATATTGTACGTACTCAGGCCAAGCATCCAGGTCGCCGTATAAAGAACGACGACAACAGCTTTACTGTTCAGGATGACAAACGTGAGTTCGGTGCAAATGAGTTCCATTTTGTTTCTAACAGAATCTGGACTATCTATCCTGACGGTTCTGTTGAGTTGAACAGTTCTGTTACCGGTAGCGATGCAAACGCTTTGCTTGCACGTATCGGTTATATGTTGCAGTTGCCTTCTGATTTGAAAAACTACACATATTATGGTCGTGGTCCTTGGAACAACTATAACGACCGTCGCACAGGTGCATTCATACAGCAGTATGCAAGTACCGTTGCCGACCAGTTCGTTCATTTCCCAAAACCACAGGATATGGCTAACCGTGAGGAGGTACGTTGGGCCGCTCTTACAAACGATGCCGGTAACGGTGTGATCTTTGTAAACACATGCGGTCTTTCAACATCTGCTCTTCCTTGGAACGATATTGAGTTGACAGAGGCTGCTCACCCATATCAGTTGCCTGCTTCATCAGGAACATGGTTGCACCTTGACAGCAAGGTGAACGGTCTTGGCGGTAACAGTTGCGGTCAGGGCGGTCCACTCGATCATGACCTTGTAAGAGCCGGTGACAACAGCGTAGGCTTCATCATGCGTCCTGTAAAGGCCGGTGACGACTATACAGCTCTTGCAAATGTAGCTGCTTCAGGTGTATTGCCAATTGTCCTCAAGCGTGACATCCGTGGCGTTGTAACCATGAGCTGCGAAAAGGAAAATGCTGAGATTTATTATAGAATAGGTAAGAACGGCAAGAAAGTACGCTACACCGAGCCTGTAAACATGAGCAAGGGTGGTGATATTACAGTTTGGGAAAAGGCGACTCCGGCTTTGGCTGCTACATACAGCTACGAGGAGGTTACATCAATTCCTATTACTGTAGCATTCTGCTCAAGCCGTGAACCGGGTAATGAGGCTGAAAAGATGCTCGATGGCGATCCAAGCACAATGTGGCACACAATGTATTCTGTAACAGTTGCTATCTATCCACACTGGATCGACTTTGACGCAAACGAGGAAGTTGTTATAAAGGGCTTTAAATATATGCCTCGTCAGGACGGCGGTAACAACGGTAATGTAAAGGGTTACAAGTTGCAGGTAAGTGCCGATGGCAAGAACTGGAGCGAACCTGTTGCTGAGGGCGAGTTCCCATACAGCTCTGACAAGCAGACAGTGATATTCAAGAAGCCTGTTAAAGCACGCTACGTACGCTTTACAGCATTGAGCTCACAGAATGGTCAGGATTTTGCTTCTGGTGCAGAATTCGAACTTATAAAGGAGTAAGAACTTTCTAAAAATCAAGAGTCCGGTTTCTTTCGAGTAACCGGACTCTTGATTTTTGTATATAATGGTGATTTAATTCCTTTATATAAAAAATATATAGAGTTTTATTGCTATCTTCGCATATAATATAAATTTGAACGGTTTCGTTTCGGTATGGAAGTAATAAAAACAGAAATTGAAGGTGTGGTGATTATCGAACCTCGTATCTTCAAAGACGATAGAGGATATTTCTATGAATCTTTCTCGCAACGTGAGTTTGAGGAGAAGGTATGTCGCACGATATTTGTGCAGGACAACCAGTCCAAATCATCATACGGTGTTCTTCGTGGCCTGCACTTTCAAAAGCCGCCTTATTCCCAAAGCAAACTGGTGCGTTGCATAAAGGGCAAGGTGCTTGATGTTGCTGTTGATATCAGGAAAGGCTCTCCCACATTCGGGAAACATGTGGCTGTTGAATTGAGCGAAGAGAACCATCGTCAATTGTTTATACCTCGTGGCTTTGCACATGGTTTTGCAGTGTTGAGCGATGAAGCCGTCTTCCAATACAAATGCGATAATTTCTATAACAAAGAGAGCGAAGGTGCAATTGCATGGAACGATCCGGAACTTGCCATAGACTGGAGAATTCCTGCAGAAAGCATTATACTCTCTGAAAAAGACAAACAGAACAGGAACATAGCTGACGCTGATTTCTTGTTTGACTATAACGAAAAGCTGTATTGATATGAATATACTTGTAACAGGAGCAAAAGGCCAGTTGGGTTGTGAGATGCAACGCCTTGGAATGGTCTCGCCCAACAACTATTTCTTTACTGACGTTGCAGAGCTTGACATCACTGACGCACAGGCAGTAATGAATGCAGTCAAGGCTGCTTCGATAGATGTAATAGTGAACTGCGCCGCATACACCAATGTGGACAAGGCAGAAAGCGACGAGGCTACAGCAGAACTTATAAACGCTACAGCTGTAGGCAATCTTGCGCGTGCAATGAAAGAGGTTGGAGGAACATTGTTCCATGTATCTACCGACTATGTGTTCGGTTGCGACGGAAATACACCTCGTACAGAGGGTATGCCTCTGAACCCGCTTGGCGTATATGGACGTACCAAGTTACACGGCGAGCAGGCAATTCTTGAAAGCGGTTGTAAGGCTATTATAATCCGTACTGCATGGTTGTATAGCGAATTCGGCAACAACTTCCTTAAGACAATGATGCGTCTGACAGCAGAAAAGGAGCAGTTGAATGTAGTATTCGACCAGGTGGGAACACCCACTTATGCCGGCGACCTTGCCCTTGCTATATTCTCAATAATTGAGGCTGGTGTATATGAAGGAAACGAAGGCATATACCATTTCTCGAACGAGGGTGTATGTTCATGGTACGACTTTGCTGTTGAGATAGCCACTGCGGCAGGAAATACGGCATGTCGTATAAATCCATGTCACAGCAGCGAATTCCCATCACCGGTGACACGCCCGTCATACTCGGTGCTTGACAAGACAAAGATAAAGAATACATTTGACATAGATATTCCGCATTGGAGAGAATCTATGGAGTATTGTATAAAGAGAATCAAAGCCCAAAACAACAAATAAAGATATGAAACGCAATATAATAGTCACCGGCGGTGCCGGTTTTATCGGAAGCCACGTCGTGCGCCTTTTCGTGAACAAATATCCCGAATACCATATAATCAATGTCGACAAGCTCACATACGCAGGTAACCTTGCAAACCTAAAGGATATTGAGGACAAACCTAACTATACATTCTTCAAGGCAGACATCTGCGACTTCGATGCAATGTATAATCTTATGATAGAACACAAGGTAGACGGTATCATCCACCTTGCTGCCGAAAGCCATGTCGACCGTTCAATCAAGGATCCTTTCACATTCGCACGCACAAATGTAATGGGTACTCTTTCTCTTCTACAGGCAGCAAAGCTCTATTGGGAGTCGTTGCCCGAGAAGTATGAAGGCAAACGTTTCTATCATATCTCAACCGATGAGGTCTATGGTGCATTGGAACTCAGCCATCCCGAGGGAATAGAGCCTCCTTTCACCACAACAGCATCATCCGGTGAACATCACTTGGCATACGGCGAGGATTTCTTCTATGAGACAACAAAGTACAATCCTCACAGCCCATATTCGGCATCAAAGGCAAGCAGCGACCACTTTGTACGCGCATTCCACGACACATACGGCATGCCTACAATCGTTACCAACTGCTCTAACAACTACGGTCCTTATCAGTTCCCCGAGAAGCTGATTCCGCTATTCATCAATAACATACGTCACTGCAAGCCATTGCCTGTATACGGCAAGGGCGAGAATGTGCGTGACTGGCTGTATGTTGTAGACCATGCACGTGCCATTGATGTCATTTTCCACAACGGCAAGGTTGCCGACACATATAACATCGGCGGCTTCAATGAGTGGAAGAATATCGACATAATAAAGGTTATTATAAAGACTGTTGACCGCATGCTCGGTAACCCCGAAGGTGCATCGCTCGACCTCATCACATATGTTACCGACCGTGCCGGCCACGACCTGCGTTATGCCATTGACTCAACCAAGTTGCAGAAGGAACTCGGTTGGGAACCAAGCCTGCAGTTCGAAGAGGGTATTGAAAAGACCGTACAGTGGTATCTCGACAACCAGCCTTGGATAGACAACATCACAAGCGGTGAGTATGAGAAGTATTACGACGAGATGTATAAAGGCAGATAACGGAAATAGGGAAACACACAGCAGAGAGATAAATATCCCGCTGTTTTCATGATTGAAATTCAGCAAATAACCGATTAATATTCTTGTTTGGTATATTTGTTATAATTTTTATCTTTTTTCAAACAGATTGTTGTGGATTTTTCACTATATTTGTATTGCTCTTTAAGATAAAGGGTAAAATAGTATAGTTTTTTCTTAGTTGTTTAGTAAATGTGAAGAGTACTACTTTGTGAAAAGTGGTACTCTTTTTTAGGTAATAATATAGATGTTGACCCACCATCCTTGGACTGTGTCATCCCAAGCGAGCGCAGCGACGAAAGTTCAATTCGACAATGCTTGTAGCAATTAGTCACGCTTAGTGCAGGCGTAGCTTGCACTAAGCGTGTGATGCGGTAAACAAACATTGTTAAATATCTCTAAAACAATGTATGAGATTTGTCCGTCGTGGCGGATATGCTATCCGGCACGCTTGAGTATCAGGGTTTGCAACCCGTAAAATGTATTCCACTGCAGTTTTTAACCTTAATGCTTTTGTTGTTTATTCTTTTTGTAGTCTTTCTTTTGTGTACTTTGGTCGCGCCAAAGTACACAAAGCGCCCGGCACAGAGTAAAAATAGTCGCAATGTTCTTCGTAACGTTGACAATACCGCCTTATCGCATCCCGTGCAGTGCAAACTGCGTCTGCACTGCGCACGACTATATGCTGGCGGTATTGTCGATTTGCAAGCAAATTCGTGCCACGTTGTGAGCACTCAGCCGAACATTGCTTGTCGCTTAAGCCTTTTCGTTTCTGTTCAGGCGCTCCGGGACTTGTGCGGTTTAGCGTTGTTGAAAAATATAACGCTACCGCACTTTAAACATGTCCTCGCTTACTCCTGAACAGAAACGGACTTTCACTCTATTTTTAACAGTGCCGGATTTCTTTTAACATTACCTGGGGTGATGGAAATCCGCGAACGCGTACCGTGTCATCTCGCTGGAGCATACGCGACGAAAGTTCAGTTCGACAATGCTTGTAGCAATTAGTCACGCGTAGTGCAGGCGTAGCTTGCACCGCGTGGGATGCGGTAAACAAGCATTGTCAAAGATCTCTGTATAACCCCGACACATCATTGCAAAAAAACATCAGCACCGCTTCATCGAACCGGTGCTGATATTTTATGTATCAAAAACTTAATCAACCACAATCTTCACGCTCTTGTCGCCAATCTTTACAATAGCAACAGAGCCTTTTGAAAGGCCGCTTTGGATAGTAACACTGCCATTTGCAATAACTGCAGTGCCTACAAACGTACCATCTGTTGTATAAACCTCAACATTTTCGCCTTCGAGTGAACAGTTTACTGTAACAGCACCGTTTGCTGATGTCACAAGCACCGCAACAGCAGGAATTTTTATAATATTGGTTGTATCGTCTTCGTCGCTTTCACCATTCTCAATCCAACAGAGTGTAGCATTTACTGTGTCGGAGTTTTCATATCCCTCTGCTGTTGCATATACACTGATGCTATATGTGGCAGATAGGTCAAATACATCGGTAAAATATGTTTTAGCATAGCTATTCGTTACCGTTGTGACAAATTCCGCATCAGGGGTATCGCACTCTATAGAAATTTTACCGGAATTGTATGAAATAATAGGTGTTTCACAAATTTTCACTTCAGGTTCTTCGGGTTTTTCAGGTTCTTCCGGTTCAACAACTTCTCCATCAAGTGTTACAATTGTTCCAAAACTGCTCCAGGGTTCGGTTGTCTTGTAATCGTTTATAGCCTCGGCAGGCACATGCAATGTCATATATTCAGGATATGATTCATTAAATGCATCACTTTCTGTTGATGGCACTATTGTTGCAAGGCAATATACGTCGACAAGATTTTCGCATATTGCAAAAGCTGATGAACCAATACTTTTAACCCCACTACCAATTGTTGCGCTGGTAAGACCGGAGCAAAATGCGAACGCTCCACCTCCAATGCTTGTAACGCTGTTAGGGATTGTTATGCTGGTAAGACCGGAGCAGCAATAGAACGCAGAACCTCCAATGGTTGTAACGCTGTTAGGGATTACGGTGTTTTTACACCCTGTAATCAATGTATTGGTAGAAGTTTCTATAATTGCATTACTATTATTTCTGCTATCATAAACAGGATTTTCTTCGGCTATAATTATGCTGGTAAGCCCGGAGCAATACAGGAACGCACATTCTCCAATGCTTTTAACGCTATTACCAATTGTTATGCTGGTAAGACCGGAGCAACCTGAGAACGCAAAATTTCCAATGCTTGTAACGCTGTTAGGGATTGTTATGCTGGTAAGACCGGAGCAACGATCGAACGCTTGATTTCCAATGCTTGTAACGCTGTTAGGGATTGTTACGCTGGTAAGACCGGAGCAAAATGCGAACGCACCAAATCCAATGCTTGTAACGCTGTTAGGAATTGTTATGCTGATAAGCCCGGAGCAAACATTGAACGCCCAATCTTCAATGCTTGTAACGCTATTACCAATTGTTATGCTTGTAAGCCCAGAGCAACCGTTGAACGCAGAATTTCCTATGCTTGTAACGCTGTTACCTAAAACGATTTCTTCTATTGATGAATTTTCTTTAAACCAAGAACCAATAGTTGTACAATCCAACTCTACTTTTTTAATCTTGGAGCAACCCCAGAACGCGTTATATCCAATGCTTGTAACGCTGTTAGGTATTGTTATGCCGGTAAGACCGGAGCAATCACGGAACGCAGCATCTCCAATGCTTGTAACGCTGTATGTTACATCGTTGTGTACAATGGTTTCAGGAATAACAACACTACCGCTGTAATTTCCAGTTTCCTTTGCAATTACCGATGCTTGTTTTGCTTTAGTAATTACATCGTATGTAATACCGTCAATAGTTACAGTTTCAGCCATAGCCGCCATGCTGCACAGAAGTAACAAAGCAGTAAAAAGTTGTTTTAGATTTTTCATAGATATATTGTTTTGTATTAATAATTTCAATGTATTTGTTTATTCATTTCATGTTATGTTTGTAACAACTTGGTAAAGTTATAAAAAATATTAAATTAAAATATTGATTTGCAGTCGAGAAGTTAAATGTTTGTTTATGTCTTTTGGGGGGTACAAACCCTAATACTCAATCATGGCAGATAACATATCCGCCATGACGTAAACACCTTTTCCATCAGCATTGGTAATATCCCAAGGACGGCACAGTTGAAAAATCCAACGCAAGGCCGGTTGTTTTCAGGCCATTGTGCGAGGACTTTTTAAGAAAAATGCGGATATATAATATCCACGTGTCCGTTATATTCCACCGCAGTCCTTAACCTTAATACTTTCACTTGTATTTTTCTTCAAGTCTTTCTTTCATGTACTTTGGTCGCGCCAAAGTACACAAAGCGCCCGGCATACGTAAAAAACAGTCGTTTGCTCCTTTTGCTTATGAGTTGCGTTGCAACATCACTCGGCCGTCGCAAACTTGCCACTCCAATCCTATCTGTCTTGAGCAGGGTGTTGCGAAACTCGTTCCGCATGGCTGTATAAGAAAATTACACCCATGCTGCACTCAAACATTCTCACACA
>JAFZGA010000008.1 GCA_017555585.1 Bacteroidaceae bacterium
CACTCAAACATTCTCACACAATGGCCTGCTCAAGACAGGGATTTACGTTGTGTTTTTATCGATGCCGGTTTTCTTTTAACATTACCTTTTACAGGTGATAAACCGCGATGCTGTCGTACTGACAGAGTGCATGCGACAAGCACGCGGACCTTGTCATCTCGACCGAATGGGAGAGATCTCTCGTCATTACACTCCAAAGAATATAATAAACACAGTACACGCTCATAGAATGACAGACATCTGTGGGACAACAGCCATATTGTTTCTTATTTTAATACAGCAACAATATAATTGAACCGAAAATATCCGTTGTTTTCATTTTATTTTCATTATCTTCGCAAAATAATTTAGAATAAATTATAATTGTCATATGAAGAGATTAACAGCACTTGCAATTATTGTTTTTACAATTTTCTCGGCACATGCCCAACTGTTCAAGGGTGCCGACAAAGAGACACAGAAAATTGAAGCCGGAGCCATACCTGTAAAGAATGGCAAGGTGACATTTGAAGATACCATTCCTGCCGAAGGATATACTGCCGAAGAGGTAAAGAGAGCCGTTGACGCTTGGATAAAGGAACGCTTTGTAAAACCGACTGTAATTTCAGTCAAGCAGTTCGAAAGTGACCAGCCCGAAACCATTATGCTCAAGGGCGAAGAATACATTGTATTCAAGAACAAATTTCTTGTACTTGAACGTGCAAGAATATACTATTACCTCACCTTGACAGCCAATGATGGCAGCTGCACATTCAACATGTCGCGCATCACATACTGGTATGACGATGAGGACGACAAGGGTGGTTTGAAGATGATTGCCGAAGAGTGGATCACCGACGAGAATGCAATAAACAAGAAGGGTGAGTTAAAGAAGTTTGAAGGTAAATTCCGCAACAAGACCATAGAACTCAAGAATTCTCTGATAAATGCACTTGCTGAAAGATTGAACAAGAGATGAGAACCATAGACAGAATAAGATTCATACTGAACGTGCTGTTCCTTATAGCAACAGTAGCGACATTCATAATGTGGCTGACTGACAGTGGCATGTTCTTCTATACCGGCATAACAGCCTTGACACTCAAAGGTTTTGAGTTCATTCTACGCTTTGTAAATTAATGCGCTCAAATTCAATGATCAAGAAGTTAGTCACACTGCTTTTATGTCTGTTACCTGTCACTATTTTTGGACAGATAGCAAAACAGAGCCAAAACATGGGCGGCAACGCAACCGGGCTTGGCAGCGGCGAGGTGTTCAACCCGTTCAGGAACAATCCCAAGGATTCCACCAAAAGCGAGTTGAAAGTACCGCAGGATATACGTCAATGGCATGTTGACGAACATTTGGGCGAGATTATACCCACAAATGCCGATACACTACAGTTCATGTTCCAGAACTGGCAACAGACAGAGGGCATGACCGGTGAATACAATTTCCTTGGCAATATGGGTACTCCACGACAAAGCAGAATTTTCTTCAACCGCCCGACTACGACAAAGTTCGATTTTCTGCAACCGTACGACTATTTCTATCTGCGTCCGAATGAGTTCTTTTTTATTGATACAAAGTCGCCATACACCAATTTGAGCTATCACTCTACCGGTAACAGACAGACCGGTGATGACCGTTTGAAAGCATATTTCTCGACAAATGCCGGCAAGAAATTCGGTATAGGATTCCTTATCGATTACCTGTATGCCCGCGGACGATACGACAAGCAGGCTACATCACTTGTTAATTTCTCGTTATTCTCGTATTACAAGAGCGACAGGTACGACTACAATTTGCTGGCATCGCATTACCGTATGAAGCAGGCCGAGAACGGCGGTATAACTGATGACCGTTACATCACACGCCCAGAAGAGACCGACGGTATGAACAGCAACTTCACCACATCAGACATTCCTGTGCACCTATATTCGTCATGGAACAGAAACGGCATATACGATTTCTTCTTCACACACGGATACAACATGGGATTCTACCGCGAGAAGATGGTTGCCGACAGCAGCGGCACTGTAAAGGATTCCGTTGAGAACGAGTTTGTGCGCGTGGCACGAATAACCCACGTTGCCGACGTGAAATACCACGAACACGAATTCATAAACCACCAGAAAACGTCTAACTACTACGCCGACGACTTCCTGCCTTATGACTCGACAGACCTGACAACACATCTAAAGGTGAAGAACACTGTGGCGCTATCGCTGTGCGAAGGGTTCAGCAAGTATGCTTTTGCCGACATCACCGCATTCGCTTCATACAGATACGACAAATATACTCTGCCCGATATTGATGAAGAGAACAATGAGTACATAAGAGACTACGATGAGCACAGACTGTCGGTGGGCGGTTCGATATCAAGCACACAGGGCAAATACCTCAAATACAAAGCAAAGGGTGAGACAGCACTCATCGGCGAAGAGCTTGGAACATTCTCGATAGACGGTGAGGTGATGTTCGACTTCAAACTGTGGAAAAGGAATATGCAAGTTAAGGCAAAGGCATTCATAAAGAACAACCGCCCTTCGTTCTACTACCGCCATTACCATTCGGAACATTTCTGGTGGGACAATGACCTGAGCAAGGAGTTCAAGACACGAATTGAAGGTTCTTTCGAGATTCCGTCGTGGAGAACCAGACTGAGTGCCGGAGTTGAGAACGTCATGAACTACACCTATATTGCCAACGAGGCACAGCCGACAGGTGCTATTGGCAGATACCTTTGGAGACTAAAGGTGAAACAGGCACATGAGAACATACAGATATTCAGTGCTACGCTCAAGCAGGATTTCAAGTACAAGATATTCAACCTGAATACCGAAGTGACATATCAGCACAGCAGCAACGACGACATATTGCCGCTGCCAATGATAAATGCATACGCCAATATTTTCCTGAAATTCAGGATTGCAAAAGTACTGTACACCGAGATTGGTGCCGATGCAAGATACTTCACAAAGTATTATGCTCCCGACTACTCTCCTGCATTAGGACAGTTTGTGCAGCAGAATCCTGAGAACAGGATTGCCATAGGCAACTATCCATTAGCAAGCGTATATGCAAACTTCCTTTTGAAACAAGCACGTTTCTATGCAAAATATTACCATGTGAACAAAGGTACAGGCACCAGAGAGTACTTCCTGGCACCACACTACCCTATGAACCCGGCAATATTCTGCTTTGGTATATCATGGAATTTCTATAATTGAGAAAGATATGAGTGATATGATAAGATGGGGCTTCATCGGATGTGGAGAAGCAACGGAAAAGAAGAGCGGACCGGCCTTTCCCTTAGTGAAAGGCTCTGAGGTTGTGGCTGTAATGGGACGCGACAAGGATAAGACCAGAGAGTATGCCAAACGTCACAACATCACACATTGGTACACCGATGCACAGGCTCTGATTGACGACCCGGAGGTAAACGCCGTATACATTGCTACGCCACCGTCGTCACATGCCACATACGCCATAATGTCGATGAAAGCAGGAAAGCCTGTATATGTCGAGAAACCGCTTGCTGCAAGCTATGAAGACTGCACACGTATCAACCGCATATCACGTGAAACAGGAGTGCCATGCTTTGTAGCGTACTACCGCCGATATCTTCCATATTTCATAAAGGTCAAGGAGTTGTTGCCACAGATAGGAAACGTGCTCAACGTGCAGATACGTTTTGCCGTACCTCCACGCGACCTCGACTACAACCGCGACAACCTGCCATGGCGTGTAATACCAGACATCGCAGGTGGCGGATATTTTTATGACCTTGCCCCACACCAGATAGACCTGTTGCAAGAAATGTTCGGTTGCATACTGCATGCCGAAGGATATGCTACCAACCGTGGAGGAATGTACAAGGCAGAAGATACAGTAAGCGCATGCTTCAAGTTCGATTCAGGCATACCCGGTTCAGGATCATGGTGCTTCGTATCAGACGAATCATCGAAAGAGGACCACATAGAGATTTTCGGCAGCAAGGGAAGCATCAAATTCTCCGTATTCACATTCGAACCGATAGAGTTGCGCAATGCCGAAGGAACAAAGCACTTCAATATCCCCAACCCACCATACGTGCAACTGCCACTCATAAGAAACATTGTGGAACACCTGCAAGGCAAGGGAAATTGCAAATGCGACAGCTTGAGTGCCACACCTACCAACTGGGTGCTCGACAAGGTGTTGGGTAAAATATTATGATTGCATGAGATCCGGATTTCCAAACAGGACAATATTACTGAAAAGAGAAATGCTATTTCTCTTTTTATTGCTTTGCATCCCCCTTTCATTAAGGGCTACAAGCCTCACGGAGCCGGACAACGGAGACAACGGCAGTTACCCCATTACAAAGAAAAAGAACTTTTTCTACAAGACTGTAGATTTTATCGGCAAATTACTGGAACAGGACACGGCATACGTCACACCCAACAGGTTCAATCTCCGTGTAATGCCACAATACACTTACGGGTATGAGTATTACCGTTTCTCGACTCCCAACAAAGCCCAAAGCATTGTTATAAGCCCTGCAGCAAACAACAAGATAGGCATATATGGCGGTTGGCGATGGATTTTCCTCGGATACAGCTTTACTCTCGACAAGATACAACCTGAGGTCGACATGGAGCTGAACCTATACTGTTCAAGGGCTGGTCTTGAACTTTTTTATCGTAAGCGAAGCGACGGTTTCAAGATACAGAGCCTGAAAGGATTCTACGATGACAATCTGCCATTAAAGAACTACAACAGGGAGATTGATGGCCTTTCTACATTGCAGATGGGTGTAAATGCATTCTATATTTTCAACTACAGGAAATTCTCATTCCCTGCAGCATTCTCACAATTGACCACCCAACGTGTGAATGCAGGATCTGTGATATTGGGAGTCAGTTTCCACGAACAGCAGTTCATGTTCGACCACACTAAAATCGACCCGAAAATTTCGAAACAGATGTTGCCTGAACTTCAGTTCCAAAAGGAAAGCTATATGGATATCAGCATAAACCTGGGATACAGTTTTAATTGGGTATTTGCAAAGAATTTCCTTGCCAACATATCGGCAACACCAGCCTTAGGATACAAGAACACCTCGCTGAAGTCCAAGATAAACAACAGCAAGGAGTTCATATCAAGCATAAACATTGACCTTATTTCCCGTCTGGCAGTGGTTTACAACAACGGAAGATATTATGCAGGTGCTTCACTCGTATCGCACACATATTCATACAACAAGTCGTCGCTTTCCATTCTTAACGGGTTCGGATATCTCAAGGTGTATGCAGGTTTTAACTTCTGGCGCCGTAAACAGACACCATAACAGCATTTCACATCAGAAACGTACACCGATACCGGCATATACCGAGTGGCCCTCCGTCTGTACCTTCGTTACAGGATTGGCATATTCCTTGTCATAGTATGGATAAAAATCGGAATTATACATATAGTACATATATGCCACATCAAAATAGAGATGCTTTCCGGCATATCCAAAACCGATAGTAGCTATATCCTTGTCGTACTTGTTGAAGTATTCGGTAGATGTATCTACTATAGATGAATTGTCAATGCACTTATATGCTTCGCTACTGAACGGAGCCGTTATTCTATTGTATCCAATACGCATCGCAAACTTATCTATCGTGAATTCGGCACCGACACGTAGCGTATGCTGTGGCTTCATATTACATGAGATTTCGTAGTTCTGCTGTTTGTCAATATCGTATCCGTTGGTAAATGAGGCTGCCGTTGCATCGGAGTACTCATATTCAGCATCCAGGGCAAGGAAGCGGCCGAATGTATATGACATTGCAGCACCGAACTTCCAAGGTGTCCTAAAACGGTATGATGTATAGAAATCGTCACCGTAACATTCGGCATCATTTGTTCTGTAACCCTCACCATAAGGACCGTACATTGAAGCAGATGAGACATCCATCAAGTCATAGAAGACAGGAGTATGCATAGAGAGTGCAACCCTGAAGGGCGAATATTTGAATGGACGGCATATAACACCAAGCTTGAAGTCATAACCTGTACCTATAATACGATAATCGTTATTCAAAGAATATATTTCTCCTAATTCGTCATCTTCATAATAGCATGATGTACGTGAATAGTCAAGCCTGTGATATCCGAGCGTTGCACCCACATAAAACCTGTCGTTTATATTTGCCGAGATATTCATGTCATAGACATCGAGACTTCCTCGCTGTTCGCTGTAATATCCAAAATTTGTCGGGATATATACCGGCAGACCGTCATATGGATTTATCAGGAAGTTGCCGTCAGCATCGGTAATTCCGGCATCGGCAGCAAGCAATGTCAGCCAATTCAAGCCAAGACCGCTGTACATTTCAGAATTCATATTGTATATATCAAAAGGATTCTGCTTGTACAGATCGTTTATCACATACAGCTGCGAAAAACTTTCAGAAGGACCATCCATCACGAATTTGGAATTGATACTGCTCTTCCTGCGGAAATTTCCGCCGAAATTAAAATACTTGACAGGCGAATCATCAATCTCCAATGCAAGAATAAAGCCCATACTACTCAACCCCCAAGCATCACTACTGGCAGGAGTATTCGTTCCTTTAAATGTGGCATTATTTGTTACATAATCGTACATTCCTGTCAAATTGAAGTCCGATGAACGATATATGGCCGTTCCCGCAGGGTTAGTACCCATCACCGACAAATCACCACCGAGTGCTCCCATTGCACCGCCCATACCGACAAAGCGTGCTGTACCCGAAGGATTGTTTTCGAACAGGTCGGTCAAATTGTACATATTCTGTGAACTTGCCAACAAAGGCAAAACCAGAAATATCACATATATCAATCGTTTCATAAATATCGTGTTTTTCAATTAATAATAAATGTCATCAACGGCGTGAGCCTACACCTCTTGAACCAGAGCTGTTGGAAGAGTTTCCTCTTGAACCAGAACTGTAACTACTGCGAGAACTGCTGCTTGAACCTGAGCTGTAACTGCTTCGGGAACTGCTGCGCGAGCTGCTGCTTCTTGAATTTACATTAGTAGAACTCTTGCTTGAAGAGGAACTGCGCTGACGTGATACGCTGGTACTGCTCGGACGGTTGTACTCACCCGATGAAGAGCTCTTGCTGCGATATGAGCTACGGTTACTTGTTCCACCGTTTGCAGAAGAGTTCGATCTATTTTCAGTACGCGACACTGCCGAGCCTTTATTGCTACCATTATTGCCAGAATATGTTCTGCGCACAGTTCCATTTGTTGTATTACGGTTTGGCACTTGCTTGCGGACACCAGTATTATTGCGTTGCATATTCTGCGATACGCCACTTACCTTGCGCTCTGTCTGTGGACGAACAGCGGAATTATTGTTCTGACGGTTAGCAATCACACTACTTGCCTGGCGGTCTGCCTGTGGACGAACAGCGGTATTGCCGTGCTGACGGTTAGCGGTTACGCTACCTGACTGGCGGTCTGCCTGTGGACGAACACCTGAGTTATTATTCTGACGGTTAGCAGTTACACTACCTGCATGGCGGTCTGCCTGTGGACGGGCAACTAAATTATTATACTGACGCTCCGCAGTTGCATTACCGGCCTTACGCTCACTCTGTGGACGAACGCCGGAATTATTATGCTGTCGGTTAGCTGTACCAGCCTTGCGATCACTTTGCGGACGAACGCCTGAGTTATTATGCTGACGGTCGGTTGCAGCACCCGGTCTGCGATCACCCTGTGGACGAACGCCGGAATTATTATGCTGTCGGTTAGCTGTACCGGCCTTACGCTCACTTTGCGGACGAACGCCTGAATTATTATGCTGTCGGTTAGCTGCAGCACCTGTTCTGCGATCACCCTGCGGACGAGCAACCGGTGGCTTACGTTCATCGTTCCTGCGGTTTGCCGACGGTCTGTTTCCTGATGCCGCACCGGTTGTTACTCGCGAAGGCTTTCTGTTGCTGTTTGTAGGAACATTTGAATGAACCTTATGCAAAGGACGCCATGGGTTGTGAGTTATATGGTGAGGATGCAGGCTACCGTAATGCGGACGATGATGCCAATGGTGATGCCAATGATGATTATAACCCCAATAATAATCATTCCATGAGTAATAAGGATTAAATGTCACATTCCAACTCCACAAATTATACATTGTCCGTGGCCAATAGAATATTGGATTATGATATGTCGGATAAACATCAATATAGTATCCTTCGTCATACAATAGCCAGTCGTTTATACCGCAATTATACATAAGATCCCAATACAGATTGTTTCCAATCAGCCTATGTGGACTGCGGAAACGGAGAATACGTGTCGAATAGGTATAATCCTCATCGTCATAATACACTTCGGAATAATCCTCAGAACAATATTCCTCAACAGCAGCCTCATCGATATATTCATCAACATACGCTTCATCATCCAAACCGACAAAACTGTTCACTCGCGCGCTGACTGTAACTTCAAGCTTTTTCTCTTTTTTAGGAACAAAGTAGATGTCATCGTGCTGTGCAAACGATATCAACGGATACACCAGAACAAGCAATAGAAACAACTTTCTCATAACTATATATCATTAATTTTATTCGTACATTTTTACGGATACGAAAGTAATGACAAAAAAAAAGAAAAAATAGGGAAAACCCCTACAATACCGAAGGATTTTCCCTATTTATAAAATTTCCCGGGTTACATGCTACCCGGAACCCAAGTCCAGATTACTTGTTCTCAGGACGCAACTGACGTACGACCTCTGCTGTACGCCACATCTCGCTTTCACGCAAAGCCTTCAACTCCTCATTGAGTTTCTCGCGGTAGTCAGGCTGTGAGTTAGAGTCGATAGAGATCTGTGCCTCATTACCGCTCTTTACAGACTCATACAACTTATACATGACAGGCTTGATGGCATCGTGGAAAGGAGTCATCCAATCCAAAGCACCGCGCTGAGCAGTTGTAGAGCAGTTTGCATACATCCAGTCCATACCCTTTGCAGCGAACAGAGGCATGAGTGACTGTGTAAGTTCCTCAACAGTCTCGTTGAACGCCTCCGAAGGAGTGTGTCCGTTCTCGCGGAGAACCTCGTACTGTGCAAGGAACAATCCCTGTACTGCACCCATGAGTGAACCACGCTCACCGGTGAGGTCCGAAACAGCCTCACGCTGGAATGTTGTCTCGAAAAGATAGCCGGAACCGATACCGATACCGAAAGCCAACACGCGGTCAAGAGCCTTGCCGGTAGCATTCTGATGAATAGCATAAGAAGCGTTCAAGCCACGTCCTTCGAGGAACATTGTACGCAATGATGTACCTGATCCCTTTGGAGCAACCATGATAACGTCAACATCGGCAGGAGGTACAATGCCTGTTCTGTCATTCCAGTTGATACCGAAGCCATGTGAGAAATAGAGAGCCTTGCCTGCTGTCAAGAACTCCTTAATCTTAGGCCATACTGCAATCTGAGCAGCGTCAGACAACAGCATACAGATGATTGTACCGCGCTGTGCAGCCTCCTCGATAGAGAAAAGTGTCTCACCCGGAACCCAACCGTCGATTACTGCCTTGTCGTATGTAGCACCCTCGCGCTGACCTACGATTACATTGAAACCGTTATCGCGCAAGTTGCATGCCTGACCAGGGCCCTGAACACCATAGCCAAGAACTGCAATAACCTCATCCTTCAAGATTTCGCGAGCTTTCTCAAGAGAAAACTCCTGTGAAGTAACGACATTCTCGATAACTCCACCAAAATTCATTTCTGCCATAATTACTTATTTTTTTATTGGTTTTCTTTTATAGTCTTCGTCAAACAGCAGTTCGGTAAGATTCTCTATGGAATCACGCGGCACTGCAACACGGCCCGACTTCACGAACTGCAACATACACTGCTGTGCAACAAACTCATTATACAGGTCAAGAATGATATCTGTAGAGCCGGTCTTTTCCACTACGGTATAATTTGCATTCATCTCTATCACATGCGCACCGCTGTGGCGTATCAGCTTCGATATCTTATTGTTCTCCATAATCTTGGGGGTCGACAGTTTGTAAAGCGCAACCTCCTGGAAGAATATCTCGTTGTCGACATAATAGTCGGCCTTGAGGACATCGACCTTTTTCTCGATTCGCTTTGTCACCTTCTGGATAGAATCCTCTTCTCCCCAGAGAGATATTGTATAGCGGTGAACACCCTCGACCGATGATGATGACGCTGTGATAGTGTCAATATTCATCATTCGGCGTGTAAACTCCGCTGTAACCTGATTGAGCATACCGGCTATATTCTCGGTATATATGATAATTGTATATAACTTTTTCTCCATATCGACTTATTCAAATATCATTTCACTTACAGTAGCTCCCGGAGGTGTCATAGGCATTACATTGTCTTCCTCCTTGACAGCTACATGCAAAAGGAAAGGACCGGGTGTAGAAAGCATTTCGCTGATTGCATCATCAAGTTCCTCACGTTCAATTACAAGACGCGATGGAATACCATAACCCTTTGCTATCAACGAATATTCTGGATTGAGCATTGGAGTCCACGAATAGCGATGGTCAAAGAACAGCTCCTGCCACTGGCGTACATTGCCAAGATAATTGTTGTTCAGCAGAATCATCTTCACCGCTGTACCCTGCTCCATTATTGTACCGAGCTCCTGAATGTTCATCTGGAAACCACCGTCGCCGGTGAAAAGGCATACTGTGCGTTCGGGCATAGCCATTTTTGCGCCGATGGCAGCAGGCAAGCCATATCCCATTGTGCCCAAACCGCCTGATGTGAGAATACTGCGCGGAAGAGTATATTTGAAATAGCGCGATGACATCATCTGGTTCTGACCGACATCGGTAACGAGTATGGCACTGTTGTTCGATGCCTCACTTACCTTGCGGGCAACTTCACCCATGAGCAATGGACCGCTATCGGGATTCAGAGCCTTTGCACCTACCTTTTCATACTCAATGGCATTCAGTTCTGCAAAACTCTCTATCCACTTGCTGTGATCACGCTGCTCGACAAGTTCTGTAAGCATAGGAAGCACCTCCTTGCAGTCACCTACAATGGGAACGTCTACAGTAACATTCTTGTTTATCTCGGCATGATCGATATCGATATGTATCACCTTTGCCTGCTTGGCGTATGTAGCGACATTACCTGTAACACGGTCACTGAAACGCATACCCACAGCAATCAGAAGATCGCATTGGTTTGTATTGTAGTTAGGACCGTAATTACCGTGCATACCAAGCATACCTACACTCAACGGGTGGTCACTCGGAAGAGCCGACAGACCAAGCAATGTCTTACCGACAGGGATATTGGCCTTTTCAACAAATGTTTTCAACTCCTCATGTGCCTCACCAAGTTCAATACCCTGACCAACAATCATAAAAGGACGTTCCGCACTGTTTATTAATGCAGCAGCCTCCTCTACGGCCTTACGGCATGGAGTAGGATAAGGTATGTAACTTCTCACTGAATCGATGAAAGCCGGCTCAAATTCAACCATTGCTGTCTGTGCATTCTTTGTAAAGTCGAGAACCACAGGACCCGGACGTCCTGTCCTTGCAATATAGAAAGCACGTGCTACAGCCCATGCCACATCTTCGGGACGACGTATCTGATAACTCCACTTTGTAATAGGCTGTGTGATACCCACAAAGTCGATCTCCTGAAAAGCATCTGTACCAAGGACAGCACAACCCACCTGACCGGCAATAACCACTATTGGAGTACTGTCGAGCATCGCGTCACTGATACCTGTCAATGTATTTGTCGCACCCGGACCGCTGGTCACTATAGAAACGCCGACCTTGCCCGAACTGCGGGCATAACCCTGTGCAGCATGCACAGCACCCTGTTCATGACGTACCAGCACCTGACGGAAGTCGGTACGATGGTCGTACATGGCATCGAATACGGGCATGATAGAACCTCCGGGATAACCGAAGACCGTATCGACACCCTCGTTTATAAGAGAGCGCATAAGTGCCTCTCCACCTGATATAATCTCTTTACTCATAAATTCAATCAATAATTCTTACGCCTCCCTTGTCGGCTGAACTTACCATATTGGCATACGCCTTGAGGCTCTTTGAAATAACGCGGTCACGTGTCAACGGGAACATCTCGCGCGCTGCGAGTTCCTCATCGCTGAGTCTTACGTTGATAGAACGTGCCGGAATATCAATGTCAATGATATCGCCATCACGCAACTTGCCGATGTTACCACCAGCAGCCGCCTCGGGTGATATGTGCCCTATACTCAATCCTGATGTACCGCCACTGAAACGTCCATCGGTAATGAGAGCGCACTCCTTACCCAAATGACGTGATTTGATATAAGATGTAGGATAAAGCATCTCCTGCATACCGGGACCACCCTTAGGGCCTTCGTATATGATTACAACAACATCACCGGCCTGTACTGCACCGCCAAGAATACCCTCTACCGCAGCTTCCTGCGAATCGAATACCTTGGCCTTGCCACTGAATTTCCATATACTTTCGTCTACACCGGCTGTTTTCACCACACAGCCATCCTTGGCTATGTTACCGAACAGAATTGCAAGACCGCCATCTTTTGTATAGGCATTCTCGAGCGAACGTATACAACCGTTCTCACGGTCGGTATCAAGCGACTCATAACGGCAATTCTGCGAACCCATAACGTTGCTGAACACATTTGCCGGTGCTGTACCGTATATTCTTGCAGCCTCATCACCAGTTGTTTCACCTGTAATGCAATATTTTGCAATATCTTCGGCAAGTGTTGCACCGGTAACACGCATTGCAGAAGTATCAAGCAGACCACCCTTGGCCAATTCACCAAGAATACCCAGGATACCGCCAGCACGTCCACAATCCTGAACACTGTATTTAGGACCGTTAGGAGCAAGCTTGCACAGACATGGCACCTTGCGGCTGAGAGCGTCGATATCTTCCATTTTAAAGTCGACACCAGCCTCCTGTGCTACAGCCAAAAGGTGAAGAATTGTATTTGTAGAGCCACCCATTGCTATATCCAGAGTCATTGCATTCATGAATGCCTCACGTGTAGCTATGCTGCGTGGAAGAACACTCTCATCGCCTTCGCCATAATATTTCATGGCATTCTCGACAATCTGCTTTGCAGCATCCTTCAAGAGCTGTATGCGGTTCTCGTGTGTAGCAAGTACAGTACCGTTACCCGGCAATGACAGACCAATGGCTTCGGTCAGGGAGTTCATGGAGTTTGCAGTGAACATACCCGAACATGATCCACAACCGGGGCATGAGCGTTTCTCAATCTCGGCAAGTTCCTCATCGCTTACAGTTTTGTCGGCAGCCTTGACCATAGCTATTACAAGGTCAAGATTTTCATTTTTCCATGTACCTTTTTCCATTGGTCCACCTGAAACAAAGACTGTAGGAATATTCAAGCGCATGGAAGCCATAAGCATTCCAGGAGTTATCTTGTCACAGTTTGAAATACATACAAGAGCGTCAACTTTATGCGCGTTGCACATATACTCCACACTGTCGGCAATTATGTCACGCGAAGGCAATGAGTACAGCATACCGTCATGTCCCATGGCAATACCGTCATCGATGGCTATTGTATTGAATTCTGCTGCGTAACAACCCATCTTCTCAATCTCTGCCTTTACTATCTGTCCGGCTTCATGCAAATGGGTGTGACCAGGAACGAGCTGAGTGAAAGAGTTGGCAATAGCAATGATTGGTTTACCGAACATTTCACGTTTCATGCCATTGGCTATCCACAAAGCTCTTGCACCTGCCATACGACGTCCTTCGGTCGATTGCGCACTTCTTAATTTTATCTTCATAATATTCAGATTTAACAAGAAGCCCTTCTCGTAAATGAGAAAGGCTACAAAATAGATGTATCATCAACCACACCCACCGTTCAGGAAAGGGTTAGATTGGAAGGTAAAATACAAATATTACCGTTTTCTCGATTAAGGTTGCAAATTTAAACTCTTTTTTCAGTTTATACAAGAAATTTTAAAGAGAAATAGCACATTTGCATGACAGAATCAAAGATAAGAAGTAGTCAAAAAAAACGACACATCAGAGATTCCTGTTCCTTAGAATGACATATATTATTACAGGCGCACCGATGAGCGGTGTGACAGCACCCAAAGGAAGCAAGCCACTCTCGCCAGGTAGTTGGCACACAGAGTTGCATACAAGCGCAACCGAAGCACCTGTCAGCAATGTTCCAGGCAACAGTACTTTATGATTATTGCTGTTCAACAAGAGCCTTGCAATATGCGGAACAGCAAGCCCAATAAAGGCTATAGGACCACAAAATGCTGTCACGACAGCTGTGAGCATACCGGTTACAGCAAGCAGTATATTTCGTGTCACTTTAACGTTTATACCGAGATTATGTGCATAGGCATCGCCCAGAAGAAAAGCATTGAGAGGTTTCATCATGAACAGCGTAGCAGTGAGCAACAACAGTATTAATATTGCATAGAAAGGCAGCTGCTCCATTGAAACAGCACTGAAGCTACCCATACCCCATATCATATATGAGTGCACGCCTTCTGATGTAGCGAAATAGTTCAATACAGCAATAACTGACGACACCAGATAACCAATGGCAACACCCGCAATCAACAGAAAAAGTTTGTTCTTTAAAACAGACGACAAGAACAACATTATGGCTATGACAAATGCCGCACCCACAAAAGCTCCCGCAAATATTGCAAAATAGCCGACAATATCCATTCCGCCGACAACGGAGAGGCTTTGCGCCGCCAGCATCACAACAGCCACGCCAAGACCGGCTCCACTGTTTATTCCAAGCACTTCGGGACCGGCAAGCGGATTATTGAAAAGAGTCTGAAGCAAAAGACCGGCGACAGATATAGCCGCTCCTGTCAGAAGCGCAGTGACAGCCTGTGGCAAACGTGTTTCCAGGACTATTATCCTCCACGATTCGCGTGCGCCGTCTCCGCCTGCAAGAATAGAGAATACATCCTTACAAGGGATATCCACCGAACCGTAAAACAGATTCAGGAGGAAAAGGGCTACGACTGCCATAAGAAGCAGAAGAAGCACTGTTTTGCTTTTATCAACGTATCTTTTCATAATAGACATGTCTGTAGCCAGGGAGCAAAGAGGGATGAAACAGAGCAACCAGTTCTTTCAACAATCTTTCGGGGTGAAAAGAGGATTCCTCGAAAATATTGTTTCTGCCGGTGTTGCATGCATATATATATTTCTCTCTGAAAGGCTTGAAATGCGAATACCCCGAGAAGCCGGCAAGCATAGAGGAGTATGTATAGTCAGTTACAGCATTGTACTTGAAAAGCCAGATATCGGCATCAGAGGCCTTATCGAGTACAACCTCAAACGATAGTGGAACGGAGCCCACGGCATCATAATCGGCAAACAGATAATCGGCACCTGCATCACGGTACATCTGTCCCATTGTGCTCTTTCCACCCGGCACATACCATGCCGAACTGCTCTTGAGTTCACACATCAGCTTTGGACGCTCACTCACATTCTCGACCATACGGGATAATGCTTCATACTCATTGCACACCATATCATAGAGTGAATCGCTCTTTTCGGCACAACCGACAAGGCGACCATAAAAGCGCATCCATTCAGCACAGCCGAGAGGGGAAGACTCCATATACTCGGCACACTCCACAAGAGGATAGGACATTTTGTCCAATTTGCCATAACCGCCATTCTCGTATGGCAGGACAAAGATTGCATCGGGATTCACCTGTGCGACAATCTCACTGTTCACATTCAACGAGCTTCCACAGTCGGCAACCGCACCGTCCTCTATTGCCTCCTGCAACAGACTGGAATAGATGTACCGTCTGTCGCACACACCGGCCACAGTTGCCAGCACGCCCAACTCCTCAAACAGCGAAGCATGAACACCCGAAAACAGTATTGTACGTTTCAAAGGCGTGCGCAACACAGTACCTTTTGGCAAATCCACAGGCATTACACTGTCATAAGGGACAAGGATGTAACGTTCAAGTACCCCCTTTCCCCAGGGATTCTTTACTTCAACGACTGAATAACCGTCGCAATCGCTGATTTCAAGTAACGACGAATGACGCATTTGCACCTTGGTTCCTTGCACACTGTCGCCATATGCACCACTGCATGAAACAGCAAGACAGCTACATACTAAAAAGAGAATCCACAAACAGCACTTTGGAAAAACACGCATAACTACAGGTGTGATATCAATCGTTCTCATTATTGACAATACGCAACTGCTGACGGATACTTTCGGAATGAATAGCCTCAAAGATACTCTTTACTGCCTCCATGTCAATCTTACCATCGGAGCAATATCCGGTGTACCGCTCTATCGTCTCATTATATCTGAATGGCTGGAACACCGTCAAGCCCTTTTCGCGTTTCACTGCACCTATCTCACGCGCAATCGCCATACGTTTGACAAGCAGTTCCATCAATTTGTCGTCAATCTCATCTATACGGTTTCGGTACGACAGAAAATCTGCATTTACATTCTCTGACGAACGGCGCACCAGTTTGCCGAGAATAATAGCCAGTTCGTCAGGTGTAACCTGCTGGCGTGCATCGCTCAAAGCACAAACAGGATTACAATGCGTCTCAATCATGAGACCGTCAAAATTCAGGTCCATAGCCTGCTGTGAGAGAGAGAGTATCAGTTCGCGTTTGCCTGCGATATGACTTGGATCGCACAACATAGGAACATCACACACGCGACGGCGGAATTCTATGGGCAACTGCCATTGCGGGGCATTGCGGTATAGTTTCTCGCTATAAGCCGAAAAGCCACGATGTATAGCTCCAAGACGTTTTACACCGGCATTGTCAAGACGTTCAAAAGCACCTATCCACAAATCGACATCGGGATTTACAGGATTCTTCACAAGTACCGGAACATCAACGCCACGCAAAGCATCGGCTATCTCCTGCACTGCAAACGGGTTGGCCGTTGTACGGGCACCCACCCATAGCAGGTCAATACCTGCGGCAAGAGCCTGTTCCACATGAGCAGCCGTTGCGACTTCGGTAGACACCGGCAAGGAGAGTTCCTCTTTTACTCTTCGCAACCAGCGGAGTGCCTCTTGCCCGACACCTTCGAAACATCCGGGACGGGTACGCGGTTTCCATACTCCTGCACGGAAAACAGTCACACCTTTACCGACAAGCTCTGTTGCGACCTCCATCACCTGTTGCTCACTTTCGGCACTGCACGGTCCGGCAATAATCACCGGTGATGTTCCATCGCCGAATATCTCTATTTTATCGAAATCCATCATTTACACAATTTGGGAAAAAGCTTAAAGGCATTCGCCGTTGTCACACGCGCTATATCGCCCGCAGTACATCCGTACATACCTGCCATAAAATCGGCAATATAAGGAATATATGAACTTTCGTTACGTTTTCCCCTGAAAGGGACCGGTGGAAGATAGGGTGAATCGGTCTCAAGAACAATCCTTTCAAGCGGTACATTTTTCAAGGCTGCAGGAAGTGTCGATTTCTTGTATGTAAGGACACCACCTATACCCAAATAGAAGCCATCAAATGAAAGGAGTTTGCGGGCCTCATCCTCATTTCCCGAGAAGCAATGGAAAACACCTGTCAGGCCTTTACTGCGATGGCTCTCCATAACTTCGTACAGCTCGTTAAAGGCATTACGCGAATGTATAACAAGAGGAAGGCCTGTTTCGGCGGCCCACTCTATCTGCATATTGAATGCATCAATCTGCTCATTCCTGCGTGTATCATCCCAATAGAGATCTATTCCCACCTCGCCTATAGCTATATAACGGTCATCGCTCTTCAGAGCAGTGTACAACCGTTCAAGTGTCGACTTGTAATCATCGCCCAACTCAGTAGGATGCAGGCCTATCATTGGATAGCATACCCCCGGATATACATCACACATTGCCAAAACGGCAGGGAGAGTATCCTCTGTTATCGACGGAAGACACAACTTTTTCACGCCAGCCTGCAACGCACGTTTTACGGCAGCGTCCCTATCCTCGTCAAATTCAGTAACAAACAGATGGGTATGTGTATCGACAAAATCAATCATTTTCCTTTTCAGTTTTTCTTTTACGGTCGGGGCGGTCATAATAGATGACACCGTACGATGCACATTTCTTCAGGCGTTCCGCGCCCTGAAATACCGAGAATGCCTTTTCAATCTCACCCCACGCCTCGAATATTATCTCGTCTGCCTCATAGCGCATATCGGAAATGTTACCCAGCGCTTCGTTTGTACGGTTCTGCAACTGTTGCTGTCTTTCATACATTCCCTTGAAGAGTTCAAAGACAACCGACACGCGGCCCATAGTGGGATTATATATAGGCACACCACCCTCGCCCTGACGACGACGTTCACCCTCAACTATTTTCACTCCCCATTCAAGTACAGAACTCTCCGAAAAGAGATTGGGTATGGTATCCTCGTCCTCGGGCAAACCGTAATAGGGACGTTTGTTGCGGGCAATCTCACCACGCATAATAGACATGCTTAGCACCTGAATAAAGTGGGATACATACATTCGCGCCTTTTTCAATGCTGCTTCATACTCCTTGTTGCCTCGTTTCGACGACTGTTCGCTGACACAACGACGATATACAGCCACCTCACGCGAGAAACGCTCAAGGAAATCCTTTGCACGATGATAGGTGTTGTGCGACAACACATTGGTATATATACCGTTCTGCGTACTGCTGTCAACAGCCGCCTTCAAAGCACGTATACGTGCCTGGTCGGTCTTGGGCAATCTGCGGTACGGCATGGTTTGATTATAGTTTACGGTTCAACAAAGAATTGGCGAAAGCTCTCAGATGCACCTTCTTTTCTTCGGGTAAGGATATCTGTGCGAGATAATCATCACACATTGCAAAAAGCGTCTCGATACGTTTCTCACAAATCTCCTTTACACCTAAAGTGTCATACATTCCGGTAAAGAAAGCTATCTTTTCCTGTTCGTTGAAATCACTCTCAGCTATCCACTGCTTCATCTCGGCAAACTGTTCGGGCGAAGCCTGGTTGAGAGCCGTAATGAGCAGGAATGTCTTTTTATTACAACAGATATCTCCGCCAATCTTCTTTCCGAAGAGTGACTGGTCGGCATATACATCGAGCAGGTCATCCTGCAACTGGAATGCAAGTCCCATCTTCTCACCGAAACGGTACAGATTCTCAAGGTCACTGTCGCTTGCACCGGCAAGGATACCACCCAGTTTCAAAGAGGCGGCAAGAAGCACTGACGTCTTGAGACGTATCATTTCAAGATACTCATCTTCCGACACATTGTCTCGGGTCTCGAACTCTATATCATACTGTTGGCCGTCACCAATCTGCTTGGCAGTCTCTGTGAACAGCGCAAGCATCGAAGGCAATTTATCTACCGGCACATGAGCGAGGAACTCATAGGCAAGGACCAGCATCGTATCACCCGAGAGGATAGCCGGAGTATCACCCCACTTGGCACAGACGGTAGGCTTGCCGCGACGAATGTCGGCACGGTCCATCACATCGTCATGTATAAGAGTATAGTTATGATATGTCTCCATTGCCACTGCCGGATACAACGCTTCGTCCACGCTCTCCTTATATAGATTGTATGCCATGAGAAAGAGTACCGGACGCACGCGCTTGCCACTCTGCTCCAACGTATACCTTATGGGAGCATACAACTCACGGGGTTCTCTTTCAAACTCCAGGTTATCTATAAACTGATTTACCTTATCTCTTAATTCTTCCCAAGTGTACATAATTCTGTATTTATTTAATTAAAAAAAGAGGCTGCAGCGCAGCCTCTTTTCATTATATCATATTTTTTACTGCAAGCGGAATACAACCGGCAAGGTAAAGAACACGCGTACCGGCTTACCGGCCTGCTTACCAGGTGACCACTTTGGCATACCGCTAACCACGCGCATAGCCTCTTTGTCAAGATAGATATCACCAGAGCTCTTTAGTACCTCAACACCCTCGATAGAACCGTCGGCATTTACGACGAAACGAATGAATGAACGACCCTGTGAGTTGTTGTCGCGAGAGATTCTTGGATAGCTGATGTTATCCTGGAGATACTTCATCAAAGCCTTCATACCACCCGGGAACTCAGGCTGCTGCTCTACAACCTGGAACACCTGCTCCTCAACAACCTCTTCCTCTACAAAGATATTGGTGTTGTCAGAGATTTCTACTACATCACCCATTTCCTCGATAGAAACAAGATCGCTCTCCTCGATTTCTGCCTCGTCCTCTACAATTTCGATGATATCAACGATTTTCTTTGCTTCGGGGGGAGGAGGAACCACCTTCTTCTCAGGAATTGTAAAAGGTACAAGAATATCGATAGGAATATCGAGAGCCTGCTGTTGTGCTTTCTTCTCTTTCTTCTCCTGTCTTTCAAAAGTTGTCCACTCTATTACTGCAAATGTTGTAGCAAAAACAATCACAAAACCCATCAAGAGCCATGTAAAAGTGTGTTGCTCCAAGTTCACTTTGGCATTCTTCTTAACCTCAAGTTCCAATTTGAGATCTTTGCCATCCTTAGCTTGCTGTTTGTTCTCTGTATTCATATCGTAAAATTGTATATATTTTCTAACGGGCAAAAATAAACAATATTTTTCAATACACACGATGAAATACAATCTTTTTTTACTTTTAAAAAGATTTTCTTGTCATCGGCAACATAAAATAACAAATTCAACGTTATTTATAATAATAACGGCAACAGGTATATTTTATTTGACTTGGCAAACATGATTGATAAATAAAAAATCATTATCTTCGCAAGACAAATGGTGATAACCTTTTGCAAAACTAAAAAAATTATCTTTCAAAGTGAAATATAAGTATATTATTTTTTACATATTTCTGTTTGTTGCACTTACAGCATCGGCACAAGGAGGCGAATATACATTCAAATACCTGCGGTTGCCATACTCGTCACATGCAGCCGCACTGGGTGGCGACAACATATCACTCATAGAAGATGACCTGTCGCTGACCATGCATAACCCGGCACTGCTCACCAATGTCAGCGACAAGACAATAAACCTCTCATACATGTCATACATGGGCGATTGCAATGTCGGTGGAGCCGCATTCAACAAGAGGTTCGGCGAGCGTTCATCGATAGCAGTACTTGCACGCTATGTCGACTACGGCACATTCGACGGATATACCGAAGACAACATATTCACCGGCACATTTTCGGCAAAGGAGATGGATTTCACATTCACCTACTGCTACCTGCTTGGAGAACGCTGGAGCGGAGGTGTATCGGGCAAACTGATATATTCAAAATATGAGAGCATGTATGCACTTGGCTTGGGTGTCGACCTCGGTATCAACTATTTCAACGCCGACAAGGATTTTTCGTTATCGTTGGCAGGAAAGAACCTTGGCGGACAGGTAAAGGCCTTTGAGGAGCAGTACGAAAGCATGCCGATGGATTTCCAGTTAGGAATCACCAAAGGATTCGCCCATGCGCCCATACGCCTGTCGGCACTCTTCTACAACCTGCACCGTTGGAAAAAGAGCGATTTCTACAATGCCGACGGCAGCGCCGACAACTTTGGTGAGCTGCTGTTGAAGCATTTCATCATAGGTGCAGACGTTCTGATAGGCAAGAATTTCTACTTCTCGTTGGGATACAATTACCGTACAGGACGTGAGCTGTCTACAAGCAAAAAGACATTGGACGGATTTAGCATTGGTGCCGGACTCAATATTTATAAGGTAAAATTCAATGCCTCCTACAGCAAATTGCATGCTGCCTCACACTCATTATTATTCAATCTTTCATATTCACTTTGAATGTGAAGGATTTTTTATTACCTTCACGGAAATTATACAAAACAAGAAGCAGAAGTATGAAAAGAATCATAATAGCCATTGATGGATTTTCGTCATGCGGAAAGAGTACAATGGCAAAAGCATTGGCACGTAACATAGGTTATCTCTACTTCGACAGTGGAGCAATGTACCGCGCTACAGCCCTATACTGCATGCAGAACGGCCTCATTGCCGAGGGGGCAATTGACACAGAGTCGCTTCGCACAAGGATAAAGGAGATAAACATTACATTCGGTGTTGACCCAGATACTAAAAACTCTATAACATTCCTCAACGGCAGAAATGTAGAGCATGAGATACGCTCACTCGAGGTATCACGCCTCGTCAGCCAGGTTGCGGCACTCGACTTCGTGCGTGAGGAGATGGTGAACCGTCAACGCGAGATGGGAAAAGCCAAAGGCATTGTCATGGACGGCCGCGACATAGGCACAACTGTTTTCCCAAATGCCGAGATGAAGATTTTTGTAACAGCCTCTGCCGAAGTTCGTGCACTGCGCCGTTATGACGAGCTTACTGCACGTGGCGACAAAGCCGACTACAACGAGATACTCGAGAACGTGTTGCAACGAGACCATTTGGACCAGACACGCGAAGTAAGCCCACTGAAAAGAGCCGACGACGCTCTGCTGCTCGACAACAGCAACCTCACACGCGAGGAGCAGATGGAGTGGCTTATTGAACAATTCAAGAAACTGACAGGACAATGCTGAACATCGAGATTGATGAATATTCAGGATTCTGCTTCGGTGTGACAACAGCCATAAAAAAGGCCGAAGAGGAGTTGCTGAAAGGCGGTACCTTGTACTGCTTGGGGGATATTGTACATAACAGCATAGAGTGTGACCGACTAAAACGCATGGGGCTTGTCACCATAGACCACGAGACATTCAGCAAGCTCCACAATGCCAAGGTGCTGCTACGCGCACACGGAGAACCGCCACAGACATACGAGACAGCAAAGAGGAACAATCTTGAGCTCATCGACGCCACATGCCCCGTAGTTCTGAAGCTACAGCAACGCATAAAGAAGAAATGGCAGGAGACTGATAGCGGAGAACGGCAGATAATAATACACGGACAGGCAGGACATGCCGAAGTGCTGGGACTTGTCGGACAGACACATGGCGAAGCAATAGTCATAGAGAACACATCCCAGCTAGACCGTATAGCAAAAGAGAAGGATACATACATATATTCACAAACGACAAAATCACTCGAAGGCTACAAGGAGATTGTCGCAGCCATAAAGGAGCGCATTGACAGCAACCATATATGCGAGTCGTTCAACACTGTCTGCGGACAGGTTGCCAACCGCATGAACGGCATAGGAGAATTTGCCAAGGCACACCAGCTACTGTTCTTTGTATGTGGCAAAAAGAGTTCTAACGGCAAGATTCTCTACAACGAATGCAAGAAAGTGAACCAGAATGTTTACCAGATCGAAGGCCCTGAGGACATCGACTTCACTCTCACCGAAGATATAGGTTCCATTGGCATTTGCGGAGCAACATCCACCCCCAAATGGCTGATGGAGAACTGCAAGAAAGCAATTATAAATTACCATAATAACAAAACAACATGAAAAACAAGATCCGTTGTATAGGAATACTCACATCAGGAGGTGACGCACCGGGTATGAACGCAGCGATACGCGCCGTGACCCGTGCATGTATTTATCACGATATCAAGGTAAAAGCAATTTACCGTGGTTACAAAGGCTTGATTACAGGAGAGATCAAGGAGTTCAAGACCGAGAACGTAAGTAACATCATCCAGCGAGGCGGTACAATACTCAAGACCAGCCGTTGCGACGAGTTCAAGACCGAGGAGGGACGCGCAAAGGCTTACGAGACACTGCAGCGCGAGGAGATTGATGCATTGGTTGTTATTGGCGGTGACGGAACAATCACCGGTGCATATAACCTTGCACGCGAGCACGACATTCCATGTATCGCCTTGCCAGGTACCATTGACAACGACCTTTACGGTACCGATACCACCATCGGATATGACACTGCACTCAACACCATCATGGAGTGCGTCGACAAGATCCGCGACACCGCATCGTCACACGAGCGTCTGTTCATAGTAGAGGTAATGGGCCGCGACGCAGGATTCCTTGCCCTCAACGGAACAATAGCTACAGGTGCAGAGGCTTGCGTATTGCCTGAGATTGACCCTGAGTTCGAGAAGATCAACCAGTTCATCGCTAACGGCTTGCGCCGTACCAAGAGCAGCAGTATCGTGCTATTCGCCGAAGGACGCGAGAAAGACTATAACATTATGGAAGTTGCCGAGGGAATGCGCCAGCGTTTCCCAGAGCTTGACGTTCGCGTCTCTATTCTTGGATATTTGCAGCGCGGTGGCAGCCCAACAGCCAACGACCGTATCCTTGCAAGCCGTCTGGGTGTTGCAGCTATTGACGCTCTGCTCGAAGGCCAGCGTAATGTAATGATTGGTTTGAGAAACAACGAGATGGTGTATATTCCATTTACAAAGGCTATCAAGGACGATAAGCCTATTGACAAAGAGACTGTTCGTGCACAGGAAATCCTTGCATCGTAAAAGGTTTCAGAACATAATAAGGGAGGTATGATTTTTGAATCGTACCTCCCTTATTATGTTCTGCGCAATCAATGGGTAACCTCAGGGGCTTAAAATAAGCAGATGGACACGGCGTGCCGTGCCCGCAAAACGCATCCGGAATCTGCGAACCGTGTCATGGCGACAGAGCGCATGCGACGAAAGTTCAGTTTAGCGATGCTATTTATGCTCGTTGTAAAACATTGAAGAATCCGTTGTATTCCACTGCAGTTTTTAACCTTAACGCCTTTGTTGTTTATTCTTTTTGTAGTCTTTCTTTCTCTCCTTTCTGTGCCGACAGAAAGGAGCAAAGAACTCGGCACACGGGAAAAATCTTCACAAACGTCCTTTGCTCAGGCCACATATGTGAGCCTTCGGTCGGTCGTCTGTTCGTCACTACAGGCTTTCGGTTGTTTTCAGGGTGCTGCGGAATTAAACTTGTTTAATCGACAATGTCAATAGCAATAGGTCACGCGTAGCGTGGGTTGCGATAAGTTGACATTGTCAACTGACATCTTTGACAGTATGCGCTAATCGTGA
>JAFZGA010000009.1 GCA_017555585.1 Bacteroidaceae bacterium
GTTCATTCAACAATTTCATTGCAAATGCTTTGGGTGCTATCGCTGCGTATTGTTTCTTTGACAAGAAACCCGCCATTGACGTGGAATTTGTCAATGACGGGCAACTTTCTTTATTCTAAAATTATATCGAACTCACGTTAATATATATCCGCATTTTGCTCAAACAGTCCTCGCACAATGGCCTGAAAACAAACGGCCTTGCGTTGGATTTTTCAACGGTGCCGTTCCGCCGTTGGCAGGGAATTGCTTCTATCGCGATGGAGTGTAACGACGAGAGATCTCTCCCATTTGGTCGATATGACAAGGCCCGCGTGCTTGTCGCATGCACTCTGTCAGTACGACAGCATCGCGGTTTCCATCAGCAAAAGTAACTTCAAAACATAACCGGCACCGATAAAAACACAACGGAAATCCCTGTCTTGAGCAGGCCATTGTGTGAGAATGTTTGAGTGCAGCATGGGTGTAATTTTTCTTATACAGCCATGCGGAGCGAGTTTCGCAACACCCTGCTCAAGACAGATAGGATTGAAGTGGCAAGTTTGTTGCGACTGAAGAATGTTGCTTGCAACTTGTGAACAAAGCAACAAACGACTGTTTTTTACGTGTGCCGGGCGCTTTGTGTACTTTGGCGCGACCAAAGTACATGAAAGAAAGACTACAAAATGAATAAACAACAGAAGCGTTAAGGTTAAAAACTACCAAATAATACAATACACGCTCATAGAGTTTTTTTCGTGCAAGCCCTCAACAACACGTCTCGTCACTTCGTTCCATCGATATGACATAGTTCGCGAGGTTAAAAACTACCAAAGAATACAATAAACACTGTAAGATATTTTTTCGTGCAATCCCTCAACAAAACGTCTCGTCACAGCATTCCATCGGCATGACACGCTTCACACTTTCCAACAGCAGAGGTAATCCCAAAACAAAACCTACACAGTTTGAGACCGGCATTATTACAAAAAATGGACGCCGTAAAAAAACACAGCGCCCATTTTCAATTATGAAAATGCAAAAAGAATTACTTATACATGAATCGCTTGATACTCAATTTAGGAGTCTTTTCAAAAGGCTCATTCTTTATCTCGCATACAGTAATCTTACTGTAAACCGGCAATTTCGCATTCAGTTCAGCAATATTTGCCTCCATCGCTTTATGAAGCTCCTCAGGAGAAACACCAGCCTCTTTCACAGCATCAGGGTTAGGAACAATAATAGCAGCCAATCCATGCTTACGACCTACAATCAACGACTCAGCAACCATTGGCAACTGGTTCACAAGATCCTCGATCTCCTCAGGATAAACATTCTGACCATTAGCTGTAAGAATCATATTCTTGCAACGGCCCTTGATGAAGATATTCTCATTCTTGTCCATGAGGCCCATATCACCGGTCTTCAACCAGCCGTCGCGTGTAAATGTAGCATTCGTTGCCTCTGGATTCTTATAGTAACCGTCCATAACCGAAGCACCCTTTGCCTGAATCTCTCCCGGAATCTTCGATGGGTTGCTTGAATCGATACGTATCTCAACACCAGGGTGAGCCACAGCACCGCATGAGCGGATAACGAAATCCTGCCATCTCTTGTAGCTCAAGAGCGGACCGCACTCAGTCATACCGTAACCTACACAATATGGTAGTTTCACCTTCTTCATCACCTTCTCGACCTCCTTGTTCAATGCCGCACCACCAAGAATGATACCGCCCTTCTCGATATTGCCACCGAACGTAGCAACGAGTGTCGAGCGCACCTTCTTATATATTACAGAGTTCAATCCCGGTATTGTAAGCAACACTCTCATCAGAGGTTTCTGCAATGTAGGCATTACCTTTGCGCGGAAAATTTTCTCTATGAGCAAAGGAACAGTAAGGAACATGAAAGGCTTCACATCGGCAAGAGCCTTCAACAGACGTGCAGGGATAGGCTTCTCGGTAAATATATTGACGTGGCAACCACATGTAAGCGGATATACGAAGTCGAAAATCTGTCCGAAGATATGTGCCAACGGAAGGATTGACAACAGAGTATCCTTTGCCTCTGCAGGGATATGGTCACGGGCAAACTGTACGTTCGAAGAAATTGAGCGTGCCGACAACATTACACCCTTTGGCGAGCTGCTTGTACCCGATGTATAGCTGATGACAGCCAACGCGTCCAAATCGTCCTTCTTGTAATTCACATGCTCAGGAGTTACACCTTTAGGGAAACGCTTGGCAAACGCGGCATCAACCTTCTCGTTCATATCAGCAAGTCTCTCGTTGCAGTCAACAAGCACCTTGAGGTCAGCAACAGACACAAGACCGCAGAAATCGGCAAAGCCATCGAACTGCGACAGTATTCCGTCACGCTTCAGACCACCATAGATAGAATCATCAACCATAAGCAGACGGCTGTCCGAGAGACGTGTCAGGTCAGCTATATTCTGTGGAAGGAAATCGGCAAGCAAAGGCACACACACAGCATCGTATGTAACCACAGCCAAATATGCGATACACCACTCGGCAGAGTTACGTGAGCAGATAGCAATCTTCTCACCCTTCTTGATACCACACTCCTCGAACAGCAAGTGCATCTTCTCTATTCCCGATGCAACATCACCATAAGTGTATGTATTTGCACCATAGTTGCTCAATGCCGGAGCATTCCAGTTGGTCTTGATAGACTCATCAACGTAAGACAAAAAGTGTTTCATAATATCTATTTGATTATTTATTGTCAATTATATATCAGTTATACATAAATCTCTTGATACTCTGCTTCGGTGTTTTCTCGAATGGCTCATTGCGGAACTCACAACGTGCTATCTGGCTATATGCAGGGAGCTTTGCATTGAGTGCGAATACCTCCTTCTCAACAAGAAGCGTTGCCTGTTCGCCGCTTATTCCACTGTTTTTTGCCATATCCTGATCAACAACCACAAGCGCAACAATGGCATGGTTTCTGCCAACGACAAGGCTCTCAGCAACATATGGGATGCGGTTCACAAGGTCCTCAATCTCCTCGGGATAGATATTCTGTCCACTACCGGTAAGAATCATATTCTTGCAGCGTCCCTTGATGAATACAGTACCGTAACGGTCCTGTGTACCCATGTCACCGGTCTTTAGCCAACCGTCACTTGTAAAGGCAGCCTTTGTAGCCTCTTCGTTCTTGTAATATCCAGTTGTAACCACAGCACCGCGCACCTGTATCTCACCGGGGAACTTCGACGGACGTTCCGAGTCGATACGCAACTCAAGGTTACCGTCCACCACGCCACCTCTGTCGTCAATTGACGGGTGAGCCGATGCCACATAGCTGATGAGCGGACCGCACTCAGTCATGCCATAACCCACAGCATAAGGTATTCTGATTTTCTTCATCACCTTATCCACGTCCTTGCTTATGGCAGCACCGCCAATAAAGAAACCGGCCTTGGCGAGATTACCGCCGAAAGTATCAATAATCTTGGAACGTACCTTATTTAATATAAGCCTGCGCACACCCGGTATAGAGAGCAGGAATTTCATTACAGGCTTCTTGAGGGTAGGTATCACCTTTGAACGGAACACCTTTTCCACAAGCAGGGGCACTGTGAGGAATATGAACGGCTTCACTGCAGCCAGAGCCTTCAGCAGACGCGCAGGAACAGGTTTCTCAGTAAAGATATTGATGTGGCAACCGCATGAGAAAAGGAAAAGGAAGTCGAATGCGAGACCGAAAATATGTGCAAACGGCAATATAGAGAGCGTGTTGCCACCCTCATTCACAGCCACGGGAACAAGCTTTCGTGCAATCTCCACATTACCCGACAGTGATCTCGCAGGCAGCATCACACCCTTTGGCGAGCTGCTTGTGCCCGATGTATAGCTGATGACAGCCAGGCTGTCGTTGTCACCCTTGTTAAGGTCGACGTCATTCACACTCATGCCACATGGGTAACGCTCCATATATATCTTTTCAACGTCACTCGGCTTTACGTTCAGCTTTTCCTCGTATCCTTCAACAGCTGTCCATGTCACAATATCTACAATAGCAGTCAGCTTCTCAGCTGTAGCAGACTTACAAAGCACATTGTCGCGTTTCATGCCCGCCAGGACACCCTTATCGACAAAAAGCAGCTTGCTGTCCGAAGCCACTGTAAGATTCATGACATTCTCAGGAAGGAAATCCGACAATAAAGGAACGGCAACAGCCTCATACGAAGCTATGGCGAGGAAAGCTACGCACCATTCGGCAGAACTTCTTGCACAGATGGCAATGTGGTCACCTTTCTTTATACCGCATTGCTCAAAGAGTATGTGTAATTTCGCGATATTGATGGCGACATCGGAATACTTCAATGTGTTATCGCCGTAGTTGCTGATAGCCGGCTTGTTCCAATTCTCCTTTATCGCTTGTTCTATGTACGACAAGTAATGTTTCATCAGTGATTTTTTAATCTTGTTTTCATTAATTCCGGTGCAAAGTTCGCATATCATTTCGAAAAGTGCTATTTTGCGCGATATATAGTATATAATGTTGGTTAAAACACGAAATATGTGGCGAAATTCATTATTTAGTGGCGAAATAATTTTTGATTTCTACTGATTTTATGGCGTTTTTCCCACATTTCGCCACATATTTCAATACCACATGTACATTTTGAACAAAAACGAGCTGTTATTTTAGGTAATAATATAGGTGTTGACCCAAACATATAAAATACCGCGTTTTTGTCATATCGAACGTATGTGAGAATGTTGTGATTGCGCGAGTTAAACATGAAGTTTTCTTCAATGTTTTACAACGAGCACAAACAACATCGCCGAAGGCAAATCTCAAACACCGTTTTTAGAGATCCCCCAGCCCTCGCACATCACATTCCTTCGTCTTGGCGGATACTATCCGCCAATATTGAGTATCAGGGTTTTCAACCCAAAAAAACGCCAACCATGTCATGCCGACAGAGCGAAGCGACGAAAGTTTAGTTCGACGATGCTTGCAGTAATAGTCACGCGTAGTGCTGGTGTAATTAGCACCGCGTAGGATACGGTAAGCAAGCATTGTCAAAGCATCTCTTTTTAAACACCAGCACGTCTTGACTGCCAAGATGTTGAATCCGTTATATCCTTTGGCAATTTTTAACCTTGTATAGCACGAAATAATCTGCAAAAAAGTTGTAGGTTATAAAATTATTACCCATTTTTGCAAAAACAATATTAATAATATGCCAACTATTTTTATTCTATTCGGTTTTAGATTTCTGTTTTATGCTAATGATCATGAACCAATTCATGATCATGTTGTAAAAGGAAATATACATGCTAAATTCACAATCAGCCCAGTGGCTTTGGTCGAAAATCACGGTTTGAAACCTTCCGAAATAAAAATGGCAGAATCTGTTATTGAAGAGAATGCCGAGATTATTGCTGAACACTGGAATAAGTTTTTTAATAACAATAAATAAAATTTGCCTTATGATGACTATTGAAAAGATTTGGATTACCGATACTGCGGTATGGATCAGAACGGTCGATGGTCGCGAGGCTTGCGAAAAGTTCTCGGACTATCCACGACTGAAGTATGCAACACCTGAGCAACGTAATAATTATACAGCAGATGCTTTTGGTATACATTGGGAGGAGATTGATGAGGATTTGAGTTTTGAAGGATTTTTTAGTCCAAAGAGTACCAATGTTTTGTATGAACTATTTATGGCTCATCCGGAAATCAATGCTTCTGCTGTAGCTCGTCGCCTGGGAATGGCTCAGAGTCTTCTTGCACAGTATATCAATGGTACTAAACGTCCGTCTGATGAAAGGCTTGAATGTATTAAGGCGGAGATTAGATTGATTGGTTCCGAATTGTTGGCGGTATAATGCTGATGTGTTTCATAAACCAGCCGATTTGCTGGCAAATCGGCTGGTTTGTATATTGATTAATATTGTGGCGTATTCTTTTGTTTGCGATTTCGTAGGGACAAACCAGTATGTCCACCCAAAGAAAGCGCCCTACTCTACTAATTTTAACACACTAATTCACAGTGTTTTCAACACACTTGATTAATGCATTACATTCGTCTTGGCGGATATGCTATCCGCCAAGAGTGAGTATCAGGGTTTGCAACCCGAAAAAACGCCAACCATGTCATGCCGACAGAGCGAAGCGACGAAAGTTTAGTTCGACGATGCTTGCAGTAATAGTCACGCGTAGTGCTGGTGTAATTAGCACCGCGTGGGATACGGTAAGCAAGCATTGTCAAAGCATCTCTTTGTGGCATGGCGTATCAATTAAGCAGCCATTATTCCACAGCACTTAGAGGGACAAGAGATTTCTTTACAAAACAACTTTACAAGAAACGGTTTTTACGCTGCGGTTTCAGAAATTCAAACAGCTTTTAAACACTATACATGGTAAAAAAACACCGTTTTATTTAATTATTGTAAACTTTCACACGATTGTATTGTTTTTTCTATAAAAATAAATGATAATTGCCTAATTTTTACTATCTTTGCGCAGATATTGCGTAGCCCTCAAAAAGGACTTTGTTTTTGAACTTATTTTAATCAACTTAATAACAAATTTTATGAGAAAAATTACTTCTTTAATGTTGATGCTGCTATGTGCAGTGACAACATTGTGGGCCGGTCCTACAGACCTTCCACAGATTACAACGGATGTAAACAATCCGATTTATTACACAATCGTGAACACCCGTTCTTCACAGCCTGGTGGTTACATGTACTTTGCTGGTGAGAGCGTTGGTATCAAAGATGAGCAGGTTGCTACTGTTGTTAACAAGCACAAGTTCTACTTCACCGGTAGCCACGATGAACTTTACGTTCACAATGCGGCTGCTCCTGGTTTGAAGCTCGCTACAATCGGTGATGGAAACAAAGCTGCAGGCTCTTGGACTGCTGAAGGTGCAGCTTGGGCTGTTGGTGTTTCACCAAAGGGTACAGGTCTTGCTTTCGGTCCTAAGGGTGGTTTGAATGGAAATAGCTGCTGGAACGAGTGTAACTATGCAACTGCTGCAGACGAACCAGACTTCACTACATGGAGCGCAAATGATGATGGTTCTGTTTTCCTTGTAGCGCTTGCCGAGGATTGCGAAATTAATATAAATGATTTCTATACCATCGAGGCTCCATTGTTCGAGGCTACACAGGGTGTTAAAAAGGGTCTTGTTGTTAATGAGGATGGTTCACTTGGCTGGAATACTATTGACCTTACAAACAAGAACTGCTACTGGATTCCTACAACTGTTAACGGTCAGACAGTGGCACTTAAGAACCTTGGTACAGAAAAGTATTTGAATGGTACAGAGGTCTCTACTGAATATGTAGCTTCAACTGTTAAGGCACTTGGTCTTGGTCAGTATAACATTGTTTCTAATAACACTACTGTTCACGCAAATAATCACGGTGGCGGCAGCAATGCTAGTGGCAACATCGTTTCTTGGGGTGGTAGCGTTGGTTCTGCTTCGGCATGGCAATTTGTTGAGCAGCAGGATCCCGATGCTGTACAGGCAATTGAAATCACTTACAACTTTACTTACAACGGTCAGGCTCTTGACGATTACACACAGACTGTGAATACTATAACTGGTGCTGAGTATCCTAACATCACTGTTGCATTCCCATTCGGTGTATCTGCTACAAAGCCAGAGGGTACAATTGCAAAGGAAGATGCGCCAGCTAAGACTGTTACTATTGCAGTTGAGGAGAACCTTCCTTTCAAGTATGCAGCAGATGCTAATAGTATAAAGAATTGGTATTATATTCAGCAGCACTCAAGTGCCGGTTATGGAAAATACTTGCAGTATGCTGAGACTTACATTGAGTGGTTGGACGCAACAATAGCAGTGGATGAGGTTGACACTTATACTTGGGCATTTGTTGGTGACCCATTCGCTGGTTTCAAGATGGTGAACTATGGTGCGCCTGCAGATGCAAATGCGGTGGTTTCTAACGGTTCGGGCAATCCTTCTTTCGGTGCTTTTGCCAATGCTACAGCTTGGAACATCAAAGCAAGTGCTACTAACAAAGATGCAGAGCACTTCTGCTTCCAATATCCCGGTAGCGATCAGTATATGAACGCTCAGAGTGGCAAAATTGCCTTCTGGGGTAGCGCAGACCAGGGTTCTACAATGTGGGTTACTGAGCGTGATATGACAGGTCTTGCAGATTTGCAGGCTCTTATCGTCCAGGTAGATGCAGCTGTTGCAGCTTATGGTGAGGGTGGTACAACTGTTGGTTATTACACTGCAGAGAGTGTTGCTGCTTTGGCTACTGCTTTGGCTACTGCTAAAGAGGCTGCTGAAAGAAATGAGAGTGCTGCTGCGAACTCTGCTGCTCAGGCTGCTTTGCAGAGTACTGCAAATGCACTTGAGACAATTCAGCCAACAGAGGGTGCATTCTACTATATTGCAAGCGCAATGCCTTCATCAGACGGCCGCAGTGGTCAGAAGATGTATGTAAACAATGCTGGTGCAATGCAGTTCCAGAATGCAGCGACATTGGCTAATGTTTTCCAGTTCGTTCCTGCTGGTGACAACACTTTCTATCTTTACAATGTAGAGCGTGGCACATATTTGAATACAAATAAGCCACACAATGGTGGCCAAGCTACAGCTGTAGGCACAGAGGGTACTGTAAAGGTTGCTATTGCGAATATGGGTCGTGCTAATGTTGTATCTATTATTCCTAATGGTGGTGCTATGTTGCACGCACAGGCTTCTGGTAGCCAGGTTGTTGCTTGGAATAATACAGACAATGCCGGTGCTTCGGCTTGGATAATCAGCGAGGTTGCTGACATTACAGAGCTTTCTCATGCTCTTACAGTAGGTGAAGCTGGTTACGCAACACTTTGCCTTGGCTACAATGCTACAATTCCTGCATTGGAAGGTGAGGAGTGTGGTGTGTACACAGCTGCTGTAATAGATGGTTATGCTGCTATGACTAAGGTTGAGGGTGTTCTTCCTGCAAATACTGCTGTAATTGTTAAGGCTGCTGCCGGTACATACAACTTCAACTACGCAACAGGTGAGGTTTCTGCAATTGAGAATAATGAGCTCAAGGGTACAACTGTAAACAAGAACTTTACAGATGCTGCATATGTTCTTGGCGTTGTAGACGGCGAGGTTGGTCTTTACACTGCTGCTTACAATGTAAGCACTGATACAACAAACGATGGTACAGCTGAGGAGCCTGCAGTTACATACGAGGCTTGGAAGAACAATGCATTCAAGGCATACTTGCCAAAGGCTGCTGGTATGAACGCTGCTTCTTACAGCTTCCGTTTCCCAGGTACAACAGAAATCGAGAATGTAGTTGTAGAGAACGATGTTAAGGTTATCTACGACCTCACAGGCCGTCGCGTAAGCGAGATTACCGAGGCTGGTATCTACATTGTTAACGGCAAAAAGGTTTTGGTAAAGTAATAAGTGATTAAAAAGGCGAATTTTTGCGTTACGCTTGCCCTCTAAATCCTTATTTACGCAAAAGTAAACTGCGGTTTATCGGGCCGTCGCAAGCCTTAAACTTCATCCTTTTTATCTCACTTATTGAAAATAGAAAATGTAGGGGCGGGTTTTGCCCGCCCGTGCAAATAACATATTAGAAAATAAAAAACATTATAATATATATGAAAAAGGTATATAGCACACCTCTTGCAACAGAGGTAAACATTGAAGCAACCAACATGCTTGCAGCTTCATTGAAGTTAGACAATCAAAATACAGTAGATACCTCAAACGGCGGTCAGCTTTCAAGCGGTCACCGCGGCGAGTGGGGAAATTTATGGAACTAAATAGTAAGGGGAGCAATTGCTCCCCTTACTATTTAGTTCCAAACTCCACGAGCCGTTAGGCGAAAGTTGCGGTTAAGCGAGCGCAATGTAAGCTTGCTTACAAATTGCCCGGCGAGCGATAGCAACTTCAACAACTTGTTGTTAATGGGGTAACTTGTGGAATTAACATAAATGAGGAGCGAAATTTTTCGCTCCTCATTTATGTTAATCGACGACGCCAACAGCAATAGGTCACGCGTAGTGTGGCCGATGGCTGACGAAAATAAAACACTGACTGCGGTTAGCAATTCGGAGCTTAACGAGCAAATATTGCTCATTGAAATTCGTCAGCCAATGGCTGGCGAATTTCAATGGGCGGACTTTGTTGCTATCGGCTTTAGCCATCATATTGAGATTATAACAAAGGCTAAGTCTTTAGATGCTCGTTTGTTCTATATACACGAATCAGCCACACGCTTTTGGAATAAATACACTTTAAGGGATTATCTCAAAGCAGATTTATACAACCACCGAGGAATACTCCCCAATAACTTCACTACCACAATGCCGAGTACAAAGCAGGCGTTAAAGGCAGTGAACGCATTCAAGGATGAATACTTGTTGGATTTTATCAATGTAGAAGAACTTGATATACAAGATGAAGATTTGAACGAGCGTTTGCTCGAAAAGTCCATTGTGGATAATATCAGAAGGTTTATCCTGACCTTCGGACAGGATTTTATTTTCGTAGGAAACCAATATAGATTGGAGGTTTCGGGAGAGGAAATGTTTGTTGATTTGCTTTTCTTCAATCGAGAACTTAACTCACTTGTTGCTGTTGAGCTAAAATCAGGGAAATTCCGTTCTTCATATTTAGGACAATTGAGTACATATCTGTCGGCTCTTGACACATATGTAAGGAAAACGCACGAAAACCCCGCAATTGGCATCCTGTTATGTCGTGATATGAATCAGTCGTTCGTTGAGTTTGCTATTCGAGACTATGACAAGCCTATGGGTGTTGCAACTTATAGGGCTACAAAAGATATGCCCGAGCGATTACGCAACGCACTACCCAATATTGAAGATTTAAAGAAATTGCTATAAAAGAAAATGCAGACGAAGAGAGAACGATGATAATTTTCTTTCGTCTGTATTTCTTTTATTACCTTTATATCGTTAGAGTTATCACATTGAAGCATAACAATGAAGAACTTAGAAATACGAACGGTTGCTATCTCGTTACCCAATTTTCAAGCAATACGAATAACCTTTTAATTCTAAGATAATTGCAAATTCTCCACTTTTTTTTATAAAAAATGTAATAAAAATAGGTTATTATAATAAAGACACTATCTTTGCAGATAGAGATAGAATAATGTATAAGCGAGGGCGTACAGCCCGAAACAAAAAAAACATACATCATGAAAAAGAAAATCAAATTCAGCTTGGTCTATCGCGACATGTTCCAATCGTCAGGAAAATTCCAGCCATTGGTCGATCAGCTCGAGAGGGTTGCACCGGCAATCATAGAGATGGGATGCTTCTCGCGCATTGAAACAAACGGCGGAGCATTCGAACAGGTGAACCTGATGGCAGGAGAAAATCCTAACAATGCAGTACGACGCTTCACAAAGCCATTCAACGAAGCCGGAATACAGACACACATGCTGGACAGAGCATTGAACGCACTAAGAATGTTCCCTGTGCCGGCCGATGTGAGACGACTGATGTATAAGGTAAAGAAGGCACAGGGTGTAGACATCACAAGAATATTCTGCGGTCTTAACGACACACGCAACATCATTCCATCGATAAAATATGCTCTTGAGGCCGGTATGATACCGCAGGCAACGCTATGTATCACCTCGTCGCCTATACACACCGTTGAATACTACAGCAACATTGCCGATGAGCTCATTGGTGCCGGAGCAACAGAGATATGTCTCAAGGACATGGCTGGTATAGGCCGTCCCGACTTCCTTGGACGCCTTGTAAAGAGCATAAAGGAGAAACACCCTGAAATAATTATACAGTACCACGGACACAGCGGTCCTGGCTTGTCTATGGCATCGATACTCGAAGTGTGCAAGAACGGTTGTGACATCATTGACACTGCTGTGGAGCCATTGTCATGGGGTAAGGTGCATCCTGATGTAATCAGTGTACAGGCAATGCTCAAGGATGCCGGTTTTGATGTGCCCGAGATAAATATGAACGCATATATGAAGGTGCGCAGCCTCACACAAGAGTTCATAGACGACTGGATGGGAGTGTTCATGGATAACAACAACAAACTGATGAGCTCATTGCTACTGACCAGCGGACTGCCGGGCGGTATGATGGGTTCTATGATGTCGGACCTTGCTGGTGTACACAAAGGAATAAACGGTATATTGCAAAGCAAGGGCAAGCCCACATACACACTCGATGAGCTTATGGTTGAGCTGTTCAACGAGGTAGCATATGTGTGGCCAAAGGTGGGTTATCCCCCATTGGTGACACCGTTCAGCCAATATGTAAAGAACATAGCCCTAATGAACCTGCTCTCACGTGCGCAGGACGAGCCACGTTTTAGCCGCATGGACGAGAGTATGTGGGGAATGATTCTGGGTAAGAGTGGTCGTCTGCCAGGAGAGGTAGCACCCGAAATAATACAGCTTGCCAAAGAAAAAGGATATGAATTTACCGATGCCGACCCACAGAGCTTCTATCCCGATGCACTTGACAAGTTCCGCAAGGAGATGGAAGAGCTTGGCTGGGATACAGGCGCTGACGATGAAGAACTTTGGGAGTTTGCCATGCACGACCGCCAATATCGCGACTATAAGAGCGGTGTGGCAAAAGAGCGTTTCCTTGCCGACATTGAGAAAGCCAAGGATAGCCAGATGGCAAGCAAGGGCGTGAGTATCGAAGAGATAAAGGCTATAAAACATGCAAAGGCCGATCCTATAGTAGCTCCAGAGAAAGGACAAATTGTCTGGGAAATAGTTGTAGAGGGTGAGTCATTGGCACCTGCCATAGGTAAGCATTATACAGCCGACGAACTGTTCTGTACCATCATCACTCCATGGGGTGAGTTGCAGCCTGTTGCCACAGGACTCGGTGGACGCGTCGTTGAGATTTGCGCGAAGCAAGGAGATCATGTCAACAGAGGAGAGATCATTGCCTATCTGCAACGCGATGAGCTGTTTAACTGATTTTAAATTTATACGACAAATCGTGGAGCTTCGAAGCTCCACGATTTGTATTTATATAAACAGATATTCTCGTCACTTTGCTGAAAGCAAAGTTGCTCACGCTCGGCATAATTCAAGTTTATTTGATACTGCGCTCAGTTATTCGCAACATTGTTTTCCACGGCATGACACGCTTCGCTATTTTGCAGGTTGCAAACCCTGACACCCAATATTGTCGAGTTGTCCGATAAAAGGCAACAGCATCGATATCCACACGTGGATATCGATGCTGTTATAAATCATCAGAACTTATTTACATTATTCATAAAGGAAGAACTGTGGGCGGCCATAGAGGCGGAAATCCTTTATACAGCCATCATTCGCATCCTTCACAAAGATTCGGAATCCCTTAACAGTGCGAATGTTACCCAAATCGACAATAACCTGGTGAGGCATAACCTTTGTATTTTCAACTGCTGAATGCCATGCTGTAGCCTCGTCACCGTCAATCATCTTCTCGGCAACGCCATCACCTGCAGCCTCGGTATTGGTATGCACTATATTCCATTTTCTCTTGCCGATGACATTGCCCCAATCGTCAATAAGCTCTATCTCTGCGATACATGAGTGGATACCGTCGTATGTACTCTGAATATCAATACAGAGGTGTCGCAAGGTCTTCATGCCGTCAAACATAAACTCCTGCCAGCCGTTCTTCTTCTGCACCCTGCCCTTGAATATTCCATCATATTCATCGAGAACAGGTACACGATTATACTCACGAGCCACCTTGAACGAGTTCTTGTCGGCACCCAACTTGTTCAATATAGGCTTGTCCAAGCCACATAGCGTGCGTTTGCCTGTCGACTCCATCTCAAAGACTACAATCTCGTTGTCACCCTCCTTGATCCATGGAGCAGGCAGATACATTGTCTGCTGCGGTCCTATGCCCCAGAACTTACCGAGTGACTTACCGTTCACCCAAACAGCACCCTTACCCCAGCCTGTCATGTCGATGAAGGTATCGCCAACCTTGTCAATCTTTATCGTACCGCGATAGAAGCCCGGCAGATTACCCTCGTAACGCATTTTGGGGAACTTGAATTTTGTTACATCGGCACGATGCAACGGAAGTGATGTAATGGTCCAGCCTGTAAGCTCCTTGCCGTTGAGAGTGACACCCTTGGTTATACCCTTGAGATTGTTCACAAGGTCTTTACCGTAGTTTACACGGCCACCATTCTCAACAAGTATCTCAAGAACCGAGTTCGGTTCTGTCACTTCAATATTTATGGCATTCTTGCGGAAGCGACGGTCGAGACTGCCTACAACCTTACCGTTCAATACCACCACAGCATAGTCACGCAGCTCATCAACAAGCAGTTTACCCTTTACAGGAGCAGGAATTACCGTTTCGTAGTGTATATATCCATAATCCTGATTCATATCCTCCATTGTCATAGTCTTTTCCGACTTCACCCTGTCGCCAAAAGCCACCGACAGCGGTGCCCACTCTGTAAGCTCCACCTCGGCAAATGTCGTTGTGGGGTTATCGGCCGGAACAGGAGGCAGTGTGACACCGGCAGGAAGGTTCTTCTGTATCACCTCGCGGAATGCGTGGTATTTGGGATAGGCATTGCCATACTCGCCAAGCGGTGCATCATAGTCATAGCTTGTAGGCTGTGGCTCGTATGATCCGTTGTTGGTGTTTGCGCCATTGGTATAGTGGAAGTTTGTACCGCCATGGAACATATATATGCTCACCGACACATCATGGCTCAGCATCCAATCGAGCTGTTCGGCAGGTCCTTTGTAATCGACTGCAGAATGAGGCAATCCCCACACATCGAACCATGCAGGATAGAACTCCGCCACAAAGTACGGACCACCGGGATAGAAACGGTCGATAGATGTCATGATATCCTCGCCTACAGCACCGTTAACTGTCGGGATAATGCCGGGAATATATCCGTTAGGCATCTGTCCTGAGCCGTCGCATGTCATCAGCGGAACATTGAAACCGGCATTCTTTATCATTTCGGCAACCTTGCCAAGGTATACCTTGTCGTTGCTGTACGAGCCATACTCGTTCTCCACCTGCACCATTATGATGTTACCGCCATTGGTAACAGTGTGCGGAGCAAGCTCCTTACCCAGAGCATTCAGATAACGTTCACATGCCTTGAGGAATGAAGGGTTGTCGCTTCGCCATACCATAGATGTATCCTTCTGTAGCCAATAGGGGTAGCCACCAAAATCAAATTCGGCACACACGTATGGACCAGGACGTAAAAGAACAAAGAGACCCTCTTCCTGAGCAATCTCTACAAAACGGGCTATGTCGGCCTGTCCCTCGAAGTTGAATTCACCGGGTTGTGGCTCATGGACAGCCCAAAAGACATATGCCGAAATGGTGTTCAGGCCCATAGCCTTTGCACGCTGCATACGGTCGCGCCAATACTCGACAGGAATACGCGGATAATGCATCTCACCGCATATCAACTGTACCTTTTCGCCATCATAAAGGAATTTGCCCTCTTTAATCTCGAATGTATGAGTTTTCTTGCCACAGCCAGCCAATACAAGAGCTACGGCAAACAAGAGGAAGAAGAGATTTTTTTTCATTACGGTAGTTATAGTTATCTGGTTAGTTCAATTCCTGCTGTAATACCAGCAGAACACATGCGACGAAAAATATTCAACACCACAGGAAGCGCCGGTTACTCCCTTGCCGTTATGTGGAAGCATGCCTGTTTTACCTCGTGTTTCACATAGCAACGCCCCTGCTTCTTGAGGTCGCGTAACACCTCGGCAAGCACAGCTTTCAGCTTTGCGTGGTTGGCATCCTTGCCCTCATCGTCGTGCTTTACGAATCTCTTGTATGAGATATCGACGGTTGTTCCGTAGCAATGCACGGAACGTTGCGAAGCATTGATGTTACGTTTGGACAGGTTCTTGACATCATTGTCGGTCCTAAGCACCGATGACACGAGAATGCTGTATGGCGGCATGTGCTTGTTCTTTAGAGAATCCTGAAAAGCCTGGCCTATGTCGTGCAACAGTTCTACAGCCTCTTTTACAAGGAATGGTGAAGAGTGGGTAAGCTTGTCTACGACATATGGTTCACCAAAACGCAGAGGACCACCTATCATATAGAGTTTCTTTGAGGCTTCAAGTATCTGATCATTGGAATTAAGAGGGGCAATGCCAATCTTCTGGGCTGCCTTAAGGTGAGTGTCGTTCATGTCGTTGAACTCACGGTTGCAGTTCCAATATATGATTTTGTTGGGTTTGGTCTTTACCGCATGCATTGCAGGTTCATTGCCTGCAATATCGCCGTCATTGCCCGAACATGACACAGCAGCACCGGCAAGAAAGAATAGGGATATAAGTGATATTATTATTGAACGGGTCATTTTCATATTTCGGGGACGAATTTATAAAAAAGTCCAAAGAGTTTAAAATGTTTGTAAGAAAAATTCGATTTAAGAAGTTGTACTACATCTTATAATTCATACGTTTTTGCTAACTTTGCCAACAGTTACAACAAACCGACAATGAAAAGAATCATATACATAGCACTCCTGTTGCTGACAGCAAGCAACAGCAAAGCACAGACCTTGACCGAGAGACAAGAACTTACCGCTACTGCCGGACAAGGAGAATATGCCCCGATGTGGCACATGGCAAACAGGCAAGGATTAGGCAGCGAGAAGAGCTTCATGGCATACGCACGCGTGGGAGCAGGCGGCCGACACCCGTTCAGCAAAAGCGACATCGCATTGGACTGGGACATTGACCTTGTTGCAGGACTGAACATGGCCTCAACAGTTTTTATACAACAGGCCTACGTTGATTTCAGTTGGAAAAAGATAAGGCTTTCCATTGGACAGAAGGAGCGTTGGGGAGAGCTGATGAACCACCGTCTTACAACCGGTTCGCTTGTTGAAAGTGGCAATGCACGCCCTATTCCACAGGTGCGGTTGGACCTTAAGGAATATTGGAGTGTTCCCGGAACAAAAGGGTGGTTCAGCATTAAAGGACACCTTGCATACGGACGTTTCACTGACGGAAAATGGCAGAAGAATTTTGTACAACCTTATTCAACTGAGAAATCATATACAATAGGTACTCTTTACCACTCCAAAGAGCTGATGTTGCGCTTTGGCAACGACAAGAGATTCCCGTTGACTGCCGAAATGGGGTTACACATGGCAACACAATTCGGTGGAACGACATATAACACCAATAACAAACCCGGAAAGACAGTATACAGTCCGTCACGTCTGAAAGATTACTTCCTGGCACTAATTCCTTTAAAAGGTGATGAGGCATACGATGCATCGGATCAATTGAATGTCGCCGGCAATGTTTTGGGCAGTTGGAAAGGTGCAATTACATGGAACGACAAGGATTGGGCATTGAAACTATACTACGACCACGCTTTTAATGACCACTCGCAGATGTTCTGGGAGTATGGACTGTGGACAGAACAGCTTGTGGGATTGGATTTGAAACTAAAGAACTTCAAATGGATAAAGGGTGTTGCTATTGAGTATTTCAACCTGAAAAACCAAAGCGGACCTATATACCATGACAGTACACAGGCTATCCCCGACCAGATAAGCTGCAGAGACAATAATTACAATCATAGTAAATACAATGGATGGTTCAATTACGGACAAATGATAGCCACTCCACTATGTAGTGCACCTATATATAACAAGGACAACACCTTGACAAGCTACAACAACCGTGTTGAGGCATTCCACGCAGGAATTGAAGGCAGCCTGTTGTCGTGGCTCGATTACCGCGTATTGATGACACACAGCAACAACTGGGGTACATACAACGATCCTTTTCAAGAGATAATGCATGACACATCGGCACTTATGGAGCTGACATTCAAGCCAAAGATTGCCGGCAATTGGTCAATAACGACATCATTTGCATTCGACCGGGGCGACCTTTACGGGAACAACTACGGAGGCCTACTCACAATAAAACGCAGTGGCATATACAAGATAGGAAAGAAAAAATAAATTAAAAATTAGAGGCTACGGTCTCTAATTTTTAGTTTATTAATACTTTGGCATGCTTTTTGCAAGGATTATTATGTAAAAATATTGTTCGCGTAACAGGTTGGGGTTGTATATTCGCAACCAGAAAAACAACTACGAAGAACAACTAACGGATATTCACTGAATTTAAGGAGAATAATTATGAGCAATGAATTTTCACAAAATATGTCGGAGATACTGTCGTTGAGCAAGGAAGAGGCAACACGTCTGCGAAGCAACAGCATCAAGCCCGAGCACTTGCTTTTAGGAATCATCAGAAAAGGAAAAGGGTGTGCGCTCGACATACTCAACAGCCTCAAAGTAAACATACAGGAGATTAAGGAGGCACTTGAAACAAGAAGCAACAACGGAGAGACAAGCAGCATGCCATACGATACAAACATCGAAATGAGCCTAAGCACTGCAAGAATATTGCGCTTCACCACTCTCGAAGCACGCTCTTTCAAGAACGTTGCCGACACAGAGCATATATTGCTTGGCATATTGAAGGAGAAGAACAACCTTGCCGCACAGATACTCGAAGAGTACAATGTAACATATCCAAAGGTTTTTGACGCTGTAAAGGAGAAGAAACCTGACATGAACGAGAACATCACCGACGGATTCGGATTCACCGACCACGACGATGACGAGGACACTTTGCCGAACAACAACGATGGCAACAGCCAGCGTGCATATGCAGGTACACAGCAGACAAAATCACAGAATGACACTCCTGTACTCGACAACTTCGGTGTTGACATGACCAAAGCCGCAAGCGAGGGCAAGCTCGACCCTGTTGTTGGGCGTGAAAAGGAGATTGAGCGCATATCTCAGATCCTTAGCCGCAGAAAGAAGAATAACCCTATACTCATAGGCGAGCCGGGTGTGGGCAAGTCGGCCATTGTAGAAGGACTTGCACAGCGCATTGTGGAACGCAAGACTTCGCGTATACTTTTCAACAAACGCATCATTGCACTTGACATGACAGCCGTTGTTGCAGGAACAAAGTACCGCGGACAGTTCGAGGAGCGTCTGCGTGCCATAATCACCGAACTTGAGAACAATCCAAACATCATCATCTTCATCGATGAGATACACACCATTGTGGGTGCCGGATCAACACCGGGCTCAATGGACGCAGCCAACATTCTTAAACCGGCACTGGCACGTGGCGAGATACAATGCATTGGTGCGACAACCATAGATGAATACCGCAAGACTATAGAAAAGGACGGTGCTCTTGAACGCCGTTTCCAGAAAGTTCTTGTGGAACCAACATCGGCAGAGGATACATACGTCATTCTGCAGAACATAAAGGATAGATACGAAAACCATCATAATGTCACATACACCGACGAAGCACTGCTTGCGTGTGTCAAATTGACAGACCGATATATCACTGACCGCTGTTTCCCCGACAAGGCAATAGATGCTATGGACGAGGTGGGAGCAAGAATGCACATAAGCAACATCACTGTTCCAAAGGAGATTGAGGAACAAGAGGAGCTCATCGACAAGGTAAACAGCGAGAAGAACAGTGCAGTGAAACGTCAGGACTTTGAGAGTGCTGCCAACCTGCGCGACAAGGAGAAAACGCTGCAAAGCGAACTTGCCCACATGAAGGAAGAGTGGGAAAAGAGCCTTGTCGATAGCCGACAGACTGCTGATGAGGAAGATGTCGCACGTGTGGTTTCAATGATATCGGGCGTACCAATGCAACGTATGCAACAGGACGAATGGACACGCTTGAAAGGCATGAAACAGGAGCTTACAGGCAAGGTAATCGCACAGAATAGTGCCATAGAAAAACTGACAAAAGCCATTCAGCGTAGCCGTGTGGGCCTCCAAAACCCCAATAAGCCGATAGGTACATTCATGTTCCTTGGACCTACCGGTGTGGGTAAAACCCTGCTTGCAAAAGAACTTGCAAAATTCATGTTCGGCAGTGCTGATGCCCTCATTCGCATTGACATGAGCGAGTACATGGAGAAATTCACCGTTTCGCGACTTGTGGGTGCACCTCCGGGATATGTAGGTTACGAGGAGGGCGGACAGCTCACCGAACGTGTACGACGTCGCCCCTACTCCATTGTCCTGCTTGACGAGATAGAAAAGGCACATACCGATGTATTCAACCTGTTATTGCAGGTGATGGACGAAGGCCGTTTGACCGACAGCTACGGACGTACAGTCGATTTCCGCAATACAGTGATAATAATGACATCGAATGTGGGTACACGTGAGCTGAAGGACTTTGGAACAGGCATAGGATTCGCCAAGGATGAGCGTGCCGGCGACAAGAAATATTCACGCGATGTAATACAGAAAGCACTCAACAAACGTTTCGCTCCGGAATTCCTGAACCGCGTTGACGAGATAATCAACTTCGACCAGCTGGGCAAGGAGGCTATAATCGACATTGTGGATATAGAGCTGGGACATATTGTAAAACGCATCACAGAGCTCGGCTACACTATCGAGCTGAACGATGAAGCCAAGAATTTCCTCGCAGAGAAAGGATTTGACATACAATATGGAGCACGTCCGCTGAAACGTGCATTGCAGAACTATGTTGAAGATGAGATTTCGGAGCTTCTGCTTGACGGTGCACTGCAGGCAGGTGACAAGATTGTTGTCGGTATAGACAGCAATGCCAAAAAACTGAAATTCGAAGTGAAAAGATAAAATCAATGAGCGACCATGTGGTCGCTCATTGATTTTATACAAGCATAACGACGTAATGTACTTTTGCTTCCGGTGTTCAAGCACAATGGTGTGGATAAAAAGATACAGAACAAGGCTTGTGAAGTTTTTGATGTGGGGAGTTTAGTAACCCCTAAATGACCTATATCAAAAACAAGCATAACGACGTAATGTACTTTTTAGCCACACCACATCTGCCAAAATGTCATATACAGAACAACTGGCATTTTTTTTGTTTTATATAAGATGGGGGGGTATTATACACCTCGGTCGGCAAGCCGACAGCTCCTCTAAAACAAGGAGCAATAATTACAATACATAAACTTAAAAAACAAACAATATGCAAAAAGGAAACATTGGGGTAACAACCGAAAACATCTTCCCCGTAATCAAGAAATTCTTGTATAGCGACCACGAGATTTTTCTCCGCGAAATTGTATCCAACGCAATCGATGCTACACAGAAACTGAAAACCCTGTACGAGAAGGGCGAGTTCAAAGGCGAGCTCGGCACACCAAGAGTAAAGGTGACACTCGGCACAGATACAATTACTGTGAGCGACAACGGTATAGGTCTCACAGCAGAGGAGATAGAAAAGTACATCAACCAGATTGCCCTTTCGGGTGCTACTGATTTCCTTGAAAAATACAAGGACAGTGCAAACAACATCATTGGTCACTTCGGTCTTGGTTTCTATTCGGCATTCATGGTATCAAAGAAGGTCGAGATTGTGACAAGATCGTACCGCGACGGAGCACAGGCTGTAAAATGGAGCTGCGACGGAAGCCCTGAATACACTCTCGAAGAGGTTGAAAAGAGCGAGCGCGGAACAGACATCATCATGTATATTGATGAGGACAGCAAAGAGTTCCTCAGCGAGAGCCGTATTAGCGGAATCCTCAACAAATACTGCCGCTTCTTGCCTGTAGAGATTGCTTTCGGAAAAAAGAAGGAGTGGAAAGATGGCAAACAGATTGATACCGAGGAGGACAACATTATCAATGACACTACCCCGCTATGGACACGCAAACCAAGCGAATTGAAAGACGAGGACTACAAGGAGTTCTACCGCAAGCTGTACCCGATGAGCGACGAACCGCTATTCTGGATTCACTTGAACGTGGATTTCCCATTCCACCTCACAGGTATACTCTACTTCCCTAAGGTAAAGAGCAATCTTGAACTACAGAAGAACAAGATATTGTTGTTCTGCAACCAGGTATATGTTACAGACGAGGTTGAAGGCATTGTTCCCGACTTCCTCACATTGATGCATGGTGTAATTGACTCACCGGATATTCCGTTGAACGTGTCACGTTCATACCTGCAGAGCGACTCAAACGTAAAGAAGATTTCTACATATATTTCAAAGAAGGTTTCTGACCGCTTGCAGCAGATATTCAAGAACGACCGCAAGGAGTTCGACGAGAAGTGGAACGACCTGAAGATTTTCATCCACTACGGCATGCTCACAGAGGAGGATTTCTATGACAAGGCAAGCAAATTCGCCCTGTTGCAGGATACCGACGGCAACAAATACACCTACGAGGAGTACAAGACACTCGTTTCAGCCGAGCAGACCGACAAGGAGGGTAATATCATCTATCTTTACTCAAATGACAAGGAGAAGGAGTACAGCTTCATCGACAATGCCAAGAGCAAAGGCTACAACGTACTGTTGATGGACGGACAGCTTGACATAGCTCTTATAAGCTTGCTTGAGCGCAAGTTCGAGAAGACACGTTTCACACGAGTTGACAGCGACACTGTAGAGAACCTAATTGTCAAGGAAGAGCAAAAGACAAGTACTCTTGCTGAAGCTAAACGCGAAGTACTCACCGGAGTATTCGAGAGCCAGCTTCCAAAGATGGAAAAGAAAGAGTTCTATGTACAGACACAGGCTATGGGCGAGAACGGTGCACCGGTGATGATTACACAGGCTGAATATATGCGCCGCATGAAGGACATGGCAGCTATCCAACCGGGAATGTCATTCTATGGCGACATGCCTGATATGTTCAATGTTTTGCTGAACGAAGAGCACCCACTCATCAAGAGAGTACTCGAAAACGCAGAGCAGGCTTGCTCAAACAAGCTCCAGCCGATAGACGAGAAGAAAGCGGCACTCGAGGCACGCAGAAAAGAGCTGTACGATGCACGCAACGGCAAGAAAGAGGATGAAGTTTCACAGAGCGAGAAAGACGAACTGTTCGAAGTTGAGAAAGAGATTACCGCTGCAAAGAGCGAGAAGGAAGGTATCCTTGCCGAATATGCAGCCGGAAACAACACCGTAAAACAGCTTATCGACATCACCCTGCTGCAGAACAACATGCTCACTGGCGAAGCTTTGAACAACTTTGTAAAACGCAGCATCGAGCTGATGAAATAACAAAATTTGTTATTCGACATCCATTGTAGCGATAAGTCACGCGTAGCAACGAGAAAGTGTTGCCGCGTGGGGCGCGAAAAGCAATGGATGTCAAATAAATATCAGAAAAATATCAAAAAAATAAAGTTCAACATCAGTTGAACTTTATTTTTTGTATAATTATCGCAACCTCACGATCCATCGGTGGAACTGGCACTACCCTGTATGTAGGCAGCTCGGGGTGCAGTACAACAAGATTCATACGACTGATTCTTATACCATAATTCTTTTGCAGAATATAGCGGTACAGGTTCTGCTGCAGACAATAATGCATGTATGAAGTGTCGGTGAGGTGATCGAGTCCGTTCACTCCGTTTGCCCAACGGTTACGTTCGGTAGGGTCTATCTTGTTGCTGCGTTTCCAATCGTATATCTCGTATGTGCCGTCGTCACATGCACAGACAAGATCAAGCGTTCCTGCCATACGTGATTCTACGTCGAATATACGCCACTCTGTACGGAAAGGAGAGAACGGTACATTACGTTCAAAAGCCTTGAAATGATTCCATTCGCGTGATATGTCAACCTCTTTGTTGATACTGAGAAAACGTCCTGTGTAGCTGACATCACATTTAAGATCGGGTTCTAGTTTGCCATTCAGATAATCTTCGATCTGCTTATGCATGAATGTTCCTGCCTGACTGGCCTCTGCACCCTTACATTCCCACTCTTCGCGCAGCTTCGCCGCTTCGGTCTCGTTTCCGAAACATTTCTTGAGGCTGATTCCTACTGCATCAAACTCCCTGAAGAACATTCCCACCACGTTGCTCACCGAGCGCATGACAATATCGCCAAGCGAATACAGGTGCTGTTCCTCATCAAAGGAGAGTTTACCATCCTGCTCGAAAACAATATCCGAGCCATTCAAATTTATTTTTATCATTATCAGTGTTTTTTCTCAAAAAATCAGTGCAGTATCTTATACATCAGCTCACGCATGATTTCACCGTCGGGAAGCTGGGTTCCCTCTGCACCTTTGGACTGTGCATCGGCAAGACGTATCAGATGCAGTATCTCCATTACATGTACCGCACGGTAGTTTTTCATTGTTTTAAGATAGTCACCTACTCCCCAAGAACTTCTCAAGCCAAGAAATTCCGCCACACCACGTTCAGTCTTGTCGGGCGCATAGTAGCACATCATCACGTTCGAGAAGAAGCTGAAAAGCAATGCCAATGTCATCTGTATAGGATTCTTCTTGGGATTACGGGCGAAATACTGTATTATTTTGTTTGCCTTGAGTATATCCTTGTTTACAAGTGCGTTCTGCAACTCGAAATTGTTATATTCCTTACTTATGCCTATATGTTCTTCGACCAGTTCAGGAGTGATGTTTACACTCCCTGCAGGCAATGCGATTGCAAGTTTGTCGATTTCTCCTGCCATACGCGACAGATCGGCACCTACCGACTCACGCATCATCAGGACCGATTTGTTATCGGCAACAAGCCCTTTTTCGCGAAGATATCCGTTGATGAATGCCGGAAGTTGGTCGTCACGCATTTTCTTGGAATCGAGCACCACTCCACTACGTTCAAGTTCAGTAGCCACCTTCTTGCGCTTGTCGAGCGAACCGTTCTTGTGGGCAAACACCAATACCGTAGTAGGTTGAGGTGCCTGCAGGTAATAAAGCAATGAATCGATGTTCCTGAGCAGCTGTGCCTCCTTGACAACAATCACCTGACGTTCCGCCATCATCGGGAAACGTTTTGCAGCCGTAACTATGGTATCAATATCTGTATCAAGACCATAATATACGGTCATATTGAAATCGCGTTCAAACTCGTTGAGCGCATTTTCCATTATATAATCGGTTATCCTGTCGGTAAAGTATCCTTCCTCACCCATGAGATAATACACGGGACGGAATGTACCGCTTTTAAGTTCCGACATTATGGTTTCGTAAGTATATTTTGCCATATTTTATTTTTAGGACACAAAATTCGGATAAATACCCTATCTTTGCAATATCTTGCAAAGATATAACAAACGGGCGAGATATATGAAATGTATAATCAATAATTCGTAAGGTTTTACAGCCAATAACGAGAAAACAAACCAATATCATGAAAAAAGCATATCTGATTCTGGCACTGCTACCTATGTTCATGTCGTGTGCAACAAAAAGGGAGATTGCAAACAGTTACATTCCTGACAACACTACCGTTGCATACAACGACTTTTTCACAGAGAATACAATGCGTTTCGACTTCCACCATTCCGGTGACAGCAAAAACGAGATGTACCATTTCGACAAGGTTATACGCGAAGGTATATGGGCCGGATCGAGAAATTCGCTTATAAACCCGTTCAACTATGGTGAGCAGATGTTCAGAATTGTCGACAGCGCAACAGGAAACGTTATATACAAGAACAACTACTGTACACTGTTCAATGAATGGCAGACAACACCCGAAGCTACTGTAACAGACCGTTCATTCCCAGAAAGTGTAATTTTCCCTGAACCCAAGGAGAACTTCATCATAGAGTTCTATGCACGAAACAAAGTAAGCAAAATATGGGAAAAGAAGTATTCGCAGGCCGTCAATGTAAAAAGCTATGATATTGTTCCGGGCAACATGCCATACGAGAATAATGACATCCACATAGGCGGAAACATTGCAAACAGCCTTGACATTGTACTGCTGCCTGACGGCTTTACTGAAACTGAAAAGGATAAGTTCATGGAAGCATGCAAGATGTGGAGCGACGCGCTATTCAGCTATGCACCGTTCACACAGAACAAGAACCGCATAAACATACGCGCCGTGTGGGCACCGTCAAAAGAGAAAGGCATAGACAAACCTGGAACAGGAAAATGGGTAGAGAACCTGTTGGGCACACGTTTCTTTACCTTTGGCAGCGAACGTTACCAAATGACCGAAGAGTTCCAGAAAGTACGCGACGTGGCTGCATGCGCACCATACGAAAGCATATTCATTCTGACCAATACCGACAAATATGGCGGTGGAGGAATATACAATTTCTATGGACTTGGCTCTGCTGGCAAAACAGGACGTACCGGGGAGGTTTATGTACACGAGTTCGGTCACTCACTCATGGGACTTGGCGATGAATATATCGAGAAAGGCAACACCGTCAGCGCACTCTACCCCGAAGGAAAAGAGCCTTGGGAAGCCAACCTCACACGTTTCGTTGACTTTAATGGCAAATGGGAGGACAAGATTGCCGAAGGAACTCCAATTCCTACAACCGTTGCCGAAGGCAGCACAGAAAAGGATTGGGTAATAGGAGCATACGAAGGTGGAGGATATCTGGAAAAGGGAGTATACCGTGGCTGGCCTGAATGTATGATGAAGGCATTGACAGAGTTCTGCCCAATATGCCAGGAAGCAATAAGCAAATATCTCGATTACATTTGTAAATGACAAAGAAGAAGCACTGCTCGCAGTGCTTCTTCTTTCTATATCATTCAACGTATTTCACTTCGGTTTTGCGGCCTGTCGCATCGACAAACAGTAGCGGATACCCCTCGTCATCAAACGTCCATTTACCATACGCCTGTTCACCGTCATGTCCAACGACGGGAGCACCCAGAGGCAGGTTGGGACTGACAGTGCCGAGCATACCAAAAGCAGCAAGCTGATATGCGGCATAATATGGTGTCGCATTCGCAAGAAGTTCGGTTTCAGCACCCCAATAGCCGAAATATCCTGTAAAATCGAAATTTGTATTGTTCTTGTGTGATGACACCTTGCATTTGTTGCCCATGTCTATCTTTACTTCACCTGAATATGTATCACGGATCTTGTACCCTGTCACGTTGTTTCCGTTGCGTGTAATCTCATAATAAGAGTCACCATCGGCATAGGCTTTGGTGAGCACCGAACCGCTGTATTCAAAGTCTAATGCCGTAAAACGTTTAAGGCAACCCGACGAGTTAAAAGAGCCTTTGTCTGTTCCATTCATATCAGAATTCCATTCGGGTTTCTCAGGATATGTCCACGAAACAAAATACTTGACATCAATATCCTCTCCCATATAGTAATATGTTGCATTGGAAGAGATATTGCAGAGATACAGACGATCCATGCCGGCAGATGAGACCTCACGATAATGTACCATATCTGAATTGATACATTTAATGCGGTTCTTGGTATCGTATTCGAATTCGTGTACCCAGGAATACTCCTTACCATTGAGCATGTTTGTTGTTTTCAGCGATTTGACTAATCGGACATTCTCCATCGGCTGGTATGGTGTTTTGGCTGTGTCGGCATCGTAACCATAATATTCACCGCATGCCACAAGCGTTGCAACAACAAAAAGATACAACAGTTTTATGTTTTTCATAACGCAGAGTTTAAATTTCTGCGAAGATAACTCTTTGAAACGACAAAAAAAACTACTTTGCGTTTAATTAAGATTTATTGTAGCAGAAAACCACATAACAGGAATATTTGTTTCATTACAAAATATTATAGATATGGCATTCATCGATTATTACAAGGTACTTGGCGTTGAAAAAAACGCTACGCAGGAAGAGATAAGAAAGGCCTACCGCAAGCAGGCCAAGAAGTTCCATCCGGACATAAACAAGGACGACCCGCAGGCAAAAGAGCGATTCCAAGAGATAAACGAGGCGAATGAAGTGCTCGGAGACCCTGAAAAGCGCAAGAAATATGACGAATACGGTGAACATTGGAGACATGCCGATGAATACGAGGCACAACGTCGCCAATATTCGGGCAAAGGTAACGGCATGTACGATTTCGGCGGCTTTGGTGGATTCGGTGATTTTAGCGGTAACGAAGATAATGCAAGCGGTTTCAGCGATTTCTTCGAACAACTGTTCGGTAGCGGTTTCAGACAACGGCAGGCCAAGAAAGGAAGAGATCTGCAGGCAACATTGTCCATATCCTTGCTTGAAGCTGCAACGGAACATAAACAGACATTTACCATCAATGACGAAAAGATACGCATAAACATTCCTGCAGGAATAGGAGAAGGACAGAAAATAAAGATAAAAGGACATGGAGGCACGAACAACGGAGTACGTGGCGACCTTTACATAACTTTCCACATTGAGCCGGACCCACGTTTCACACGCGACGGCAACAACCTGAACACAACTGTTGCCGTAGACATTTATACAATGATTCTGGGCGGAACAGTAACCGTACCCACCCTTACAGGTAACGCAAAGGTTTACATAAAACCGGGTACACAACCCGACAACAAGCTACGTTTGCGTGGAAAAGGAATGCCCGAATACAAGAAAAACGATACATATGGCGATCTCATCATCACCTTAAAGGTTGTATTGCCGGTATTGAACGAAAGGCAAAAAGAGATGCTTGTAAAAATGAAAGAGGCTGCAGAGGGTTAACCCCGACAGCCTCGACAAAAGAAATTCCACACAATCAATTGTTCATTACCACATACCAGTTGAGATATCCTGCAAACAGCAGCCACAACAGATACGGTATATTCATTATTGCAGCCCATCTATTCTGGGTATAACTGCCAGCCGCATACAGTATCACCACCATGAAAAGAACCACAAGCACCGCGAAACCCATAACTGGAGACTGCATATAGAAGAATGAGAAACTCCATAACAGATTGAGTGCCAACTGTACAAGAAACAGAAGTATAAGCACCCACGAATACACAGTACGTGTATTCCACACTATTCCTGCCGAAATACCCATAAGCAGATAAAGGACACCCCACACTATTGCAAATACATTGCCAGGAGGTGTCAACGAAGATTTCACCAATGTAGGATACCACATTATCAGCGACTCACGCTGCATGAGCATTGATATATACCCGACAAGAAAAGAGATCAGGACAAATTGCAGAACAGGTACAATAGCTTTCATGACTGTATATTTAAAAAGAGTGACTGCAAAATCGCAATCACTCTTATAAACACACCGGTCAGGCAAATGTTCACTTGAATACAATATCCCATGCTTCACGGAATACCATCACAAGAAGTACTATACCATAAACAAGTTTCATGCCTGTAGTAAGCATAAATGCCATAAATGTCATGCAGGCAATACCGAATGCTTTTTCTTTAGGAGTATCGGCAAGCAATTCTCCAATAAATGCACCAAGAAAAGGACCTGCTATAATACCGATAGGGCCGACGAATAATCCTATTACAAGACCTACTGTAGCTCCCCAGGTTCCGCTCTTGGAACCACCGGTTTTCTTTGCGAACCATATAGGAGCAATATAGTCGAGTACGGTTATCACAAGGGCAACGACACCGGCAACAACAAGTTGTGTTGTTGTAACATCATTGCCGGTGCAGAACGCCAGCAACAACAAGGCGAGAAAGCCTATTGGAGGACCGGGCAACACCGGAAGGATTGCACCTAAAAGTCCTACAAGAGACAAAACTACTGCTAAAAATATAATTATGTATTCCATAATTGGCAATTATGAATTGTCAGCTTCCTTTTTTTTATTCTTCACTACGCTGTTCATTTCAGAATCGGAGTAATAGGGAACTTTACCCGAAGGAACATATTTGCTCGATGAAGAGAGATGGGTATCCTGGTCATCAAAGAAGATATGCGCACCAAAAGCCTTGAGGAGTTCATCTTTGCGCAAACCGCCAAGAAAATATGCCTCGTCAACATATACACCCCATTTGCGCAATGTCTTTATCACACGGAAATGTGAGGGCAAACTACGCGATGTCACAATGGCAAGACGCAAAGGAGAGAGTTCGATAGATGTCGGCAATGACTCCTGTATGGATGACAACTTCTTCAACAGATTTGCAAAAGGACCCTCCTTCAAAGGAATATCGGCATTCTCTTTCTCATATTTATAGAAAGCATCGAAACCTTCCTTCTTGAAACGGCACTCCGACTCATCGGAGAATATTACAGCGTCGGCATCGAAAGCAATCTTGACACGGCTCTCTTCTGGATTGAAATCAGTTGGTGGAGCATAAATAAGAGCAGAAGCACATATACCTGAATCCATGACACGCTGCACATCGCCCTCATCTTTTGAAAGGAATAGGTCGATAGAGAATGCTTTCAGATACTTAGACAATGACTCACCACCAGAAAGTGCAACACGGGTAATCTCAAGGCCGTACATGTCGAGCGACTTCAGCATACGCATACCCGTTTCGGGACTGTTACGAGACATGACAACAACCTCTACTATAGGGCGGTTGGCCTGCTTGTTCAGTTCAAGCAAGCTCTTTACAAGATAAAAGGCTGTACCACGTTCAAGAGGCTCGTCCTCGTGCTCCTCCTGATATTTACGGTACTTTGCCACACCATACTTCTCAAATATTTCATTTTCAACTTCAAGGTCGAACAGCGCACGTGACGAAACGCCTATAACCAATCGGCCATCAAGATTTTCCATAACTTTTATTATTTTTCTTTACTTTTGAAAATAACACATATTTTGCGAAAATACTCCAATTATCGCAAAAAGACAATATTAAACAGAAAAATAATCGTTCTTACAACAAAGTAAATGGAGTTTATCGTTAAAAAGCATTATCTTCGCAGAAGATTAGAAAAGATACACATTTATTCAAAGATGATAAAAAACATTATATTCGATTTAGGCGGTGTACTGACACTTCTTGATCCAGGCGAAGCACTAAGACGTTTCAAGGCTTTGGGTGTGGAAAATCCCGAAGAATACATTAACCCTTATTGCCAGAATGGTCCATTCTTTGAATTCGAGAACGGCGACATTTCGGCAGAACAGTTCTGTTCGGAGCTTGAGAAGATATGCAAGCGACCTGTCAGTTGCGAAGAGGCAAAGAACGCATGGTGCGGATTTATAACAAGCGTGCACGAAGAGTACCTGAATTACCTGCAACAGTTCCGCCCACGTTATAGACTGGGTGTATTGAGCAATACAAATCCTTTCATCCAAAGTTGGGCTGAAACAGCCGATTTCACGAGCAATGGCAAACCGCTTAGCAGCTATTTCGATATGCTGTTCTTCAGCTTCCGTATGAGGGCATCGAAGCCAGGAGAGGAGATATACAGGAAAATGTTGCTCGAAGGTAATATGAAGCCCGAAGAGACACTCTTCATCGATGACAGCGAAAAGAACATAGAGACTGCACGCCGACTTGGAATAGGTACACTAAAAGTGAATAACGGTGAGGATTGGCGACCAATGCTCGACAGGATATTACTGGCCGACAGATAAGTGTGACAATAAACATGTTTTCACACTTTGCTTATTGTAGAAACAATTATTTATAAGTATTTTTGCAACAATATTGCATATAACAGCATATATTGCAATTTTATACAGAAAAACACATAAAAAACAAAATATGAAAAGAAGCATAGCAATTATGGCAACTATGGCAATCACAAGCATAGCTATGAGTGACAAAGCCCAGGCACAGACGCAACAGGCAGAGATTATCGGCAAGTCCACTATAACAATAGATGGCGGGCTTATGACTCCCGAAGCCCTTTGGGCTATGGGCCGCATAGGAGATGTATCAGTATCACCCGATGCAAAAAGCATACTCTATGGAGTAAGTTATTACAGTGTGGAACAGAACAAGAGCCACCACACACTGAACATAATGGATGCAAAAGGTGACAACGACACCAAACTGACTACCACTGCACAAAATGAGACTTCACCGGCATGGATAAAGAACGGCAAGAAGATTGCCTTTCTGTCAAACGCAAGTGGCAGCAGCCAAATATGGGAGATGAATCCTGACGGTACAGAACGTCGTCAGCTGACCAATGACAACAGCGACATTGAAGGATTCCTTTTCTCACCCGACGAGACAAAGATCATTCTTGTAAAGCGCGTAAAGATAAAGCCTACAACAGCCGACGTTCACCCTGACCTGCCTTTGGCAAAGGGTTTCATTGTCGAGGATCTTATGTACAAGCATTGGGATGAATGGATTACCGATGCCCCCCACCCTTTCATTGCCGATTTTGACGGCAACGTCATTAACGAAGGTACAGACATGCTCGACGGTACAACATACGACTGTCCAAACCGTCCATTCGGCGGTACAGAACAGCTCGCATGGAGCAACGACTCAAAAAGGATAGCATATTCATGCATCAAGAAAAGCGGTAAGGATTACACTGTAAGTACCGACACCGACATATACCTGTACAACACAGAAAGTGGAGAGACAACAAACCTTTGCAAGCTCGATGCAGAACGTTCCAACTACGGTTACGACACCGCACCAAAGTTCTCACCCGACGGCAAGAGCATTGCATGGTTGAGCATGAAGCGTGACGGATATGAAAGTGACCAGAACCGCCTTTGCATAATGAACCTTGCAACAGGAGAGCAAAAATATCTCACCGGAGAGCCTGACGGCAACGGCAACACCCTGTTTGACAGCAATGTAGACAGCTACTGTTGGGCCCCTGACAGCAAGAGCCTCTATTTTACCGGCACATGGCACGGTACGACACAGGTATACAATATCACCTTAAAGGGCAAGCTTGCCAAGATGACAGAAGGTGACTATGACTATCAGAGTGTCAGAATGATCGGCAAGGACCTTCTCTTGACACGCGTTTCAATGAGTGCACCTGCAGATATATATACCATGAAGGCAAAAGCCGGCGCAGAGGTCAAGCAGCTTACCAACGAGAACAAGCATATCTTTGACCAGATAGCTATCGGCAAAATTGAGGCACGCTGGTGCAAGACTGTTGACGGCAAGGATCTTCATTCATGGGTAGCATATCCACCACACTTTGATCCAAACAAGAAATACCCAACACTCTTGTTCTGCGAAGGTGGCCCACAGACACCTGTAAGCCAATTCTGGAGCTACCGTTGGAATCTACAGATCATGGCTGCAAACGGATATATAGTCATTGCACCAAACCGCAGAGGACTCCCCGGATTCGGACTTGCATGGAACGAAGAGATAAGCACAAACTATGGAGGCAACTGCATGAATGACCTTCTTACTGCCATCGATGACATTTGCAGGGAATCATATGTAGACAAGGAGCGTTTGGGTTGTGTCGGTGCAAGCTTCGGTGGATATTCAGCCATGTGGCTTGCCGGACACCATGAGAAACGATTCAAGGCATTCATCGCCCATGACGGATTCTTCAACATGGAACAGCAATATTACGAGACAGAAGAGAGTTGGTTCACAAACTGGGACTTGGGTGGAGCACCATACGAGCAGAGCGAGGAAGTAAAACGCTCATATGCTAACTCACCTCACAAGTTCGTAGACAAATGGGATACTCCTATACTCCTTATTCATGGCGACCGCGACTACCGCATATTGTCATCACAGTCAATGGCAGCATTCAATGCGGCACGTTTACGTGGTATTCCTGCACAGTTGCTGTTGTTCCCAGACGAAAACCATTGGGTACTGAAACCACAGAACGGAATACTGTGGCAACGCACTTTCTTCGGTTGGCTCGACAAATGGTTGAAATAACACAACCAACAGAGTTTTACCGCAGGGAAACACCAAAAGAGTAATGAACAAAAACAGATAAAGACTATGACAACAACACAAAAAATCCAAAAAAGACTCAACGACTCAAAGGCGATGCGCTGGAGTGCGTTGATAATAGTGTCATTCACAATGATGATGGCCTATTTCTTCACAGACGTAATGGGACCGCTTGAAGCCCCCCTTACAACAAAAGGTAAATTGGTATATTTCGAAGACGGAACATACTTAGCTGCAGACTCGCTTATGAAGATAAGCAACATTGCAAATGAAGATGAGATCGTTGTCGGCAACACATATGCCACCACTACCGTAAACGAAGAAGGTGTAACTGTAAGCAAGGACATGACCGTATCATCAACCATCAATGGACTCGGTTGGTCAAACAGCGACTATGGTATCTTCTCCGGAGCATACGGATACATCAACGTATTCCTTCTAATGCTCTTCTTCGGTGGACTTATCCTTGACAAGATGGGCGTACGTTTCACCGGGGTAATGAGTACAGCACTCATGTTCATTGGTGCAGCAATCAAATGGTATGCCGTTGACAACGGTTTTACAGGTGAAATGTTCGGGTTGCCAATGCAGGTTGTTGTTGCATGCCTTGGTTTTGCCATATATGGCATGGGTTGCGAGATTGCAGGTATCACCGTAACAAAGGTTATTGCAAAGTGGTTTACAGGACATGAAATGGCACTTGCAATGGGCCTACAGGTTGCCCTTGCACGCGTTGGTACAGCTTGTGCCCTATTCTTCGCATTGCCGATAGCACAAAGCGCAGGAGCGGTTTCTGCACCCGTCATGTTCGGAGCATCAGCACTATGTATCGGTTTGATTTCATACATCGTATACTGCGTAATGGACAAGAAACTCGATAACTCTATCGCAAGCCAAGACGTTCAGGCAGAGAGCGAGGAGCAGTTCAAGTTCAGCGACCTGAAACTAATCTTCTGCAACCAGGGATTCTGGCTCATCACATTCCTTTGCCTTATTTTCTACGCGGCAGTATTCCCATTCCTGAAGTTCGCAACCAACCTCATGATCATAAAGTACGGTGTAAGCCCTGACCTTGCAGGTATGATTCCTGGACTATTGCCATTCGGTACAATGTTGCTGACACCGTTATTCGGTTCACTATACGACAAGATGGGTAAGGGTGCAACACTTATGATTATAGGTTCTATTCTGCTCACAATTGTACACATACTCTTCGCTATGCCATTGCTAAATGTATGGTGGTTTGCGGTAATAATCATGATACTGTTGGGTATTGCATTCTCACTTGTTCCATCGGCGATGTGGCCTTCAGTACCCAAGATTATCCCAATGAAACAACTTGGATCGGCATACGCAATCATATTCTACATTCAGAATATCGGCTTGTCAATGGTACCTGTACTGATTGGCAACGTCATTGCAGCAAATACCGCCAACGGAACAACAGACTATACAATGCCAATGTCAATCTTCGCATTCTTTGGTGCTATTGCTGTTGTAATATCCGTACTATTGAAGATTGTAGACAAGAAGAAAGGTTATGGCCTTGAGAAGAGCAACATAGAATAAGACATTCAGACAATACTATAAGCAAAGTGGTCGCCAATTGGCGACCACTTTGCTTATAGTAAGAAGCATGCTTGTCAATAGATATTGGAACCATACCATTAAAAACCCACATCACACGTCGCAAAGAGCAATTCAGCCACCAAGTACATGATACGACTATATTGCCCCATCCGGTTCCTTTGCAGGGCATAATCGCACAAATATTACCCCATAGAGCCTCTGTACCTCAAAAGAAAAATCCTAACTGCAGAACAACCGTGATTCAGACAATCCTTGCAGCCCTATTATATGCATTCAAAGATATGTAACAAAGCCCTCAAACAAGAACGGTAAGAATCTCAATTATCATAGCAGAGCAAAGGATAAGTTGATACAAAAAAAGGAAAGAGTCCGGTGTGTCGGACTCTTTACAATATCCATATATTTATACTTCAATTTCTTGAAGTCAAATCTTGGTTTGATTACTTCGCAACCGCCTCAAGACGTTTGAGGATAGCAAACACGAAGAGTGCTGCAAGAAGACAGATACCTGTCAACACACCCCAAACAACTGTAAGTGAAGCACCCCACATAAGAGCAGGAATTGCAACAAGGAAGTTACCGATTGCAGTAGCCACGAACCAGCCACCCATCATCATACCCTTGTACTTTGGAGGAGCAACCTTGGTCACGAATGAGATACCGATTGGAGAAAGCAACAACTCAGCAAATGTAAGCACGAGGTATGTTGAAATCAACCAGTTCGGTGATACATCAGCCATGTGCATTGGCTGACCTGCAGCATCCATCTCAGGAGCTGGCAAGCCAAGTGAACCTGCTGTAAGGAGAATATATGCAGCAGCAGCTACCAACATACCCAAACCAATCTTCAAAGGAGCTGAAGGCTCTTTGCCTCTCTTTGCCAAAGCACCGAATATAGCAATTGACACAGGAGTCAAAGCAACAACGAAGCAAGCATTGAACTGTTGGAAGATAGGTGCGCTGACCTCAGTAACGGCTGGGAGAGAGTTGTACTTGTAAACCAAGCCACATACAGCTGCAACAATAACAGCGGCTGCGATACCCTTGCCCTTAACAGTTGCACTCTGGAAAAGACCGAACAAGCCATAAACAATGAATATAGCGAATACAAGGTTTGTAACATCAAACGCCATGCTCTGAACACCAGTTGAGCTTGTTGCAGTATAGTCACGTGCAAAGAATGTCAATGTTGAACCGTTCTGGTGGAATGCCATCCAGAAGAAGATAACCACAGCAAAAACAAGGCAAAGACATACGATGCGCTCTTTTGTCTGCGCAGGAGTAAGCTCATCGGCATTGCTTTCGCCAGCTGCAACATCGGCCTTACGACGGTCTGTGTGGCTGAATGTACTGCGGAAAGCGTAATAGATACCCATTGAAACGATAAGAGATGCACAAGCTACTGCAAAAGCGAAATGATACGAATCGGCCTCGCTTACGCCAAGAGCGCTCTGTGCCCACTTCATGATTTCGATTGCGGCTGTAGGAGCGAACATAGCACCAATGTTGATAGCCATGTAAAATACGCTGAAACCGGCATCGCGCTTGCTCGCATACTTGGGATCGTCATACAAGTTACCCACCATAACCTGCAAGTTACCCTTGAACAGACCTGTACCAAGAGAGATAAGCAACAACGCACCTGCCATTGCTACAATAGCAATAGAACCCTCGCCAAGAGGCAAAGAAAGAAGCACGTAACCGAGGAACATAATGGTAATACCAATTGTTACCATCTTACCATAGCCCATCTTGTCGGCAGCGATACCGCCGAACAATGGCATAAAGTAAACAAGTCCCAAGAATGTAGAATAGATTGTACCTGCAGTTGCTGATGTAAAACCGAAATTCGCCTGCAAGAACATTACGAACACAGCCAACATGGTGTAGTAGCCGAAACGCTCACCTGTGTTGGCAAGGGCTAACGCCCAAAGACCTTTAGGATGTCCTTCAAACATAGATTAAAAAATTAAAATGTTAATAAATCGTTCACTCAAAAAAAACCGGACAGCAACAGCCGTCTGGATTGAATCATTTCACCAAAACACAGCAACTGCACTTTGCGCAATACGCGTATTTTAGAAAAACATCGGCAAATATAGGCAAATTTGAGCAATAAATGAAAAATTGCCAGTTAAAAATGAACAAAACGGTATTACACATCTTGACTTGAGACTGAATATATTAATAATTATCATTGAAACGGGCCTTTATAATTTGCCGTTTCGCAAGGTTTATATTATCTTCGCAAAATAAAAGACAATTTAAAAACCTATATACAAGATGAGTGATCAAAGATACATGATGCGCGGTGTTTCTGCATCAAAGGAAGATGTTCACAATGCAATCAAGAACATCGACAAAGGCTTGTTCCCTAAAGCTTTCTGCAAAATAATTCCGGACATTCTCGGAGGAGACCCAGAGTATTGCAACATCATGCATGCCGATGGAGCTGGAACAAAATCATCATTAGCATATCTCTATTGGAAAGAGACAGGTGACTTGAGCGTTTGGAAAGGAATTGCTCAAGACGCATTGATCATGAATATAGACGACCTGCTATGTGTTGGTGCAACAGACAACATCCTTGTATCATCAACCATCGGTCGTAACAAGTTGCTTGTTCCCGGTGAAGTGATTTCCGCAATCATCAACGGAACAGACGAGCTACTTGCCGAACTGCGCGAAATGGGCGTTGGTGTCTATGCTACAGGCGGTGAGACAGCTGATGTAGGTGACCTTGTACGTACTATAATCGTTGACAGCACAGTTACATGCCGCATGAGACGCAGTGATGTCATAGACAACGCAAACATTGCAGCAGGTGACGTGATTGTAGGTATGGCATCATACGGACAGGCTACATATGAAAAAGAATACAACGGTGGTATGGGTAGCAATGGTTTGACATCAGCACGCCATGACGTATTCAGCAAGTATCTTGCAGAGAAATACCCAGAGAGCTACGACTGTGCAGTTCCCGAAGACCTCACATACTCAGGTGGACTAAAGCTTACAGACAAAGTTGAAGACTCTCCACTTGACGCCGGAAAGCTTGTCCTTTCACCGACACGTACATACGCACCTATAGTCAAAAAGATGCTTGATGCACTCCGTCCTGAAATACACGGTATGGTACACTGCTCAGGTGGTGCACAGACCAAAGTAATGCACTTTGTCGAGAACAAGAGAGTCATCAAAGACAATCTCTTCCCTATTCCACCGCTATTCAAGACCATCAAGGAACAGAGCGGAACAGATTGGGCCGAAATGTACAAGGTATTCAACATGGGACACCGCCTGGAGGTTTATGTAAGCCCGGAACATGCCGAAGAGATCATCGCTATAAGCAAGAGCTTCGGTGTTGACGCACAGATCATCGGACGCGTAGAGGCTGCAGAGAAAAATGAGCTCATCATTGAAAGCCCGTACGGAACATTCAAATATTAAAAAGCAATGGAAAACAACTCGCTTTTAATAAAACTGAACGATCTTGAAGCACGCTTTCAGGAAGTATCGACATTGATAACCGACCCGGCTGTCGTTGCCGACATGAAGCGTTATGTAAGACTGAACAAGGAGTATCGCGAGTTGGAGCAAATTCTCGATGCCAGGAAACGCTACATACAGCTGTTGACATCGCTATCCGAAGCTAAGGATCTTCTTGCAAACGAAAGCGACACCGAGTTGCGCGAAATGGCACGCGAAGAGATTGATATGTGCGAAACAGAAATCCCAAAAACCGAAGAGGAGATAAAACTGTTGCTTATTCCAGCCGATCCTCAAGACGACAAGAATGCCATTCTTGAAATCAGAGGTGGAACCGGTGGTGACGAAGCTGCAATCTTTGCGGGAGACCTTTTCCGCATGTACAGCAAATATTGCGAAAGCAAAGGCTGGAGAATGGAAGTCTCAAGTTGCAGTGAAGGTACTTCAGGAGGTTATAAGGAGATTATCTGCACTGTAACGGGAGAGAAGGTTTACGGTACACTGAAATACGAATCGGGAGTACACCGTGTACAAAGAGTACCTGCTACCGAGACCCAAGGACGCGTCCATACATCGGCAGCTTCGGTAGCAGTACTGCCCGAAGCCGAAGCTTTTGATGTTGAAATAACAGAAAGTGCCATTAAATGGGATACATTCCGTTCAAGCGGTGCAGGAGGACAGAATGTCAACAAAGTGGAATCGGGTGTACGTTTGAGATATCCCTGGTTGAATCCCGAAACAAACCAGATCGAAGAGATTCTTATCGAGTGTACCGAGACACGTGACCAACCCAAAAACAAAGAGCGCGCACTTGCACGTCTGCGCACATTGATATACGACAGGGAACACCAGCGTTACGCCGATGATATTGCCAACAAGCGCAAGACAATGGTATCAACCGGTGACCGTTCTGCCAAGATACGAACATACAACTATCCGCAGGGACGTATAACCGACCATCGAATAAATTATACAATATACAACCTTTCGGCATTCGTAAACGGAGACATACAGGATTGTATCGACCATCTGATCATTGCAGAAAATGCAGAAAGAATGAAAGAACAAGAATTATAAAAAACATACGCCATGAACAAACAAGAACTTATCAAACAAATCAAAGAGAAACGTTCATTCCTTTGTGTAGGTCTAGATAGCGACATCAAAAAACTACCGGCACACTTACAGAACAGCGAGGATGCCGTATTCGAGTTCAACAAGGCAATCATCGACGCAACAGCACCATACACTGTTGCATACAAGCCTAACCTTGCATTCTATGAGGCATGCGGAGTAAAAGGTTGGATCAGCTTTGAAAAGACAGTAAACTATATAAAGGAAAACTATCCTGAAATATTCATCATTGCCGACGCAAAACGTGGTGATATCGGTAACACATCATCGCTCTATGCACGTTCATTCTTCGAAGAGATGAAAGTCGATTCTATCACTGTTGCCCCTTATATGGGTGAAGACAGTGTAAAACCGTTCCTTGCTTATGAAGGAAGCTGGGTTATCGTACTTGCGCTCACTTCAAACCCCGGATCACACGATTTCCAATTGACAAAGGACGAGAACGGCACTATGCTTTTCGAGAAAGTGCTTGAGACATCTCAGAAATGGGGAAGCGATGAGAATATGATGTATGTTGTAGGTGCAACACAGGGCAAATCGTTCGAAAACGTACGTCGTATTGTTCCGAACCACTTCCTTCTTGTCCCAGGTGTTGGTGCTCAGGGAGGTTCACTCGAGGAGGTATGCAAGTATGGTATGAACGACGACTGCGGTTTGCTTGTAAACGCAAGCCGTGCCATAATCTTTGCCGACAGCAGCGAGAACTTCGCTACAGTAGCCGCAGAAAAGGCACACGACTATCAGTTGCAGATGGAAGCAGAACTCAAGACTAAAGGTATTATATAAATATAAATTTGTCTAAAATATATAAAATCGCAACTTTTATTTATTTTTAAAAATTATCTTCGCGAATAAAACACAATATACCATGATATTCACAGCTAAACAGATTGCCTCGTTTGTTAACGGAGAGGTTGTCGGCAATGAAAATGCTGAGATATACACATTTGCAAAAATAGAAGAGGGTGTGCCTGGAGCTTTATCGTTCCTGGCCAACCTCAAATATACAGATTATATCTACACTACCCGTTCATCGGTTGTATTGGTTAACCGCGATTTTCTGCCATCAAAACATATTGAAGCAACTCTTATAAAGGTTGACAATGCATATGAAAGCCTTGCCAAACTAATGACAATGTACGAAGCGAGCAAGCCTCAGAAACAAGGTATAAGTTCCCTCGCCTCTATAGCACCGACAGCCGAAATAGGAGAAAACTGCTACATAGCACCGTTTGTCGTTATAGGCGACGGTTGCAAGATTGGCAATAACAGCCACATAAACAGCAATGTATCAATAGGCGACGGAGCAAGCATCGGAGACGATTGTATCATTTATTCGAATGTTTCGATATATCACGATTGCCGTGTCGGTAACAGATGTACACTCCATAGTGGATGTGTCATAGGAGCTGACGGTTTCGGATTTGCCCCTACAGCCGACGGATATGAGAAAATACCCCAATTGGGAATAGTCATCATTGAGGACAATGTCGAGATTGGAGCAAATACATGTATTGACCGTGCAACAATGGGTTCAACAACTATACACAGTGGAGTAAAGTTGGATAACCTTATACAGATAGCACACAACTGTGAAATAGGAAGCCACACCGCAATGGCCGCACAAGTGGCAGTTGCAGGCACAACAAAAATGGGAGAATGGTGTATCTGTGGAGGACAAGCCGGAATATCTGGTCACAGCACAATAGGTGACCGCACCACCATCGGACCGCAATGCGGAACTATAGGCAGCCGTAAGGGAGGTGAAAGATTATTGGGTTCACCAGCCATGGACGCAAAAGAGTACATAAAGGCTACGGCTTATTTGAAACGTTTGCCGGAGATGGAAAAAAAGATAAAAGAACTGACAAAGGAACTTGAAGCGTTGAAAAACAACTAACTATACTTCGAATGAACAAACAAAAGACATTGAATGACAGCTTTTCGCTTTCAGGCAAAGGATTACACACAGGACTTAATCTTACCGTCACGTTTAATCCTGCACCCGAAAACTATGGCTACAAGATACAACGAATAGACCTACCGGGAGAACCTATCATTGACGCTGTTGCAGAGAACGTCACTGAAACCACACGTGGTACGGTTCTCACAAAAGGCGAAGCACGCGTCAGCACCGTAGAGCATGCCCTCGCCGCACTTTTTGCACTTGGCATCGACAACTGCTTCATGCAGGTAAACGGACCGGAGTTTCCGATTCTTGACGGCAGTGCAAAATATTATGTCGAAAACATTGAACAGGTTGGCATCAAAGAACAGAATGCCGAAAAGGATGTCTTTGTCATAAAATCCAAGATAGAGATCAAGGACGAGAATACAGGACATTCAATAATGATTCTTCCTGATGAAAAATTCTGCCTGAATGTACTTGTGCATTACGACAGCAATATACTGAACAACCAATATGCAACTCTTGAAGATCTAAATGATTTTAAGGAAGAGATAGCTTCCAGCCGTACTTTCGTATTCGTACGTGAATTGGAACCATTGCTTAATCTTGGACTGATCAAAGGAGGTGACCTCGACAATGCAATTGTAATATATGAGCGTGAGATGCCACAAGAGAAACTCGATCAGTTGGCAGATGTACTTGGAGTTCCCCGCATGGATGCACAGAAGCTTGGTTATCTGAACCACAAACCTCTTGTATGGAACAATGAGCCTGCACGCCATAAGTTGCTTGACATAATCGGCGACCTTTCTCTTATCGGCAAACCGTTGCAAGGACGTATTATTGCAACATGCCCGGGGCATACCATAAATAACAAGTTCGCGCGCGCGATGAGAAAGCATATCCGCGAACATCAGATACAGGCTCCTATATATGATCCGAACCGTGAACCTGTCATGGATATAAAAAGGATAAAGGAACTTCTTCCACATCGTGCTCCAATGCTTTTGGTCGACAAAGTAATAGAGCTGGGATCAAATTATATTGTCGGTACAAAGAATATTACAATGAACGAGCCGTTCTTCGCCGGTCATTTCCCGGATGAACCGATAATGCCAGGTGTGCTCATTGTCGAGGCCATGTCGCAATGCGGTGCATTGATGGTTATGAATATGCTTGATGAGCCATCAAAATATTCAACATACTTCCTTAAAATAGACAAGATAGCATTCCATAAAAAAGTATTGCCTGGCGACACCCTGATATTCAAGGTAGAACAGCCGGTTCCTGTACGGCATGGAATATCAATGATGAGAGGATATGTATTTGTTGGTGAGAAACTTGTGGCAGAAGCACAATTCACAGGACAAATTATAAAGAATAAAGATTAAAAGACTTTGATAAATGATTAATCCATTGACATATATTCACCCAGGTGCCAAAATAGGGGAAAACTGTACCATCGAGCCATTTGTTTACATTGATGACAATGTTGTAATTGGTGATAATTGTCATATCATGGCACACGCATCAGTATTGAGTGGCACACGCATGGGTAATAACAACAAAATATTCCATGGTGCTGTTGTTGGAGGTATTCCTCAAGACCTGAAATTTGTTGGTGAAGATACAACACTTGAAATAGGCGACAACAACCTGATACGCGAGAATGTAACTCTGAACAGAGGAACAGCGTCAAAAGGCAAGACCGTGATAGGCAGCAACAACCTGTTCATGGAAAACTCACATATAGGACATGACTGTGTCATAGGAAGTGGCTGTATCATCGGCAATTCAACAAAGATAGCCGGCGAGGTTGTTATAGACGATTTTGCCATACTGAGTGCATGCGTGCTTGTACACCAGTTCAGCAACATAGGCAGCTATGTAATGATACAAGGTGGAAGCCGATTGACCAAAGACATACCGCCGTTCATAATAGTAGGCAGGGAACCGGCCAAATATTGTGGACTCAACATTGTCGGTTTGAGACGAAGAGGTTTCAGCAACGAAAGAATCAAGAACATACACGAAGCATATCGTCACATATATGAAAGTGGTACAATTGTTTCAAAAGCTGTTGAACGTATAAAGGAAGAGTGTAATATAAACCAAGATGTGGAATATATTATCAAATTTATAGAAGAGACATCACAAAGAGGTATTATTGGATAAAATTTAGATTATGATATACAAATTCAGACTTTTATCGGACGAAGTTGATAACTTCAGAAGAGATATCGAGATTGATTCGGAAGCAACATTCCTGGATCTGAACAAAGCCATATTGGAGTCAGTAAATTACCCTGACGACCAAATGACATCATTCTTTATCTGCACTGACCAGTGGATCAAAGAGGCTGAGATTACACGTGAGGACATGGGAGGAATGTCAGAAGAGGAGAATTACTCTATGGCTGAAACAATCATAGGCGATCTGGTAGAAGATGAGAAACAGAAACTGATGTATGTCTTTGATCCGCTTGCAGACCGTGCTTTCTTTATGGAATTGAACAAGATTGAGTTCGGAAAGGATATAGACAAGGCTGTTTGTGTAAAATCAACAGGTGAAGCTCCTGTACAGACACTCAATTTTGATGAGTTGATGAGCAAGACACCAGCTGCAACAGTGGGTGATGACGATGACTTCAACGAAGATTTCTATGGTAGCGACGGATATAATGAAGATGACATAGACCTTGACGGCTACGACATCAACAACATTGCCGATTCAAGCTATTCTGATGACTTGTATTGATCATTATACACTCCAACAGGTATAATGAATACACTTGTCGTACTTATAGGCCCTACAGCTGTTGGCAAGACAGATACCAGTCTTGCCATTGCAAAACATTATGCCTGCCCTATAATTTCGGCCGATTCAAGGCAGATGTACAGTGGCATGGAAATAGGTACAGCAATGCCAAGTAAAGAGGAACTGGCATGTTGTAAGCACTATTTTGTAGGCCAACTTGCACCAGGTGGCTACTACAGTGCAGCAAAGTACGAAGAGGACGTAATTCAGTTACTCGAAAAAGAGTTCGCCAACAATCCTGTAATGGTAATGTCAGGGGGCTCTATGATGTACATTGATGCTGTCTGCAAAGGGATAGACGATATTCCTACTGTTGATGACGAAACGCGTGCAATGGTGCTTGCAAAATATGAAAAAGAGGGATTGGAGCAACTTGCAGCCGAGTTACGCCTGCTCGACCCTGAATACTACAACGAGGCAGATATCAAGAATCCCAAACGCGTAATGCATGCACTTGAAATATGCTATATGACAGGAAAGACATACAGTTCCTTCCGTAAACGTAAAGTAAAGGAGAGACCATTCAATATAGTCAAGATTGGCTTACAGCGTGAACGTGAAGAGTTATACGATCGAATCAACACTCGCGTAGACATGATGATTGAGCAAGGATTGGTAGAAGAGGTGAAAAAATTTGAACATCTGAAACACCATAATTCACTCAATACTGTAGGCTACAAGGAAATATTCAAATACCTTGACGGAGAATGGACATTACCCTTTGCTATTGAAAAGATCAAGCAGAACACACGCATATACTCCCGTAAACAAGTGACATGGTATCGTAAGGACGAGGAGATAGCATGGTTTCACCCTAAAGAGATTCAAAACATCATAAAATATATCGAGGATAAACTTTAATTATCCTCGATATTTCTTTCCTTGCCATGTATCACGTTCAAGCATGCGGCGTTTGATTTTCTCTACAAGTTCATAATTCTTCAATCCCCAATCGGGTGCTATCAACAGCTCCTTTGGTGACTGCGAAGCAAAACGTTCGAGAACCATATTCGGCCTGAGCCTCTCGACATAATCAACAACCGTTTCGATATAATCCTCTACCGAAAATAGTGAGAACTCCTCTGGAGCAAGCGCATATTCTTCTGCCATTCTAGTACCATGTATGAGTTGCAGCTGATGAAGCTTCAGTGTCGTCAATGGCAGTTCCGACAATTTGGCAGCCTGCTGCATAAGTTCCTCCCTACCCTCACCCGGCAAACCAAGAATGATATGTGCCCCTACAGGGATTCCACGTGCAGCAGTACGAACAACGGCATCCACGGCACACGCATAGTCATGTCCGCGGTTTATACGTTTCAAAGTCACATCATTTGTGCTCTCTATGCCATATTCAACAAGTACAAATGTCTTCTTGCCCAAATCCGCCAAATAGTCAAGCAACTCATCGGGCATACAATCAGGACGTGTACCGATTACAAGCCCCACACACCCATCAACGGACAAAGCCTCATTATAGCGCAGTTTGAGCACATCAAGCGAACCGTATGTATTGGTGTATGCCTGAAAATAAGCGAGATACTTCATCTCGGGATACTTATGCGCAAAGAACGAAATGCCCTCTTTCATCTGTTCTGCAACCGAACGGTTACGGTGACAATAGGCAGGATTGAACGTCTGGTTATTGCAGAACGTACAACCGCCCCGCCCCACTTTGCCATCACGGTTAGGGCAAGTGAAGCCGGCATCTATGGTTATCTTCTGTACTTTTCCGCCAAATTGCTGACGCAAGTATGTACCGAACTCGTTGTAATAGAATCGTTCATTACCCATAGAACATCAATTACGTTTACGGAACTCACTCGGTGTCATACCGGTCATTCTCTTATAGTATCGGCTGAAATATGATTGACTGGGGAAATTATACTCATCAGCCAATTCCTGAATACTTTTTGATGTATACGAAAGTTCATATTTCAACCTTGCAGACACGGCTGAATCAATAATTTCCTTAGCAGTATGATGTGATACATCGTTGCACACCTCATTGAGATAACCGCTGCTCACTCCCAGCTCGTTAGCATAGAACAGGACCTCGCGTGAAACAGAGTGCGATTCCACCAATGTCTTTATAAAGAGGCGGAAAAGTTCCTTCTTGCGTGACACATATTCATGTAGTTGTATATCATGCTCACTACAACTTTCATAGAACTGCTGCTGTATATAGAAGAGCGAAGCCACCTGCTTTATTACAACCTGCTCAAAACGTTCCTCATCCAACAAAGTTGAAGCTCTTTTTATAAGTTCAAATGTTGTCTCGATTATCTTCAGATACTCTTCATTGAAATATATCAATGGATTTTTCTTCACATAATCATAATGACTCATTTTAAGTTCGGCAATTATCGGTGTAAACAGAGTTACAGGCAATACAAGAGCCTGAGACTTGAAGTCACTGCTACCGCCTTTAAAAACGACAATATCGTAGGGAGCTATAGACAAAAAGCCGTTAGCTTTCAAAGTATAGGTCACATAATTAATTTCAACACTAACCTCACCACTCTTACACAACAGAAGTATGAGATTATTGCATTTTACAGGTTTTATATAAAACTGATCTATACCATGTTCTATAATTGAAATCTTATTTAAATCAATTTTATTTAGCACTTGCATAATTCTTAGATTTTGGAACAAATTTAATAAAAATAGATATTAAAACCAATAGTTTACCATGGAAAAGGACAACCACAAATAAACAATGAAATAAACACGACCTTTTAAATACACCACGACAGAAAATCTGCTATGGTTTTATCAGCAAAGAAAAGAAATTCATCACAATATATTTTTTTGCATTTATCAATGATTAAATCAGTTGATTGCATTATTCAATCATTGTATAAATCCGTTTTTTTAAAAAATTACATACGTATCTATTGTAGACAATTATTAACGCAAAAGGAAGTGTTTTTTGACACAAAACATCTATTTTTGGAAAAATTATATAAAATATCTTATTATTAACCTATTAATTTACCAAAGAGATGAAAAAGTCATTTTTTCTTATTGCAACAGTATTGTTGATTACAGCATGTTCAACCGTTACACAGACATCGAGAACAATTACAACTCCTTCAGCACTTCTTTCTGCAACCGTAGCAGAGCTTTATCCAAGCGAAGAGCGTTACAGCATGAGAGTAGACATTCCACGTGGTGTATATCGCGGTGGTGAAGAAAACTCCAAGAACTATGCAGAATATCAGCTTCTTGAGAAAATCAAGAAAGAGACCGGTGTGACATACGACATGTTGGCAGATGCAGAATACACAGTATCAAAAGAAAGTTTCTTGTTCTACAAGAACATCGATTACATTATTGTATCAGGCCGCCCTGCTACATTGAATAACTTCCACTCACTCAACGACAGTGTATGGTGCAACCCTGTATTCCGCGCATGCTACGACAATGATGTAGACAACACATCAAGCAACAAAGGCGGCTTGCTGAACATATTCAAATAATTTTTACTTATGAAAAGAAAAATAGGTATTATAGCTCTTTCTGCCATAATGCTTACATCATGTCAAACATTGGTACAGACATCGAGGAACATCCAAACAGGTTCGTCGATGAACAGTATCACATTGGCAGACCTTGACGTATCTGACAAACGCGAATCGCACACAATATCATATGTCACCAAAGCCATGCAAAAAGGTGGTGAAGAGAATGTGAAGCGTATTGCTGAAGGAAAAATTCTGGAAGAAGCTAAAGCAGACATACTTGTTGAGCCACGTTATCACGTAGTAAAAAAACGCAAGTTGTTCGGTGGTTCGAAAATCACATCCATTACAGTCAGTGGACGTCCTGCATACTTCACCAATTTCCGTACCATTGACGATTCGATTCTTTTTCGGCCACAAAATCCAGCAGAAAGAGGTAGAGTCCATCGCGCTGTGTACAAAAGCAGTTACACAAAGAACGATATCACTCCATCAAAGAACAATCGCATTCTGGACAAGAAGAGATTCATTTCTTTAGGTTTGGGAGTAATGACAGCAAACAGTAATGCAATGTATAATAACGACAAAATGTTTGCATACGACCTTTCTTATGTAAAATGGAGACCCATAAGCAAAAACAAGCGTTGGCAATATGGTTTTGAAATCGGTTTTACTTCGCAAGGCTGCAATGCAGAGTGCGACAAAACGATCTATGATAACCTTGAGAACCTGGATTTCGGATATTTAGAAACTGCAGGAAATTATAACTATAAAGATTATTACCGTCCATACTCTTATGATATATACCATTGCTATGAATATGTACACAATCTGTACATGGTTCCATTCCAATTTGCATATATGCATGAGATAGGAAATAATTTTGCAATAGGCTTGCATGCAGGTCCATCTATTGCTTTATCCTACGCAAATTCAGACGGCAAGTGGTTCAATGCAGGCAGTGACGGTTATTTCTGGGATTTGTTTAACGCAGGTGTAAAAGGCGGTTGCCAGTTCCGATACAAAAAACTCATGTTAGACATATGTGTACAGAGCTGCTTTTTGCCCCAATGGAGATTCCATATAGAAGATTCGAGCACACGCACAGCAGTAACATTCAATTTCGGTTACGCATTCTAAAAGAATCCTATCATTACATAAAAAATGGAAACGTTGACGTTTCCATTTTTTATATCTCTACCTCCAATCCATCATAAGCAAGATGCACTCCGGGAGGCAAACACTTCTCAAATTTCGCATGCAGGCCAATATGATGCATCAGGTGCGTGAAATAGACCTCGCGAGGTTTGATTTTTTTTATTATATCAAATGCCTCAAGTACAGTCTGATGTGTCTTGTGAGGTTTTGAGAAACGCAATGCATTGATAACAAGCACCTCTACCCCATGCAATTTTTCAAGTTCTGAAGGCTCAATGTAACTCATATCGGTTATATATGCAAGATTACCGAAACGAAAGGCCGTTATCGCCATCATACCATGAAATACACGGATAGGCATTACATCAACTGAGCCGACCTTGAACGGTGTTGAATGATCTACAGGCACTACCGAAATATTTGCAACACCAGGATATTTCACTTTATAGAAACAATATGGGAACATGGAGTGTATCTGCATTTCTGTTTCACGATCGGCATATATAGGCAATTCCCCGGCACGTGTATAAGGACGCAGATCGTCAATACCTACAAGATGGTCGTAATGCTTATGTGTCATCAGCACAGCATCTATCCTGCTTACATCAGCACGTAACATCTGCAATCGGAAATCAGGGCCACAGTCTATCAGGATCGTTGTGTCACCGGCTTCAAGCAAAGCCGAACAGCGCAAACGCACATCACGAGGATCGGACGATGTACATACCTCACATTTACATCCGATTTCGGGCACTCCGGTAGATGTTCCTGTTCCTAAGAAAGTAAGTTTCATATCATTATCCTATTACATTTACCTCCATATTCAGTTCCACACCGAATTTCTCTTTTACCGAAGCAACTACCGCAGATGCAAAATCAAGCACATCCCTACCTGTTGCACCACCGCGGTTTATCACCACCAAAGCCTGATGCTTATACACACCAACATGTTCATGTGGGGTTTCCTTCCAGCCACACTGCTCAATAAGCCAACCGGCAGATAACTTTACATTGCCACAAGTCAATGGGTATTGTGGCATTGCAGGATACTCCTTTACAAGAGCTTCTGCAACCTCCGCAGGAACAATAGGGTTCATGAAGAAACTGCCGGCACTGCCTATCCTGTCAGGAGAAGGCAACTTGGCTTCACGTATTTCGCATACTGCCTTGCGTACATTCGCAAGGGTTGCTCCACCCAGTAGCCCAACCTTTTCGCTAAGATTGCCGTATGTGAGTTTGAATGTAGGATTCTTTGAGAGACGGTATGTAACATGTGTTATAATATGCTTGCCCTTTTCTGCCGCCTTGAATATGCTGTGACGATAAGAAAAACAGCAGTCATCATGCAAGAACTCCTGGCAGAGAGCATCGCTCAATCTCACTGTTTCGACCTTAGCAATGAGTTCACCGGCTTCTACACCATACGCACCGACATTCTGTACTGCACTTGCGCCAACTTCACCGGGTATTGCAGAAAGATTTTCCAGACCACCCCATCCCTGTTCTACCGTATATGCTACCAGCGCATCCCAATTGACACCGCTACCTACACGCAAAAGCAAATAATTGTCATCTTCTTCAACCACCTGCATCCCCATTATTGCAGAGTGCAGTATTGTACCGTTGTAATCATTTACAAAAAGCAGGTTGCTTCCACCGCCGATGACAAACGAGCGACCATCATAGCCTTCGCCAAGAAAACCGACAATATCATCAACCGATGAGAACTCAACAAATTGGTTGGCTGTAGCCTCTATTCCAAATGTATTGTGCGAAAGAAGTGAATATCTATTGAATTGCTTTATCATAAAATTCCGTTTATCACATACCACATTGCAATCATGTGACATATTGTACCCAACAAAACAAAGAAGTGGAATACCGTATGGATATATTTCACTTTGTGGAAACTATAGAACACCGCACCGGTGATATATGCAACACCCTCGCCTACAACCCACAGGAACACCGGCAGAGCAACTGCATCATAAAACTGCTTTGTTGCAACAAGAATAGTCAATCCCATAAGGACATAACATACCGTTTCCAATATATTGTGTTTCTTAAGGCTATACAGGCTCAACGACGTACCGACAATGGCACATACCCAACAGAAGATGAATATACCCCATCCCCAATAGCCGGTGTCGCGCATGGCAATTATTGTTATTGGCGAATAGCTTCCTGCAATATGCCAATATATTGCAGAATGGTCGAGTTTGCGGAGTGTCTTGCGCCATTTGCTTTCGGATGGACAAGCGTGATACAGCGTAGAGAACACGTATGATGACAACATACCGAACATATACAGCAACACACTCGCCAAATCCCATGCGTCACCACCTCTTGCAATAACCTCTTTGATGAAAATAGCACTGACGATGATGCCACCAACTATTCCTACCGAGTGAGAAATGGCATTCCATCTCTCCTCCTCTACCGTGTATGTTTTTGTATCGTTGCCCATGATTTTTCAAAGATACGCTAAATTTATTTACTTTTACTTTTAATTGTGTTTAATTAAACTTAATACATGGAATTTATGTACAAAAAAAACGCCCTTGCCAAAGCAAGAGCGTTTTTTTTAATATTATGTGGTATGGATTAAGCGAACCACTTAACGTATGCGAAGTCCATACGGTGAGGAAGTTCCTCATGGTTAGGATACATACGGAATGCAATCTTGAATGCACCGGCGTTTGTAGGAGCGATCTCAGCACCGAATGTAAAGATGTTACCCTCGCGCTTAACAACCTCCAAAGGATATGTTGCAAATACAGTCTCGTGACCCTTAGCATCAGTATCCAATACTACAAGTTCTATAGCTACTGCATTGTCAAGACCCTTCTCGTCAACCTTGATTGAAACGTTGTACTTCTCACCAGCAGACATTGCACCGTTTAAGAAGTCCTGTGCACCCTCTACAGAAAGAACCTCAACTGCGTTCCACTTGGCTGCAACCTCTTCCTTCCATTTAGCAAGCTCACGAACAACCTTTGAATCGTTTGCAACAAGATGGTGATAACGCTCTGCCTGCTTGCAGTAGAACTTGCTGTAGTAGTCATCGAGCTGACGCTTCATTGTGAAGTGAGGAGCAACCTCTGCGATAGACTTCTTGATGCAAGCAACCCACTCGTCTGAATAAGCCTTGTCACCACGGTTGTAATATATTGGAAGAATCTCGTTCTCAAGCAATGTATAGATTGTAGCGGCATCGAGCTGATCCTGGAACTCTTGGTTCTGGTATGTACGCTCCTCTTTCAATGCCCAACCTGCACCGGGTTTGTAACCCTCGCACCACCAACCATCGAGAACCGAGAAGTTGAGGACACCGTTCATAAGAGCCTTCTCACCTGATGTACCTGATGCCTCGAGAGGACGTGTAGGAGTATTCATCCAGATATCAACACCTGATACGAGCAACTTAGCAAGATCCATATCGTAGTTCTCAAGGAAGATGATCTTACCTACGAACTCAGGACGGCGTGATACCTCGATAATCTTCTTGATCAAGCCCTGACCGGCACCATCGTGTGGGTGAGCCTTACCAGCGAACAAGAACTGGATTGGACGCTCAGGGTTGTTCAACAACTTAGCAAGACGGTCAAGATCTGTAAAGAGAAGGTGAGCACGCTTGTAAGTAGCGAAACGACGAGCGAAACCGATAACAAGTGCATCCGGATTAATCTTCTTAACAACGTCAACGATACGCATTGGGTCACCCTGGTTCTTCAACCACTCTTCGCTGAATGCCTTCTTGATGTAGTCGATAAGCATCTTCTTGCGAGCGATACGTGTATTCCAGATAGTCTCGTTAGATATCTTATCGATTGCGTGCCAGATATCCTCGTTTGACTGGTCGTTGATGAAGTTTGCATCGAAGTTCTCCTTGTAGAGCTTGTCCCACTCAGGAGCAACCCATGTAGGATAGTGAACACCGTTAGTTACATAACCAACGTGGTTCTCCTCTGGGAAGTAACCTTTCCAAATTTCAGCAAACATAGACTTAGAAACCTTACCGTGGAGACGGCTAACACCGTTGATTTCCTGGCAAGTGTTGCAAGCGAATGTTGACATACAGAAACGCTCGTTTTTGTCACCTGCGTTGATACGACCAAGGTTCATCAAGTCGTCCCAAGTGATGTTGAGCTGGCTTGCATAACCTCTCATGTACTTACCGAAGAGAGCCTCGTCGAAATAGTCGTGACCAGCAGGAACCGGAGTGTGAACTGTGTAAAGTGAGCTTGAACGTACAATCTCAAGAGCCTCTTCGTATGTGTAACCGCTCTTGATATACTGTGTCAAACGGTAGAGGTTGCAGAGTGCTGCGTGACCTTCGTTGCAGTGATAGATTTCTTTCTTGATACCCATCTTCTCCAAAGCGATCATACCACCGATACCAAGAAGAATCTCCTGCTTCAAACGGTTTTCCCAATCGCCACCATAGAGCTTGTGAGTGATTGGCTTGTCGAACTCGCTGTTCATGTCAAAGTCAGTATCGAGCAAGTAAAGAGGCACACGACCTACATTTACCTTCCATACATTTGCGTGAACATAGTAATCGATATAAGGAACGTGGATTACAAGAGGTGTAACACCATCTTCCTCGTATACGCGCTCTATTGGGAGCTGGTTGAAGTTCTGTGCATCGTAGTTAGCGATCTGTGAGCCGTCCATTGAGAGTGACTGGCTGAAGTAACCGTAACGATACAAGAAACCAACTGCACACATATCAACATTTGAGTCAGAAGCCTCCTTCAAATAGTCACCGGCAAGAATACCAAGACCACCAGAGTAGATCTTCAACACGCTTGTCAAACCATACTCCATACAGAAGTATGCTACAGAAGGACGTTCTGCGTTTGGTTTAACGTCCATATACTTGCGGAAATCAGCATAAACGCTTGCAAGCTTATCAAGAACCTTCTTATCCTTTGAAAGTTCATCAAGTTTCTCAACGCCCAATTTCTCGAGCAAAAGAACAGGGTTACCTGCACATGCCTTGTAAAGGTCTTTGTCGAGCATAGAGAAAAGCTCTTTTGCTTCCTCATTCCATACCCACCAAAGGTTACGAGACAACTCCTCCAAGTTCTTCAAAGACTCGGGGATGTAAGATTTAACATTAACAGTTTTCCAACTTGGTTGGTTTGTGTTACTAATAGCAATCATATTTTATTAATTAAATGAATATTTTCAAATCAAATTCTCTCTTTTGCAACAGAAAGAGCAAAATCGTAAGCCTTGTAGTAATTTTTGATAAAATGCTTCCACAATGCCTTCTCGGCAAGTTTTGCAACTTTTTTGCGACAGTCTGTAACCTCTTTTTCAGAAAGCTCTGCAAAGGTACAAATTGTTTTTGTAATAACCTCAGCCGCATCAAAATAATTACTGTCATTTCTGCATATAACCTCTACACCATCAGCGAGTTTGCCTTCACGGCCGAGTACAGAGTTCACCCACAAGCCAAAACCGGCAAGTTCCGTTGTTATTGTAGGAATGTGGAAAGCCGCACTTTCAAGCGGAGTATAACCCCATGGCTCATAGTACGAAGGATATACGCTCAAATCGTTACCGATGAGAACATCATAGTAATCCATATTGAATATACCGTCATTGCCCTTCAGATAACAAGGGACATAGATCACCTTGACCTTATTCTTGCCACTACGGTTGTCGATACACATATTGCGTATCGAGCAAGCGATGGCATCCTCATAGAAGTTGTGCAGATTGTGTGTCAAATATGGGTTAGGCAGCGGAGTATCCCAACTTTCCTTATCCGAGTGAAGACGTTTTACAAGATCCTCACGCGCAACGTCCGACCATGCAGGAACATCGATGAACGCAACAACGTCACGACCAAGTCCCTCACAGGCATTAAGACGAGCCATTGCTTCAAGGAACATATCGATACCCTTGTTACGCATTTCCATGCGACCGCCGATACCTATTATAATGGCATCTTCCGAAATAGTATCGCCGGTGAGAGCCTGAGCAACGCGCAGACGAGCTTTGCGTGCAGCATTTCTCTTTGCTGTAAAATTCTTGCCTACAGGCACAAAGTCCTTCTCGAAACCATTCTCAAGAATCACATCACATTCACGCTCGAGCAACTGCTTGCACTCGCGTGCAGTAATCTCGCTTACAGTAGTAAAACAGTCGATGTTAGCAGCAGTAACCTTTTCAACCGACTGCTTTGACTCAACATTCAGCTCTGCAGCCATCTGGTCACCGTTGTAACCCTCAAAGTAATCGTACAGAGGCTTGCCGTTAGAAGCTATTGAACGGCCTATACTTGTTGCATGGGTTGTAAATATTGTGCCCACAGCAGGCAAATGCTTCTTTACATAGAGCGCAGCGTTTCCACTTTGCCACTCATGTGCCTGAACAACAACATTACTACCCTTCTTGATATTTGTATTATAGAAACTTTCGATTGCCTTACCTACAGCATAACCGAAAATCATAGAATCGTCATAGTCGCCATATCCATGGAGAGAATCGACACCATAGTCGTTCCACAACTCACTATAAATGGCATCCTTATCGTCCATATAACCTGTATAATCCACAAGCACCACCTTTGGACGGCCGGGAATTTCCCAATATCCGCAACGTACAGTCATTTTGTCGTTGCAAGCTTTCTTGCGCCATGCGCTCCACAAACGCTTATCCTCTGTAAACAAAGGATTCTCTTTCTCCTTCCACAAATCCGGTCCGATATATACAGCTGTCAAACCCTCAACCTCAGACAAGGTACGAGCCTTGGTAGAAACAACAGTGTAGATACCACCGACCTTATTACAAACCTCCCAACTGATCTCAAAAAGATAATCGGGACGTAACATTTCTTTCTTCATTAATAATAAAACTTATAATTCTCAAAACAGCAAGGAGTTCCACTACCGAATCACCTTATATAATATAGCAAATGGAGAGAAAGTACCCCCTCTCTCAAAATGAAGTGCAAAATTACAAAATTATTTTCGAATAACCAAAGAATTAAAATAACTTAAAAATACACAAACCGACAAACTCTGTGACAAAGAGCCGACTTTTCAAAGCCTACAATAACAAAAAACGTCCAAAAGCAAGTTTTTTTGTATCAGAATGACTATATCTAAACACAAGACAGAATAACGTGTCAAACAAAAACACGCCGCACAAAGAGTGACACTCCAACAAACAGCACCTTATACGAAGTGAGCGACCATGGTCGCTCACTTCGTATTTTCATTTTTTGCTTAAACTATAAACAGTAATTCTCTATACTTAGGTAAAGTCCACAGTTCGTTGTCAACAACAAGTTCAAGCTGATCGATGTGATAACGTATCGATTCCAGCATTGGAGCAACCGTATCGTGGTACGCAATTGCTTTCTCGCGTTCGCATGCGATGCGGTTGGCAACCTTGCGGCGCTCTACCATTTCATCGACAAGACGACGTATCTCAGCCACATGCTGCGCCATCTGCTTGACAAGACTGATATTCTCGGCAGAAAGGCGGTCACCCTCTTCCTTGCCGATAACCTGTTCCATCTTTATCACGTTGTCGAGCAACGAACTCTGATATTTCGTTGCTGTAGGAATTATATGATTCAAGGCCAGATCGCCAAGCACGCGTGCTTCAATCTGTATCTTCTTGGTATACATCTCCCACTTGATTTCGTTACGCGCACGAAGTTCAGTCTCGGTCATAACGTCCATATTGCGGAACATTTCCACACTCTCCTTGTCAAGATAGCGGTCAAAGACAATCGGTGCGCTTGCCTCACAATCGAGACCGCGACACTCGGCCTCACGTTTCCACTCATCACTGTAGCCATTACCATCGAAACGTATAGGCTTGCTATACTTGATATATTTGCGTATAATCTTTACAAGAGCATCCTCTTTTGTAGCTCCCTTTTCTATCAACTCATCTACCTCGCGTTTGAAGATAGTAAGCTGTTCTGCCATAGCCGTGTTGAGGGCAATCATGGCAGATGCACAGTTGGCTTCAGAACCTACAGCACGGAACTCGAAACGGTTACCTGTAAAGGCGAAAGGCGATGTACGGTTACGGTCGGTATTGTCAATCATCAGCTCCGGGATTGAAGGGATATTCAATCTGAGCTCACGCTTGCTGAGAATCTTCACGACATCATCTGTTGTCTCCATATGGTCAAGAACCGAAGACAAGTGCGAACCAAGGAAACTTGATATGATTGCAGGAGGAGCTTCGGCCGCACCCAAACGGTGCGAATTAGCCGCCGACATTATACTTGCCTTGAGCAAGCCGTTATGACGATATATTGCCGCAAGGGTATTTACCACAAAAGTGATAAAACGGAGATTGTCCTTATCGTTCTTGCCGGGAGCCATAAGCAACACGCCTGTATCAGTACCAAGCGACCAGTTGTTATGCTTGCCAGAACCGTTCACGCCCTTGAATGGCTTTTCGTGCAACAGTACACGGAAACCATGACGACGCGCCACCTCTTTCATAAGTGCCATGATAAGCATGTTATGATCGACAGCCAGGTTACACTCCTCATATATAGGCGCAAGCTCGAACTGGTTAGGAGCGGCCTCGTTATGACAAGTCTTGGCAGGGATACCGAGTTTCATTGCCTCGATCTCAAGTTCTTTCATGAATGCAGCAACGCGCTTAGGGATAGAACCGAAATAGTGGTCCTCGAGCTGCTGGTTCTTTGCGCTGTCGTGCCCCATAAGGGTGCGGCCGGTAAGCAGAAGATCGGGACGTGCAAGGAGCATACCCTCATCAACAAGGAAATACTCCTGTTCCCAACCAAGGTATGTTGTAACTTTCTTTACATTCTTGTCGAAGTAACGGCAAACATCAGTAGCAGCCTTGTCTACAGCACGCAACGATTTGAGCAACGGAGCCTTATAGTCGAGAGCCTCACCGGTATATGAGATAAACACTGTAGGGACACAGAGTGTATCATCAATAAGGAAAGCAGGTGATGTCGGATCCCAAGCACTGTATCCGCGCGCCTCGAAAGTACTTCGGATACCACCGTTAGGGAATGACGAAGCGTCAGGTTCCTGCTGAACGAGCAGTTTTCCCGAAAACTCCTCTATTATACCACCTTTACCGTCATGCTCTATAAAGGCATCATGTTTCTCAGCAGTCGTTTCAGTAAGCGGATGGAACCAGTGGGTGTAGTGTGTCGCACCATTCTCCACAGCCCAACGTTTCATACCTTCGGCAACACTGTCAGCAATAGAGCTGTCAAGAGGAGCATCATTGTCGATAACATCGATAAGTTTGTTATATACCTCTTTAGAAAGATACTTGAACATCTTCTCACGATTGAACACCTTTATTCCATAATACTCGGACGGACGCAATTCGCAATCTGGCACATCTACCGCCTTTTTACCAAAAGCAGCCGATATCACTTCAAATCGTAGTTTTGACATTATATTTTACTTTTATTATATTTTCTACAAAAAATGCAAACAAACATTTTTATTGACTTTTTGTAAAACACAAAAACCGATACAAATATAACACCGCAACAACAAAAAGCAAAGATTTTTCCAAAAAAGAGAAGAACAGAACCACCAATTCACCAAAACAGAGAGAAGCAAAACAAAAAAAAGGAAGTAGAAAACCGATACAAAACACAAAAAACACACTACAACACTAAAAAACAGCTACAAAAATCATTTATGTCATTTTTAAACCTAAATAACCACAAACACAAACATTTTGTCAAACAAAACAGAAACATTGCCTAACATTGCTATCTTCCCCACAAAGTCCGATGCTCCATCGACAGTTTTTTTCCTCAAAAAAAATCCGTTAAAAAACTTCATCGGAATAATTATTTCAATAATTTTGTAAAAGATTGCCGAACAGGTCACAAAAACAGGAATTAACAGACACATATAATTAACCACAAAATTATGCTTAAGCAAATTATCAATGCCAAGATCCTGACTCCACAGGGATGGCTGAAAGACGGATCGGTTATCATGAGAGATAACAAGATTCTTGAGGTAACAAACTGCGACCTTGCAGTTATCGGTGCAGAAGTAGTTGACGCAAAAGGAATGTACGTTGTTCCCGGCGGTGTTGAAATCCACATTCACGGTGGTGGCGGTTGCGACTTTATGGAAGGTACAGAAGAGGCTTTCCGCGGAGCAATCAAAGCACACATGAAACACGGTACAACAAGTATCTTCCCTACCCTCTCTTCATCGACTGTACCTATGATTGAAGCTGCTGCCGAGACTTGTACAAAATTGATGGCAGAGCCTAACAGCCCGGTACTTGGTCTACACCTCGAAGGCCACTACCTCAACATGGCTATGGCAGGTGGTCAGTTGCCTGAGAACATCAAGAACCCAGACCCGAACGAATACATTCCTCTTGTTGAGAAATGGGACTGTATCAAACGTTGGGACGCAGCTCCTGAGCTCCCCGGTGCAATGCAGTTCGGTAAATATATCACATCAAAGGGAATCCTTGCTTCAGTAGCACACACACAGGCAGAATACGAGGACATCCACTCTGCACGCAAGAACGGTTACACACACGCAACCCACTTCTACAATGCAATGCCAGGATTCCACAAACGCCGCGAATACAAATATGAAGGAACTGTCGAGAGTATCTATTTGCATGACGACATGACTGTTGAGGTTGTTGCTGACGGTATACACGTTCCTCCTACAATCCTTCGCCTTGTACACCGCATCAAGGGTGTTGAGCGTGCATGCGTAATCACCGATGCTCTTGCCTGCGCAGCCAGCGACAGCACAACAGCATTCGACCCACGAGTAATCATCGAGGACGGCGTATGTAAGCTTGCTGACCGCACAGCCCTTGCAGGTTCTGTTGCAACAATGGACCGTCTTATCCGCACATTGGTACAGAAGGCTGAAATTCCATTGGAAGACGCTGTACGCATGGCATCTGAGACACCAGCAAAAATCATGAACGTATATGACCGTAAGGGCTCATTGTTGAAGGATAAGGATGCCGACCTTATGATTCTTGACGACGACTTGAACATACGTGCAGTATGGGCTATGGGTAAACTTGTTGAAGGCACATACACTCTATAATCAGAGACATATTTACATAAAAAAGCTCCCATGTGCGAACAGGGAGCTTTTTTTGATACATGAAACAGTAAAATAGGCATACCGTTTGTTTTAATAAGAAAAGAAAATAAAGATGAGAATTCTTATATTTACCAAAGATACATCTGCCGGAGAATGGGTAAAGGAGACTCTTGAGGAGTATGGTCGCGGAATGCATATAATTATAAGGGACGAGACACACAAGAACCTGCTCAACAGCCATTTTTCGTGCATAATAACATTGGGCGAAACGGAAAGTCGCGTTCCAGGTGACAAGATGCACTTTGGTTACCCTATTCCACACAATGACGAAGAGCGCGCCAAGTTACGCCGCGATCTGTGGGCTCTGTACCGCGACACACTGCGCGACATGATAGGGAGCAAATGCAGTTGCGGACTGTACGACATATGCCATTGCCATTAGCAACAGAAACAGATTATCCAAGTGCAACTGATGAACAAGAAAGACACCATGATTGTTATTGATAGTACATTAAATTATATCCGTTAAGTTTTTTTGTTAAAATTAAAACACCAAAAAGCAATATAAATCGTTAACTTTGCGGTAATATGCGAAAATAATACACTATGGACCAACATAATAACAACATAACTGTCAACCCTTTTCTTGCTCCATACGATACACCGTTCAATGCCATACCATACGACCGTATAAAACTAGAGCATTTTATCCCGGCCGTAAAGGAAGCTATAGCCAGTGAGAAGGAATGCATAGAAAGCATTTGCAACAACAGCGGACCGGCCACCTTTGAAAACACTATTGTGGCACTTGACCGCTCCGGCCTGTTGCTTGGAGAGATCATAGGCGCATTCAATGCACTTTCAAATGCATGCAGCAACGACGAGATACTTGCTATAGAGGAAGAGATTGAGCTGTTGTGTACAGCACACCATAACGACATTTCATTGAACGTGCAATTGTTTGCAAGAATCAAGGAGGTATACAACGGTGATACTTCCAAACTTGATACAGCACAGAAACGTCTGCTTGAACAGACATACACATCGTTCATACGCAATGGTGCTAACCTGGTCGGCGATGACAGGGATGAATACCGCAAGCTCACGGAACGTCTGTCGCTCCTTGCCATCAGGTTTCAGGAAAACAACATCAAGGATACAGATGCGTTCACATTACATGTCACCAACGAGGATGAGATAGACGGCCTACCCGAAGACGTAAAAGAGGCTGCAGCAAACAATGCCAAGGAAAACAGCAAGGATGGATGGCTCTTTACCCTGCACCGTCCAAGTTATATTCCATTCATAACATTCTGCCGCAACCGCGAGTTGCGTCGCCAGATGTTCTTGGCATACAGTACTACATGCTCAAAAGGCAACAGTTTCGATAACCGGGAAATCGTAAAAGAGACTGTAAACACACGTTTAAAGCTCGCCCGACTGTTGGGATACAACACATACAGCGATTATATCCTTGCCGAGCGCATGGCACAGAATACTGACGCAGTATTTTCTATGCTCGGCAAACTGACATGGTCATATCTGCCTGTAGCACAAAAGGAGCTGCAAGAGATAAGAGCACTTGCAAGAGAAAGCGAAGGCACTGGTTTCGAGTTCAAGCCATGGGATTTTGCCTTTTACAGCGAAAAGCTCAAAGAGAAGAAGTACTCATTGAGTGACGAGATGGTACGTCCTTATTTCGAGCTTAATCAGGCCATATACGGCATGTTCTATCTTGCCACACGTCTTTACGGAATCACATTCAAGCAGAACCACGATATACCGTTATTCAATCCCGACGTGAAGGTATGGGAGGTATATGACTTTGACGGCAGATACCTGGCACTGCTCTATTGCGACTTCTTTGCACGTAAGGGGAAACATGCCGGAGCATGGATGGATTCAATAAAGCCACAGTACAAAGATGCAGACGGTACAGACCACCGCCCCCACATCACCCTTTCAACAAACTACCGCAAGCCATTACCCGGCAAACCCACACTGCTGAATTTCGACGAAGTGAATACACTGATGCACGAATTCGGACACTGCCTGCACGGCATACTTTCCGATGTCACCTATGCAAGCCAATGCAGTCCGAACGTACTATGGGACTTCGTTGAGATGCCATCACAGATAATGGAGAATTTTGCTTCAGAAGAGGAACTTCTCAAACATTTTGCATTCCACCACAAGACAGGCGAGAATATGCCACAGGAGATGCTTGAAAAGATCAAGGAGATGCGTACCTTCAACGCCGGCTACCAATGCGTGCGCCAGGTTGGACTAGGACTTATAGACCAGGCATGGCACAACATACAGGAACCGTTCGAGGGTGATGTCCTTGAATACGAGCACTCCGTAACAGCCGCGTTGCGAGTGATGACACCCGAAAAGACAACCGGTATAACACCACATTTCGGACATATCATGTCAGGAGGATATGCCGCAGGATACTACAGCTACAAATGGGCCGAAATGCTTGATGCCGATGCATACGCACTGTTCAAGAAACACGGAGTACTCAACATGAAGATTGCCCAATCATTCCGTGAGAACATACTTTCAAAAGGCGACAGCGAACACCCGATGGAGCTGTACATGAAATTCAGAGGACACAAGCCACAAGTAGAGCCTTTGCTCGAACGCGACGGCATAAAGACAATTTGCCCACACCTATAACACAGACATGAAGAACTATTTGAAAATTCCGAGCAAGATACTGATGCTATCCATAGCATTGTTCATTGCAACTGCATGCAATACGGATGACGACATCAATGCCATATTCCGTGAACGTACATGGAATCTCACATACATAAAGAGCGGCAGTATAAAGCGGTATGCAAAAGACAAGATATACAGCATTGAATTCAAGAACGACAATTTCACGGCAACCATGCCCAATGGTGCAACCATTAAAGGAAAATGGTTCGCCGACGGTAGCGAAATCCGCTCTTTTACTTGCCGTAACGTAGTAATAGACGGGAGAATAAAAGGCGATACCATTGCCGAGAATATGTACGATCTGCTGCAAAATGCAAGAAACTATGCAGGTGACACAAATTGGCTACAGATAAAACAGGATAAAAACACATACATGCAGTTCTATAATTAAAAAACTATGGAGAACAAGGATAAACAACTGGAACTCGACAAGCGCTATATGCGCATGGCTGCCATCTGGGCAGAAAACTCATACTGCGTACGCCGTAAGGTGGGCGCACTCATAGTCAAAGACAAGATGATCATATCCGACGGCTACAACGGAACACCGGCCGGATTTGAGAACATATGCGAAAACGACGAAGGCTTTACAAAGCCATACGTATTGCATGCCGAAGCCAACGCCATAACCAAGATTGCACGCTCCAACAATAACAGCAACGGAGCAACATTATACGTGACCACATCGCCATGCATTGAGTGCGCAAAGCTCATAATCCAGGCAGGAATTGTACGCGTGGTATATGGAGAGGAGTATCACATAATGGACGGTATAGACCTGTTGAAAAGAGTTGGAGTTGAAGTAGTTTATCTGAAGAAAGAATAAGAATATAAAAACATGAAAGGATATACAAGTGTCATTGTCGTCATATGCCTGCTCGGAGGATTCTTCCTTGGCACACAACTCAACAGCAATGACAATAAAGGATTGACCTGCGCTACAGACAACAAACTAAGCGAGGTACTCGACATTATAGAGACAAGCTATGTCGACAGCACCGATATAGATTCAATCATAGAGAAAAGCCTACCAAAGGTCATTTCAGAGCTTGACCCGCACAGCGTATACATACCACAAAAAGATGTAGAAGCATCAAATTCAGACTTGCAAAGCAGTTTCAGCGGAATAGGTATACGATTCACAATCCAGGAGGATACCATACATGTAAGCGATGTCATACGTGGTGGTCCTTCCGAGAAGGTCGGCATGCTTGCAGGTGACCGCATAATCAAGGTAAATGACACATTGTTTGTAGGCAAAGATGTGTGTACCAATGACAAGGCATTAAAGAAGCTCAAAGGCCCAAAAGGAAGCTACGTCAAAGTAAGCGTAGAACGATATGGTGAAAAGGAGTTGCTCGACTTCAACATACGACGCGACGAGATTCCAGTTGAGAGCATCGAGGCCACATACATGATAAATAACAAATGGGGATATGTACAGATTGAACGTTTTGCCGAAAACACATTTGCCGAGTTCATACATGCGCTTGCTATGTTCGTAAGTAACAATGCCAAGGGAATGATTATCGACCTCAGAGGAAACGGCGGTGGATATATGGCTATAGCTATTGAAATGGCTAACCAATTCCTTGGCAGAGGTGACATGATTGTATATACCGAAGGTGAACACAGCGAAAAAATCATTGAAAGAGCCAACGGATTTGGAATGTTCCAGGATATGCCATTGGTGATACTCGTAGACGAGACATCAGCCTCGGCAAGCGAAATCATTGCCGGCACCATCCAGGACAACGACCGTGGTACAATCATCGGACGCCGCACATTCGGCAAAGGACTTGTACAGCAACAGTTCGAGCTGAACGACGGCTCTATGATGCGACTCACCATAGCCCGTTACCACACACCGTCAGGTCGTTGCATACAGAAACCCTACACAAAAGGTGACAAAGAAAAGTACGAGATGGACCTGATGGAAAGGTACACACGAGGAGAGTTCTTCTCGCAGGATAGCATACATCTAAATGAAAAACTGACATACAAAACAAGAAAAGGCAGAACTGTATATGGAGGAGGAGGAATCATGCCCGACATTTTCGTATCGAGCGACACAACAGACCTTACATCATACTCACAAGAAGCCTTCTCACGCGGACTCATATCACGCTTTGCAATGCAATACTGCGATAAGAACCGTCCTACACTATCCAAATACAAGACATATGAAGAGATGGTGTGTTACCTTGATACACAGCCTTTACTTGACAATTTTGTGGAATATGCCACTAAAAAAGGTTTGAAAAGGCGCAACAACCTCATCGCAAAATCAAGAGAGGTACTGACACGTTCACTATATTCACACATCATTTACCAGATGCAAGGAATGCTCGAACATGTCAAATACATAAACCTTGATGATCCGACCGTACAGAAAGCCATCGAGGTTCTCGAAAAAGGCGAAGCGTTTCCACAAAAATAATCCAAGTTGCCAAACAAGCGGCACACCGCCCTATCAGACATTCATCATTCAAGCAACAAACTCTTATGATAGATTCTGTCGATTGATAAAACATTAATATCTTCTTGGTATATCTAAAATCCAAGCGGCTACCCTTTGAGGCAGTCGCTTGGATTTTGTATCATTTTGATATGATTATTTACCGTTCTTTTCAATCTCGTCCTCAACAAGATGTATCTTTTCAAGAACAACCTGGGCATCTTTCTTCAGCTTATCGACTTTCTGTTTCATTACATCGACAAGGCTTGCACCCTTCTTGTTTGAAACACTGAGGAAACCGATATTATTCTCGTATGTAGCAATCTCGTTCTTCATCGCTTCATACTGACGTATCAAATGCTCGCGCTCGCGCTGCAGGCTGTTACCACCCTTGGCGATATTATTACGGAAATTAGCCAATTTACGCTCGTTTGCATTCACATGCAATGCTTCATACAGAGCATTTGTAGCCTGCTTGTATTCCTTGTAAACATTGTCCTTTTCTTTGAATGGAACAAAGCCAATGGCATTCCACTCTTGTGTGAGCGCAGCAAGCTGTCTTGTCTGCTCATCACCGGGCAACTTACTGTCGATAGCTTTTATTTTTGCAATAACCTCACGCTTTTTCTTTAGGTTCTCCAACTCTACACTACGCTGTGAAGATGTAGCTGCATTACGTTTCTCAAAGAAAGCATCACAAGCTGTTACAAAACGTTTCCATAGAGCCTCGGAGTACTTCTGTACAACAGGACCAACCTCTTTCCACTCCTTTTGCAATTTTGTCAATTTCTCGGTTGTGACTTTCCAATCCTCGCTATCTTTCAATTGCTCGGCAAGTTCACACAAAGCCTTTTTACGCTCAAGATTGTTTGCTAATGCATTCTTTGTTTCCTTAAAGAACTCACTCTTCTGTTTGAAGAATTCGTCACATGCGGCACGGAAACGTTCGAAGACCTTGAGATTCATCTTTTGTGGAGCAAAGCCAATCTCCTTCCATTGCGATTGAAGTTCAAGCACACGCTGTGTGGCATCATTCCATGCCTGATAGCCAGAAAGTGACTTGAGATCCATATTCTCGATTTCCTCGCATATTGCACTTTTCTTGTCGTAGTTGGCTTTTTCAATCTCTTTCTTTGCCTCAAAATGCTCCTGATGACGACGGTTAACATTTGTAGAAGCTGTCTTGAAACGTTGCCAGATTTCCTCACGCAATTCAGGAGCAACAGGACCGGTCTCGCGGAAGTCATTATGCAACTGCTGTAACTGACGGAATGCTGCAACTACATCAGTTTCCTTTTCAAGCTCCTCGGCAGCTTCGCAAAGTTTTGTCTTTATATCAAGATTTTTCTTAAAATCGTATTCGCGGAATTCGTTGTTTATCTTAAGTACATCGTAGAACTGCTCAACCGACAGCTGGTATTGTTTCCACAATGGAGCGACCTTGTCCTGAGGAACATTCTTCACCTCTTTCCAACGTGCCTGCAAAGCCTTGAACTCGGCAACCTCAGGATTACCCTGACCAGCCTTGTCAACAAGTGCCTGTAACTGATCAAGCAACGAGAGCTTTATTTCGTAGTTTGCCTGCATCTCTTTTTCTTGGGCGGCAAGCCACTCATTACGCTTTGCCTTGATAAGTCCCATTGCCTCCTTGAAGGGTTCTTCAAGTTCATCGGACTGAGGAAGAAAAACATCTGCCTCTCCTCCCTGTGCGAGGAATTCCTTGTGGGCTAGTTCAATCTCGGCTGTACGCATACGATAAAAAAGAACTTTCAGTCCTTCCACTTCACTCTTACAGGTGAGCACGTCATCGCTGTCAGCAATAGCCTTCAAGCGTTCAATAATTTCCTGACGTGTCGCCGGTTTTGAGTCCTCGCCAACAGCCTCCTGGCTATCGACATTTTCCTTTTGCACTTGTTGAGTCTCCTCTTCAATGCTGTTCTGCTCATTTAACTCAATCGTAGCGGCATTAACAGCCTCGTCAGGAGAACTCGTAATGTTCAGCTCTTCAGGCTGCACATTCGATTTAACACTTTCGCTCATCTGTTCAAAATTTTAAGTTAGTCAATAAAAAAGAAGACGACCTTTCCGTTGCAACGCGAAAAAGCCCAATCTTTACAACTCATTCATCTGCAAAGATAACTTTAATTTTCAATAAACCTAAAACAGATTATAATTTGTTACTTAAAATCTTTCACAAAACAGCACATTGACAGAAAACAGCAATATAGACAATTATGATATTTAAGTTAAAATATACAAAAAGCGAAATTATGTATATACTATTTGTTACTTTAGAGGGTTATATAAAATAATGAGCATAGAATTTACTACAAGACAATATGTACGAACATCTATTATGTCTACCCTACTTTCAGGGAATGAGCAAAGACGATATAACAGCAATACTTGATAAAGTAGCCCTTGATTTTATCAAATACAGTGAAGGAGAGTGTATATGCCATCGTGGCGACAAGTGCGACAAGTTCTTTATACTCATTCAGGGAACATTGCAATGCATTGCCGAAGCACCGGATGCAAGCTACAGCCTGAAAGAAGATATTACTGCACCATACGCCATAGAACCATACTCTATGTTCGGCTACACTACCGATTACAATAGGGAATACATTGCAAAAAGCCAATGCACAATATTGGCCATTGAAAAGAAATTCCTTTTCAGTGAGTTCACCAGATATAACATCTTTACAATCAATTTCCTAAACCTCATAAGCAACAAAGCGCAAAAACAGGAAAAGACAATCTGGGAAAAGACGCCTGCTACCATATCGGGACGTATTGCCCAATTCATTGCACTAAGATGCGAACATCAGCAAGGAAAAAAGATTCTATCGATAAAAATGGAACGATTAGCATCAATATTATGCGAAACGCGCCTGAACATCTCTAAATCGCTCAACGAACTGCAAGAGGCTGGATTGGTAGAACTGCACCGCAAAGAAATTATCATTCCATCATTAAACAAAATGATGGAGATTATAGAATAAATAACTACTCAGCAAATGTAGAACATTCATTTGCATAAGCAACTACCGCCGGGAAAAATATCGAAGCAAGCTTCATATTTCTCGCTCGTTTGAAAAAATCTTTGAGCTGAAGCTCGAAAATAGACTGCACTCGCTGGGAAAAATATCGAAGCAAGCTTCATATTTCTCGCTCGTTTGAAAAAATCTTTGAGCTGAAGCTCGAAAATAGACTGCACTCGCCGGGAAAAATATCGAAGCAAGCTTCATATTTCTCGCTCGTTTGTTCGTATCTTTGCAAAAAAAATAAACATGAATCAGACATGATGAATAAAAGGAACATTCTACTATCCATAATTATAATTTGTGTTTCACTTGTCGCGAATGCCGACGACAAACACCGTCTGCACCTGGCACGACAACTGTCGATATACAACAGCATCATAAAAGAACTAAATCTCTTTTATGTCGACAGCATCATGCCCGAGAAGATGATAAACAAGAGTATCGATGCGATGCTGAGAAACCTTGACCCATACACCGTATATTACCCCGAGGAGAAGAGTGAGGAACTGAAGATGATGACCACCGGCAAGTACGCAGGAATAGGTTCGGTCATACGTTTCCACACCGACAGGAACACAACTGTAATTGCCGACCCATACGAAAACATGCCGGCATACAAGGCCGGACTTAGAGCCGGTGATTTGATATGGTCAATCAACGGTACCTCCATAAAAGGCATGAGCACCGACAGCGTAAGCGACATGCTGCGCGGTGAACCGGGCACATCATTGACACTGGAGATAGAATCCCCGGGCAAGAAAGGGAAGAAAAATGTAACCCTTGAAAGAGCAAGCATCGCCCTACCGGCAATATCATACTACGGCATACAGAACAATGACATAGGCTATATCCTGCTGGAAAGCTTCACCGATGACTGCGCCAAGAAGATGAAACGCGCAGTGATAGAGCTTAAGAAAGCCGGAGCAAAATCATTCATCATTGACCTCCGTGGCAACGGCGGCGGCCTACTGAACGAAGCCGTGGATATCGTGAACCTGTTTGTCCCAAAAGGAAAAGTCATCGTAACCACCAAAGGAAAGACCAAACAGTCGAACGAGACATACAAGACAAAGAACGAACCTACAGATACAATTTCGCCCATCGTTGTACTTGTCGATGGACAGACAGCCTCTGCGTCGGAAATCGTAGCAGGCTCATTACAAGACCTTGACAGAGCTGTGGTCATCGGTTCGCGCACATTCGGAAAAGGACTGGTACAAAGCACACGCCAGGTGAATTACGGCGGTTACCTGAAACTGACAACGGCAAAATACTACATCCCCAGCGGCCGTTGCGTACAGGCCCTCGACTACTCTCACATGATCGACGACGGACGTACCAGCCGTATGCCCGACAGTTTGACAAACGTTTTTCACACAGCAGCAGGCCGCGAGGTCCGCGACGGAGGAGGTATACGTCCTGACATAGAACCTAAGCCGGAAGAGCTGTCAACTATATTGTTCCGCCTGATGCAGGACATGGCCATTTTCGATTTTGCAACAGATTTCAGGCTGAAGAACGAGACCATAGCGTGCGCAGACAGCTTTGATGTAAGCGACGAGGTATACGCTGAATTTGTAGAATATCTCAAAGAGAGAAAATTCACATACGACCTGCATAGTGCCGAGATGCTCAAAGACCTGAAAAAAATGATAGAATTCGAGGGATTGACAGCCATCACAAAAGATGACATAGAACAACTCGAGAAGAAACTGCATGCAAACCTCGACCACTCATTGCAGCACTTCAAGAAGGATATAAAGATTCTTGTTGGCGACGAAATAATCAAACGATATTACGGAAACAAAGGAGAAATCATATACAACCTGCGCGAAGACACCGACCTCAAAGAGGCTTTTGCCATACTCAAGGACAACGAACGGTACAAGCAGATACTCTCGCCTGCCAAACAACAAAAATAACTCCCCTACCGACTGTATGCCGATGCATGCCATACAAAACGTGGCAAAACCTATAAACATATACAACGGCTTAAAAAAGTATTGTACGAGGAGGAGAGGTATGTTATAGAACACTTTCCTTTCAACTTTTTAAAAGTTTTGTTTCTTTGTGTTATCTTCGCGAAGTATTTACAATATGGCATTATGAAAATCACCTTACTCGTCGTTGGACGCACCGTAGACAACAACATAACAGCAGGAATAAAGGACTACACACAACGTGTAGGGCATTTTGTACAGTTCGACATGGAGGTTATACCCGAACTGAAGAACGCGAAGAAACTAAGCGAAGCGCAGCAGAAGGAGATGGAAGGTGAGCTCATACTCAAGGCCATTGCTCCGGGCGATCGTGTTGTACTGCTCGACGAAGGAGGAAAGGAGTTCCGTTCAACAGAGTTCGCGTCATGGATTGAACACAAGCAGAATATTTCGACAAAACGTCTGTTGTTCATCGTTGGTGGCCCTTACGGTTTTTCACAGAAGGTATATGATGCCGCGCACGAAAAACTATCGCTATCAAAGATGACCTTTTCACACCAAATGATACGCCTGCTGTTCATTGAACAGCTCTACAGGGCATATACCATAATCAACCATCTGCCCTATCACCACGAATAACATCAAAGGACTCGGCAAGCCGAGTCCTTTGATGTTATCATATCATTTACTATCCTCCGTAGGCTTATATACATAGCACCCGGCGTCAACACTACCCTGCTCACGAACCGTACCGTCAAGGTCATAAGGAAGTATGTCTATGAAGCTGTCAGAAGCTATCCCGCGAGCCTTGGACTCCTCGGTAAGATGAAAATCGTAATCAAATACATCGTGGTCGATTTTCATGAAATGTTCCTTTGCAAAGGGCGGTTCATCGACGTTGTCGAAAACTATATTCACAAAGCAACTGTCCTGAGTTTCCAAAGTGTTTATCAGCGAGTTCTCGAAACAGTAATTTATGGCATTGGGCACAGTGTCGCCAAAGGCCGTAAAATACCCCATCACTTCATCATCTTTGGTACCTGTTATTATACAGTTCCTGAACGATGCTCCATACAACGGCATAGGTTCACCTTCCAGGCTGTTATGCAAAGCAAGAGCTACATCACGCTGTTTCCACACATAGAAATTGGCGATGGTACAATGTGTAAAAGAGACGTTTCCACCAACAACCTTCACGCAATTGCCCTGAGCGTTTGCTATCAAAGTATTTGCAATATTGGCATGTGCTGCATGCAGTTCAAGGGCGTTGCCGGTAAAGTTCTGCAAGCTTGATGAAGTTATTGCGAGACGTTGCTGCGCCGTATCGCCACGCTCTACCATTATGCCATATTTCGCACCGTGTATATCACAATGCCCTAAAACATTGCCGTTGCTTGTCGAAGCGATAATTACGCCACCCCACTTGCCCGGTACGCGGTCATAAGGCAGGTAACTGAAAAGATTGTCGGTCCTGTCATTACGGAACACTACAGGAGCACCATAGGCACCGTTTGCAATCACTGTTCCCTCAACTTTCAGGTAGGCATTGTCATGGAAATAGAATGTTGCACCTTGTGTTATCTCCAATGTCACGTTCTCGGCAACACGCAGGCTGTCGTACACCACATAATGCCCTGCCCGGAATGTCGTGTCGGACATTATACTATCGCCATACATAAATACGACATCCCGACCATGCGCAGTAAGTAAAACCTTCTGCACTACACCACTCTCAAGAGTAAAAAGCAGGGAATCCTTTACCAGGTGAGGTACATCAAGACCATTCCTGTCGAGTTTGACCGATGCAACTACAAACAGACTGTCCTTTGCACGTATCTCAAGGTCACGCATGACAGAGCCGTACTGTCCATCGACAAGCACGCTGAAACCACTCTCGCCACCACTTGCAAGACGCACATCACTTATGCGCAAGGAGTTTTTGTTTCTGTTGCGCACAACAAACATCGCCGATGGCGATACACGATCGGTAAAAAGAGTATCAAATGATACAGTATCGGTAGAAAATTCCAACCGCAACAACGGGGAAGAAGAAAAGCCGGCATCTTCGTTGCATGCAACGAAGAGTGCCGACATCAATATCATACAAAAGGTTAAAACCTGTCTTTTCATCACGCGTACATTATATTACTTATAAGTAACGCATACATTCGCGTTTTATTGCGCTCAATGAATTTACTATCATTTTTGCGGTGCATTCTCCAACAATGCCACAAGATGACGCCACCAACGTTCTGTCGAAGCTATATCAAGACGCTCATCGGGTGAGTGCACACCTCTCATGGTAGGTCCGAAAGATATCATGTCAAGCCCAGGTGCCTTCTCAAGGAACAGACCACACTCCAAGCCGGCATGAATAGCCTTGATCTTGGCATCGGCACCGAAGAGTTCCTTGTAGGTATCGCATGCAACCTTGAGAATCTCAGATTTCACATTCGGTTTCCATCCCGGATATCCTCCGTTTGTGGCAACCACTGCACCACCCAACTCAAATGCCGCACGTACTGTGTCCGAAACATTGTCACGCACCGACTCAACCGAACTGCGCTGGCTTGCAGTAACAAGGATCTTGTTCTCGGCAACACGCTTCACCGAAGCGAGGTTGCTCGATGTCTCCACCAATCCCGGCATATCTTCGCTCATGGCATACACACCATTGAACACAGCCTGCAACGACAGCAACAGTTTTTTTGCCGATTCACGGTCAATAGCCTTCTCTACAGCATCGGTGCTCTGCATTGTAAAACGGGCTGTGGGCTCTGTTGCCGAATATTCGGCCTGCACTTCAGCTGCAAAGATATTGAAATCCACGCGTACAGCCTCTTTGTCTGCAGACGGAACAGCAATAACAGCAGAAGCATCACGAGGAATGGCATTATGCAGACTACCGCCTGAAATCTCACATAGATAGCAGTCGTACTTGGCTGCAACACGGTTGATGAAACGCGCCATAAGCTTGTTTGCATTTGCGCGGTTTTTGTTTATGTCATCACCCGAATGACCGCCGGTAAGGCTGTTTATATCCACCTTAAGGAAGAAATGGCCCTCGGGAACATTAACCCAGTCATGAGTAAATTCGGCATAATTGCATATACCTCCGGCACAGCCGATGAACATCTCACCCTCATCTTCAGAATCAAGATTCACAAGGATATCTCCCTGCAGGAATACCGAAGTCAACTTCTCGGCACCTGTCAAACCTGTCTCTTCATCTATAGTAAAGAGGCAATTCACCGGGCCATGCTTCAGTTCCTTGTCGGCAAGCACTGCCATAGCGGCTGCCACACCGATGCCGTTATCGGCACCAAGAGTAGTTCCTTTAGCCTTCAGCCACTCACCATCTACAAATGTACATATAGGATCCTTTGTAAAATCATGCTCGACATCGGGACGCTTGTCGCAAACCATATCCATATGCCCTTGCAGAATTATTGTCTTGCGGTTCTCGTATCCCGGATATGCAGGTTTCTTTATAAGGACATTGCCAACCTCGTCAGCAACTGTTTCATAACCGAGTTCTTTTCCGAAATTCTGCAGATAAGCAGATATCTGTGCCTCATTCTTTGAGCCATGAGGAATTTTACATATCTGAAAGAAATAATTAAATACCGATTCTGGTTGTAATTCAAGTCGTTCCATCTTTTTATAGTTTAAATTTGTTAATATCCATTTGGATTTTCTAAAAAATATTTAATTCGTTTGTATATTGTTCCATTTTACACTTTTTTTACGCCAATAATAAAGAAAAAGTGCCGACAAAAGTACTATCTTTGCAACCCGAAAGATTGCGGAAACAGGCAACAAATATGGTAGAACATCAAAGCGATTTTCATACTTGACCCATTGATGCCATATGGCAATCCCAAACTGCAACTACAAATATAATGGAAATGTTTAAAACTTTATTATTTACATTGTTAATAATTGCAATAAGTATTGCATTACTTTCCATAACCGTAATAATAAAGAAGAACGGCAAGTTTCCCAACACACATGTCGGCGGAAACAGACACATGAGAAAAAGGGGGATAAAATGTGTCCAGTCACAGGACAAGGACGCACGCAAGGATAACCCGATGGCTGTAAAAGAGACAAACAAGAAATAAACATATCATCTATGAAAAATTTTAGAAAAAATTCTATTATCGCTATTGCATTTGCTTCACTTTTCGTTTTCGCACAATGTGCTCCACACGCAACAGAAGAAAAAGCGACACAGCAGGTACAATGTACCACTGCTGCACAGACCTTGAAAGTGGCATATGTAAATCTTGACTCACTCATGAGCAAATACAACCTTGCTCAGGACATCAACAAGGAGATGATGCGTAAAGAGGAGGATATAAAGATGAAGCTCACCGAAAAGTACAAGGCACTACAAGATGACCAGGCCGATTTTGAGCGCAAGTACAAGAACAACGTTTATGCAACACCTGAACGCGCACAAAGCGAATACAACCGCATATTGCAGAAGGAGCAGGAGATCGTACAGCTCGAGCAGACTCTGACACTTGAATTCGAGAAAGAGGGATTGCAGAAGAACCAGGCTTTGCGCGACTCGATAAACAAATTCATTACAGAATACAACCAAAACAAAGGATACGATTTCATCATTACAAAACTTGGTGAAAACCTGCTTTACGCAAATCCCAAATATGATATTACACAGGAAATCATAAACGGCCTTAACGAACACTACGCAAACGAGAAATAATTTTCACAGCGTAAGCCTACAATTTGAATGATAGACAGCAACCAGTTGCTGTCTATCATTATTTTTAAAAATAATCATCATTTTTTGCTACCTTACAATATTTAATCACTATATTCGCATTGCAATAGTATTTTCTATTCTATTACGGAACAAAAACACTGTTGCCATAATTATTATAATAGAAAACAACATAATATAGAATATCATGAAGACACGTCTGGAACATGATTCATTAGGCGAGATTCAAGTCCCTGCCGAAGCCTATTACGGCGCACAGACCTTGAGAGCAATGATAAATTTCAAGGACATCAGCGGTATAACCATCAGTGACCACCCGTATTACGTAAAGGCACTTGCTATGGTGAAATGGGCAGCAGCCCATGCCAACGTCTCACTCGGGACACTTGACGAGGAGATAGGTACAGCCATAAAAAAGGCTTGCGAAGAGATTATGGACGGTGCATTGGTCGACCAGTTCCCTGTTGATCTGATACAGGGAGGTGCCGGTACATCTACAAATATGAATATCAACGAGGTTGTTGCCAACCGCGCTCTTGAGATACTGGGTCATAAAAAAGGAGAATACCAATATTGTCACCCGAATGACCACGTAAACCTGTCACAGTCAACCAACGATGCCTACCCCACTTCGTTCAAGCTATGCTTTATTTTACACAACGAAGATCTTGTACGCGAGCTCAAACGTCTCATCGAGGCATTCCGTGCCAAAGGCAAGGAGTTCGACAATATCATTAAAATGGGACGTACACAGCTACAGGATGCTGTTCCGATGACACTTGGACAGGAGTTTGAGGCCTTTGCCGTAACACTTGACGAAGAGGTTAGCCGCTTGAATGAAATGGCACGTCTGTTCCTTGAAGTAAATATGGGAGCAACAGCCATCGGTACAGGTATCAACACCGAGCCGGGATATGCCCAGGCATGCGTTGACGCATTGCGTGCAATCTCAGGCAAACCTTTCGTGCTTGCAGGGAACCTTGTTGAAGCAACACCCGATGCAGGTTCTTCGGTAATGTACTCTTCTGCACTCAAACGTCTGGCAGTAAAACTCTCAAAGATATGCAACGACCTTCGTCTGTTGTCAAGTGGTCCACGTTGCGGACTGAACGAAATCAATCTGCCACCGATGCAACCCGGTTCAAGTATAATGCCGGGTAAAGTCAACCCCGTTATCCCGGAAGTTGTAAACCAGATATGCTTCCGCGTCATTGGCAACGACCTTACCGTAACATTCGCAGCCGAAGCTGGACAGCTACAGCTCAACGTTATGGAGCCGGTAATGGTACATGCCATAATTTCGTCAATACGAATGTTGCTTCGTGGTATGACACGCCTGCGCGTGCTGTGCGTTGATGGTATCACTGCCAACGAAGGCCACTGCAAGGAACTTGTAATGGGCAGTATCGGCATTGTTACAGCCCTCAACCCCGTATTGGGCTATGAGAACAGCGCGAAGATTGCCAAACGTGCACTCAAGGAAAACCGTAGCGTATACGACCTTGTACTTGAAGAGGGCATGCTCTCAAAAGAAGAACTTGACGAACTGTTGCGTCCGGAGAACATGATTTCTCCACACAAGATGCCGACAAAGAAACACAGATAATTACAAGGCTTTTACAAACAGAAGAGGGAATGTTCAAACATTCCCTCTTCTGTTTGTATGTCATAACGACACACAAAATGCCATAATGACATAAAAACCTGTTTGGTTTGTTATTTGTTCTATCATATACGAAAGGAGATTAATGATATGAACTTTAACAAATTTACAAACAAAGCCCAAGAGGCAATTCAGGAAGCTGTCGGCATTGCACAAAGCTACGGACAGCAAGTTATTGAACCTGCGCACATAATGGGAGGAGTTCTGAAAAGTGGCGAACAGATAATCTCTTTCCTTTTACAGAAGTCAGGTTGTAATATAAATAAGGTAAAAAGCGAGGTCAACAGCCTCATAGCATCACTACCTAAAGTAAGTGGTGGCGACCCCTATTTCAGCAGGGAGAGCAACAAGATTCTGAACAAAGCAGAAGAGATTGCAAAAAAATATAACGACGAATTCGTTTCAATAGAACCGTTATTACTTGCCATTGTCGATACCGAAAGCCCTGTTGCAAAGATTCTCAACAGTAACGGAGCAAACAGTAACGAACTCGAAAAGGCTATAAAAGAGTTACGCCAAGGCGAGAATATAAAATCACAAAACGCTGAAGAGAACTACCAGGCACTGGAAAAATATGCCATCAACCTCAACGATGCTGCAAAAAGCGGAAAACTGGACCCTGTAATAGGCCGAGACGATGAGATAAGACGTATATTACAGATTCTGAGCCGACGCACAAAGAACAACCCCATACTCATTGGCGAACCGGGAACCGGAAAGACTGCCATTGCCGAAGGTCTCGCACATCGTCTCGTAAGAGGTGACGTACCCGACAACCTGCGCGACAAACAGATTTACTCACTCGACATGGGTGCGCTTGTAGCCGGAGCAAAATACAAAGGAGAGTTTGAGGAACGCTTAAAAGCCGTAATAAACGAGGTTACAAAGGCCGATGGGCGTATTATCCTTTTCATCGACGAGATACACACCCTTGTGGGTGCAGGAAAAGGCGAAGGAGCAATGGATGCTGCAAATATCCTCAAACCGGCATTGGCACGCGGCGAGCTACGCTCCATAGGTGCAACAACACTCGACGAATACCAGAAATATTTCGAGAAGGACAAGGCACTCGAACGCCGTTTCCAGAGTGTAATCGTGAACGAACCGGACAAGATGAGCAGCATATCAATTCTGCGTGGTCTGAAAGAACGCTACGAAAACCATCACAAAGTACGCATACAAGACGATGCACTGATAGCAGCCGTGACACTCAGCGACCGCTATATAACAGAACGTTTCCTGCCCGACAAGGCCATTGACCTGATAGATGAAGCCGCATCAAAGCTACGCATGGAACGAGACTCGCTCCCCGAAGAACTTGACGAGATTTCACGCCATATAAAACAGCTCGAAATTGAGCGCGAAGCAATTAAACGCGAAAAAAACGAACCAAAGCTTGCAATGCTCGGCAAAGAGATTTCCACACTCAAAGAACAGGAAAAGGAAAAACGTGCTAAATGGCAACAGGAGAAGGAACTAGCCGACCGCATACAGAGTGCAAAGCACGAGATTGAAGAGCTGAAATTCGAGGCAGAGAGAGCCGAGCGCGAGGGCGATTACGGACGTGTTGCAGAAATAAGATACGGAAAAATCAAAGAACTTGAGACGGACATTGCTGAAACGCAGGAGAAATTGCGCGAAGCACAAGGCACATCAGCCATGATTAAAGAGGAGGTAACTGCAGAGGATATAGCAGATGTTGTTTCGCGCTGGACCGGTATTCCCGTGAGCAAGATGCTGCAGAGCGAACGCGAAAAACTATTGACATTGGAAGAGGAACTACATAAGAGAGTGATAGGACAAGAGGAGGCTATACAAGCCGTCAGCGACGCGGTACGTCGCAGCCGTGCCGGCTTGCAGGACCCCAAAAGACCGATAGGCTCGTTCATATTCCTTGGTACAACCGGTGTGGGAAAGACAGAGCTTGCAAAAGCATTGGCAACATACCTGTTCAACGACGAGTCACTGATGACAAGAATAGACATGAGCGAATATCAGGAGAAATTCTCCGTATCTCGCCTCATCGGTGCTCCTCCGGGATATGTCGGATACGACGAGGGCGGACAGTTGACCGAAGCCGTAAGACGCAAGCCCTACTCCGTAGTGCTGTTCGACGAGATAGAAAAAGCTCACCCCGATGTATTCAACATCCTGTTGCAGGTGCTCGATGACGGACGACTCACCGACAACAAAGGCCGTGTGGTAAACTTCAAGAACACCATTATAATAATGACCAGCAACATGGGAAGTACCTTTATACAAGAGCAATTCGAGAAGATGGACAGCAGCAACAGAGAGAGAATCCTCGAGGAGACAAAGGAAAAAATTATGGAGATGTTGAAAAAGACAATACGTCCGGAATTCCTTAACCGCATAGATGAGACCATAATGTTTACCCCACTCAACGAAGAAGAGATCGAGCAGATTGTACGTTTGCAAGCTTCGGCAATAACAGAGATGCTCAAGGAGAATGAGGTTACACTGAAGATTACCGACAAGGCAATAAGATTCATAGCAAAGGCAGGTTTTGACCCCGAATTCGGCGCACGCCCGATAAAGAGAGCAATACAGAGATACCTGCTCAACGACCTGTCAAAACAGTTGCTCGCAGGAGCAATAGAAAAGGAGAGACCGGTAACGGTTGATGCAAATGAGAACTCCCTTCTGTTCAGCAACTAATGAGATATAATGATTGTGACCCTAAAAAATCGGGTCACAATCATTATATCTGTTTCTTATATGTTACAGCAGCCAGGCTATTAAATACAAAGGCAAAGAGAGCCTGTGCCACATAATTCACCCACAATTCGGCAATAGATGTACCCTTAAGATATACAGAACGCAATATTTCAACAAAATAACGCGGTGGAAGTATCAGTGTGAAGCGTTGAGCCCATTCCGGCATTGAATCAACAGGAGTGAGCAAACCACTCATCAACATAAAAATCATAATGAAAAAGAACATGACAAACATTGTCTGTTGCATGGTTTCTGAAAAGTTTGCCACCGTAAGGCTAAATCCGGATATTGTAAAAATAAAGAGTAATGCTCCCAAATATATTGCCCACACAGAGCCAGCCGGTTCAAGCCCATATACAAGACGCGCCACAATGATTGCCACAGTCAAAACAAACAATCCTATTATCCAATAGGGAACAAGTTTGGAAAGAATAAAAGTGAAGCGCGAAACAGGAGTCACATTTATCTGTTCAATGGAACCACTCTCCTTTTCACCGACAATGCTCAATGCCGGCAAAAAGCCACAGATAAGAATAAAGAGGATAATCATTAATGCCGGAATCATATAATGCCGGTAGTCAAGAGTGGGATTATAACGGTTTTCAACTGTCATCAGCTCTGAGAACCCTACAGGAGCATTCTCACCACGAAGTTCCGCCAAAGCCCGAGCAATGGTCTGTACAATATACTGCATACCAATACCCCCTTTTGTGGCATTTACCGCATTGGCAATTATGCTTATCCGTTCGGGAGCAGAAAGCATCATATCGCGTTCAAAGTTATCAGGTATCTGTACTATAACATCAACTTCACCCTGTTCCAAAGCCTCGATAGCCAACTGATATTCAGCAGTAGTCTCTATCAAATCAAGATACTCCGATGCCTCGATATGTGATGCTATACGACGTGAAACAACCGAAAGGTCGAGATCAACCAATGCAACATTCACATTACGCACATCCATTGTCATAATAAGCGGCATGAGCAACATAACCAACACCGGAAAGGCAATTATAAGTCTCGGCAGAAACGAATTGCGTCTAATCTGCAAGAACTCTTTTTGTAGCAACACTATAAATGTACGCATATCCTTATTCAAGTTTATCGTTGAACTTTTTGAGCGACACACCGAGAATTGTCACCGTCATAACAAGCAGAATCACACAATTCTTCCACACTGCAACAATCGATACCCCTTGAATCATCATTTTACGCACAGCATCGATATACCAACGAGCCGGGACAACGTTTGAAACAATGCGGAAAAATCCGGGAAGATTTTCTATCGGAAACAACATACCGGACAACATAAGTATAGGCATCATCATAACCATTGCTGAAATCAGAAGTGCCGCCATCTGAGTATCGACAATTGTGGAAACAAGAAGACCGAGCGACAGAGAAAGCAACAGATATAGCAATGAGAGCAGAAAAACACCCCACATACCACCGGACATTGGTACACCGAGCAGGTATCTTGCAAGCATCATTATAGTTACAAGCACTATACAGGAGATTGCAAAATATGGAATCATCTTGGCAAAAACTATCTTCACCGGACGTACAGGTGAGACCAACAACACCTCCATTGTACCAACTTCCTTCTCGCGCACAATGGATACCGAGGTCATCATTGCGCAAACAAGGATAAAGATGAGCCCCATGATTCCGGGAACAAAACTGTATGCTGACTTCATCTGAGGATTAAACAACATCCTTGTTTCAAACATCGACTGTTGCGATGCCGAACCTAACAGAACAGATTGCAGATAGGCTGTTGCCGAACCTGCAGTGTTGACATTTGAAGCATCAACAACCAACCGGACAAGGGGTTTGATTGGAATACCGGCATCCATTTGTGCCACACCTCGGTCGTAGTCCGGCGCGAACACCAATACAGCACCTGCCTTTCCAGCACGCAGATAGGAATCTATTTCGCCATGTGAAATGTAACCTTTGAAAGTAAAGTAGCCATTCTGCGACAGTCGTTCTACCGCATCGCGTACCCCATCGGTACGATTGGGTGCAACCACTGCCACATTGACATTATTAACCTCCGTTGATATGGCAAAACCAAACAGCACCATCAGCACAACCGGAATAAGCATCACAATAAGCATTGTGCGCTTGTCGCGGAGTATATGCAGTGTCTCTTTTTTGACGAACGAAGCAAAGTTATGTTTCATATCTCATTCACCTCTATGTGCGCCACGTGCCAATATTCTGAATACCCCATCCATTGAATCCGTAGCAAATTGTTTTTTAAGGCGCGCCGGAGTGTCGAGTGCACGCACTTCACCATCCACCATTATTGAGACACGCGAACAATATTCAGCCTCGTCCATATAATGAGTGGTTACAAAAATCGTAGTACCCTCCTCGGTAGCCTCATATATCATTTCCCAAAACTGACGGCGAGTAATAGGATCGACACCGCCAGTCGGCTCATCAAGAAAAACCACCCTGGGACGATGGATAGTAGCAATGACAAACGACAGCTTCTGCTTCCAGCCAAGAGGCAGTGAACCGACAAGCGTATCACGCTCCGAAGCAAAATTCAAACGGGCAAGCAATTCTGTTGCACGCTTTTCCGTCTCCTTTTTTGTAAGCCCGTATATTCCAGCAAACAAAAACATATTTTCCCATACGGTAAGGTCGTTATACAAAGAGAAACGCTGACTCATATACCCAATGCTACGCTTAATTTTGTCTCCTTCGTGCATCACATCATATCCGACCACCGAACCTGTGCCGGAAGTTGGATAACTCAAGCCGCACAACATTCGCATAGCAGTAGTCTTACCCGCACCATTAGCACCGAGAAATCCAAAGATTTCACCCCGATGAACATCAAAGGAGATATGGTCAACAGCCGTAAAATCACCGAAACACTTAGTCAGTTCACGTACAGAAATCACAACATCATTCATCATTTCATAAGTTTTATGAACATATCCTCAATGGTAGACTCCACAGAGACAATCTGCAGCCCCTCTATATCGCCAAGTTCAATCTTGAATGATTCAACATCAAATTTATCATTTACAACCAGATGATGCTTCTCGCCGAAAGGATAACAATCTTCTACACCTGTTGCCTTACGGGCTTTTTCAAGAAGGCGAAACATACTTTTTGCACTAATACCATAAAGTTTCCTCTCAAATCTCCGTATAATTTCCTTAGGAGTATCAATGCATAAAACCCTGCCTTCGTTACACAATGCTATACGGTCGCAACGTAACGCCTCGTCCATATATGGAGTAGATACAAGAATAGTCAACCCTTTTTCTTTCAAACAGGCAAGCATATCCCAGAACTCACTTCGTGATACAGCATCGACACCGGTAGTTGGCTCGTCAAGGAAAAGCACGCTTGGACGATGAATCAAAGCACACGACAAGGCAAGTTTCTGTTTCATACCACCTGATAACTTACCAGCCCTGCGAGCACGAAATGGTTCTATATGCTTATAAACAGGAGCAATAAGTTCGTATGATTCTTCCACATCCGCTCCAAACAGTGCAGCAAAGAATTGCAGATTCTCCTCAACCGTCAAATCAGGATATAGTGAAAAACGCCCGGGCATATACCCCACCCTCGAACGTATGGCAATATAATCCTCAACAATATCACAGCCATCAACCTTGGCATTTCCACTGTCAGGATTGAGCAATGTCGTGAGCAAGCGAAAAAGTGTTGTTTTTCCGGCACCATCAGGACCTATAAGACCAAACAGTTCGCCCTTTTCAACACAAAAAGAGACATTGTCAACTGCCTTTGTCTTTGCAAAACACTTCGACAAATTGTGTATCTCGATGGCACTCATACTATAACACCACTTCCCCCGTCATACCAATCTTTAGCCTGCCATCATTCTTGACAACAATCTTTACTGCATAAACCAAGTTTGCCCTGGAATCCTTAGTCTGAATGGACTTTGGCGTAAACTCGCTCTCCGGCGATATCCACGTAATGCCACCTGTGTACTCATAACGTTCATCACCACCAAAATCCGCAATAATTTTGACTGTGTCACCCAAATTTATTTTGGAAAGTTGATTCGATGTAAAGTAAGCACGTAGATAAAGATTGTCGAGATTCGCCACCTTCATCATGGGTTTGCCGACAGTTGCCAATTCTCCAGCCTCAGCATACTTTACCAACACCGTACCACTGACGGGTGATGCAATACGGCATTTGGCAATGCGGTCGTCAAGAGACTCTATCTGCGCCTCCAAAGCGGCAGAATTATTGTCTATCGTAACAGAATTCTTATCAAGTGTCGAAAGTGTTGCATCAAGTTGGCTTTCCAGAATTCTGATTTGAGCCATAATATCATCATGTTGTTTGGATGTTGCGGCACCGGCTCTGAGCAGATTTTCCACACGGCAAAGTTCATTTTTCTGTTTCGCTATCTGCTCTCGCAATGACGCCACCTGCTTCCCGACATCCGGACGAGAAACAATCAATGCCGATTGTTGCGCCTTGAGTTGTCTGCGTTGCAGATGCAACTGTACGCTATCTACAACTCCCACAATTTTACCAACCTCAACCTTGCTTCCTTCAACAACATCAAAGTTGATTATTTTTCCGTTTGCTTCGGATGATACCACCACCTCTACAGCTTCGAATACACCCTGTGCATCAAAATCCACTTCTGCACTGCACGATACAATTAGCATCGCCACGACCACATATACGATTCGTTTCATATATTATTGATTTAATGTTGTTTTTAATCTGTAAACAGCCTGCAACAGTTCTATTTCATGAACACTTTGGGCTAATGCAGCATCTCTCTCGTCAGCAATCTTACGCAACAAATCAGTAGCATCTATTACTCCGTTCTCAAGTTGCGACTCAGCTGTCACACGCACTCTGCGACGCAATTCTACAATACGTTCATCCTCATCGACAGCATGACGCAGACGGGTAATCTCGCCTTCATCCTGCACAATCTGCATTTGTGTATTGAAGAGAAAAACATCACGCTGAACATCAAGTTGTTTCTGAGCCAAGTCGAGCTTGTCAAGATTGTTCTTCTTAGTATAGAACGCACCGATATTCCACGACATGCGCACGCCGACAATAGCATTAAAACTCCAATCTGATGAAACCATACTCTTGAACATATCCAAACCCGGATAGCCGTAATATCCTTGCGCAAAGGCTGACAAACGGGGCATCACAGATGTATTTATTGCTTTACGTTGTGCAGACAGTCTGTTTTCCTGTGCGTTAAACATTGCCAATTCCGGACGTGCAGGAGTAAAAGGTGGCAAATCGCGCATAACGGGGCGTTCCAGTTTATCATCTGAGAGAGCACAACCTATAAACAGTTCCAACATACGTCGATAACTCGCACGCGAAGAAAGCACTTGAGCAAGTGTCTGCCTCGCACTTAACAACTCAGCCTCCACTACATCGGCATCCACCTGACGTGCCACACCATTTTCGCAATACGCACGCATACGAGAAAGATTGCTTTCCAACACAGATATCAACATCTCTGTCTGTGCTACACGCTCATCGAGAAGCAAAATACCAAAATAGATATTATCGATTCTCGATTGCAAAGCATACACCGACACATCCACACAACGTCGTTGTTCTTCAGCCTCAGCTTCTGCCATTAAGCGATTAGCCTTGGACAATCCACCATCCCAAATATTCTGAGATACATCGACAGCAATCTTGTACTGATCCTTGCGTACCCCATCCATTTCCATACCATTTGCCTGCAGGATAGCATTGAAAGCATCAGGATAGGCGGGAGTTGCTGATTGATAAGTCACCTGCGCCGACAAAGCCACTTGGGGAATCCATGCACGGACCGCATTGGATAGATTATACTGCTCTGTCTGTGAAATAAGATCGTATTGCCTTATTTCAGGATAGTGTTCACGCGCCAGACGACGGCATTCATCCAACGATTGTGCCGCCACTCCTGATACAGACATCGCAACTAACAGTATAAGCAAAACCTTTTTCATAATTAAGAAGCTGATTAAATTCCTAAAAATATTTTTCTATAGAAGCCGGTCATTTCACTTGGCGATATAAATTCAAACAACATCCTTTTGTTTTTTTATTCTTCGCAAAATAGTCTCGACATTTTCCGCCTTACGCTTTTTAAGGAACTGTTCGCGGTCTGCCATAAGTTCACCCATTAACGGCTCCATAAACGGATAAGCAAGAAATGTAAAAATATTCATTGACATAATGCTAATGAACAACATCCTGACATCAACCCGTTCCATTTCACCATTTTCCGCGGCACGGTCTATCTCCAATTGCAATTCACGATATAAGGCACCAACAACATGAGCTATACGTTTATGCAAAATATCACAATGCTCAGGACGAGCAACTATCTCGTTTATTACGAATCGTGGCAAAAGCGGATTCTCTGCGACAAAATCAAAATGCGATTCCACACCACCGATTATACGTTCTAAAACAGGCAATGAAGGATCACCCATTATAGCGAACATAGAATGAGACATTGCCGAGAATTTCTCATCCACAATACGTTCAAACAGCTGTTCTTTGGTACGAAAATAATAATGTAACATCGCATGCGTCACACCCGCCCTTCGTGCAATCGACGTTGTCCTTGCACCATCATAACCCATAGTCAAAAACTCTTGTTCAGCGGCTGCAAGAATCTGTTTTTCCTTACTACCCTTCTCTTTATTCTCCATATTCTTACAATCAAACAGAATTGTTTAACAATTTTGTTAATGCAAAAGTATAAAGAAAAACCAAACACACAAATATTTTACAGAAATTTTTTGTTTTCATCTAAAAACAAAAAGTCCGTCACATTTGTATCGTGACGGACTCCTTATTAATATATAGGTCTAAAGCATAAACAAACAGCTCCAATTACCCAAGCTGACGTGGCGAAGCCGTAAGACTGACAACCATTAGCAGTATCAATGCAACTGCAATAACAACCATAGCAACAGTCTTTATTGTTTGTTTACGCTTCAACGCAGCCTTGCGCTTGCGATCCTTCTCAATACGGGCTGGACTTTTCTTTTTGGTCTTTGTACTCATAATCATTATATTTTATAGCAAAGAGAGTAACATGAAAATTAAATCTTCAATGCGAGGATAATAAAAAGATGAAGTTCAAGGTTTGCGAAACCCGAAAAGCCACAGTTTACCAAATGTAAATGAGGATTTTGAGGGCAAGCATAACGAAGAAATTCACTTTTTAGTCATTCTCAAATTTACTTCTCCTTGATATCAACCAATATATTCAACTCATCGAGCTGAGCCGGTTCAAGAACCGAAGGAGCATCAATCATGGTATCACGTCCCGAGTTGTTCTTTGGGAATGCTATACAGTCGCGGATTGAATCGAGACCTGCAAAGAGGCTCACCCAACGGTCGAGACCATAAGCCAAACCACCGTGAGGAGGCGCACCATACTTGAACGCATCGAGCAACCAACCGAACTGCTGCTGGGCACGCTCAGGGGTGAAGCCAAGAAGTTCAAACATCTTGTTCTGCAACTCGCTGTCATATATTCTGATTGAACCACCACCAACTTCAACACCATTGATGATCATATCGTATGCATTGGCGCGTACAGCACCCATATCTGTATCAAGCAAAGGAATATCCTCAGGCTTTGGCGATGTAAAAGGATGGTGCATTGCCATATAACGTCCCTCTTCCTCGCTGTACTCGAACAATGGGAAATCGACAACCCACAAGCAAGAGAACTTGTTCTTGTCGCGCAAACCAAGCTGATTTGCAACCTCAAGACGCAACTCGCAAAGCTGCTTACGTGTCTTCATTGTATCGTCACCGCTAAGGATCAGGATAAGGTCGCCCGGCTCGGCATTGAAAGCAGCCTTCATTGCCTGCAGCACCTCCTGTGTATAGAATTTGTCAACGCTTGACTTCACTGTTCCATCAGCCTCAACACGAGCATACACCATACCCTTGGCACCAATCTGCGGACGGCGCACAAAGTCGGTCAAAGCATCGAGTTGCTTGCGAGTGTATGTAGCCGCACCCTTAGCGCAGATACCACCGATATACTCAGCAGCATCAAACACGCCAAAACCGTGACCTTTCATAATATCCATAAGTTCCACGAACTTCATCTCGAAACGGGTATCAGGCTTGTCACAACCGTAATACTTCATAGCATCGTGCCATGTCATGCGTGGGAACTGACCTTCGAGTTCAACACCACGGATAGTCTTGAACAGATGCTTTGCCATACCCTCGAAGAGAGAAATCACATCCTCCTGCTCAACAAAACTCATTTCGCAGTCAATCTGTGTAAACTCAGGCTGACGGTCGGCACGCAAATCCTCGTCACGGAAACATTTTACAATCTGGAAATAACGGTCAAAGCCAGACACCATAAGCAACTGTTTGAAAAGCTGCGGACTCTGTGGCAATGCATAGAACTGTCCCGGATTCATACGTGAAGGAACAACAAAATCACGTGCACCTTCAGGAGTAGAAGCAATAAGCATTGGAGTTTCCACCTCTATAAAGTTCATTGAATCGAGATAACGACGCACCTCCATTGTCATCTGATGACGCAATTCAAGATTCTTACGTACAGCCTCACGACGCAAATCGAGATAGCGATATTTCATACGAATATCATCACCACCATCGGTATTGTTCTCAATAGTAAAAGGAGGAGTTGCCGCCTCATTAAGCACATTCAGTTCGTTTACAATAATTTCAATATCACCTGTAGGAATATTTGCATTCTTGCTCTGACGCTCACTGACAACACCCGTTGCCTGAATAACATATTCACGACCAAGATGCGAAGCCTTTTCGCAAAGTTCAGCATTCACATCCTCGCTGAACACAAGCTGAGTAACACCATAACGGTCACGAAGATCAACGAATGTCATACCACCCATTTTACGTGCACGCTGTACCCAACCACTCAAAGTAACTGTTGTATTTACATCGGACAAACGAAGTTCGCCACAAGTTTTTGTACGGAACATTTTATATCGGTTTTAAGATTATACTAATTGATTTGCAAAATTAATCAAAAAAACGGCAATATCCCCAAAAGAAAGAATATTCTTGTATTGTATGACATAAAGAATAAGCCATATAAAGAAAAAAAGCGAAAAACTGTTGTTTTTCGCTTGCTCTTCAGGTAGGACTTGAACCTACGACCCCCTGATTAACAGTCAGGTGCTCTAACCGACTGAGCTACTGAAGAATGTCGGAGTTTCATCAAAAAAGCGAGTCTTCTGCTCGCTTGCTCTTCAGGTAGGACTTGAACCTACGACCCCCTGATTAACAGTCAGGTGCTCTAACCGACTGAGCTACTGAAGAATTTTTGACTCCTTTGTCGTTTGACGTTGCAAAAGTACTACATCTTTTTTTTACATGCAAATTTTTCGAATACTTTTTATTCAAAAAAAACAAAAAACATCATTAAACAATTCAAAACTGTTACAACATGTTGATATATCCCGTTATTTTACATGTAATACAACAACGCACAGCTTCACTTTATTTCATTTTATTCATCTATTCCTGAAGAAATCTACTATATGCGAAACCTGTACATTCTTCATTAACACTTGATGTTCTTTGTCAAGCAGATAAAGAACCGGCAAACCCGGTATATCATACAACAGTTTTTCATATATTACCTGCTTGTCATCGCAAGCATCTATCCACCCGGACGGAGCCGGTGTCTTTTCCCAAACGTCAGTCTTTCCCTCAACACATACAGAAAGGAGAGTGAGTGCCCCACTATTGATCATACCGTTCAACAGAGTGTTTGATATTATCTCCTCTTTTGTATCAGAACAGATATCACACTCAGGATCACCAAAAAACAAAATGATGTATTCTCCATCTACCTCTTTAAGCTCACCACGTTTGCCGTTGCGTTTAAGGAATGGAAAATTCGTCGCTTTTGTACCAATCCGGTTCTTCTTTGCCATTTTAAGGTCAAAATTGGCATCTTCGTAATCCCTCTCTGATATACCTTGCTGTGCAACGATCTTCTCAAGGAACAATATATACAAATCCTCGTTATATACAGGAGACAAAGGCTCTGCAAGATATTTGATTCCAAGTCCCATAAAATATTGGAGCATACGGCTGTTTGGCACAAGTCTTGATGCCAAGACATCAAACGCCTTATCCTTTTCACTTACATAAGGCATTATACTTATAAAATTGGAAAATCCCTGCTCCGATATATCCTTATTGCCGATAAGCCCGACATCACCGAAATCATACCTGTCCCAATAATGGAGCGCAAGATAATTGGCACGCACTTCTGGCCCCTTCAATGTCTGCGGCACATCAGGCAACGGAAAACTGTTCTGAGCCAAAAGAGAGAACGGAATAAACAACAATATAATAGAAAAAATTCTTTTGATGTTTTTCATAAGGTTTGTGGTTTATACTGCAATATTACCAATAATATGGCAGAAAAACAAGAATACCCCCGAAGGGATATTCTTGATCATATACATTCATTTTCACTCAGCAAGTTCCAACACTACATCTGGGTTATAGAACAATGTATTCAGATTTGCGACCTCCTTTGTATACAACTTACCGTCTGAAGTCTTGTAATCAAACTCAACAGGTTCGTTTGACCAACCGAAGTCATATTCAGCACGAAGATTCAAACTGTATCGTCCTTCAGAGTAAACCTTTATAGAACCTATGCGTACACCGTCTTTAGTTCTAGCAAATGCTACAAAAGCATCAGCCGGTACTGGTTTTTGGACACCTTCAGCAACAAAGCTCATATTACCGTCAATAGTTTTGTTTGAAAGCTTAAAGGTCTTTTCATAATAAACGACTTTCTCTTTGTTTGAGCTGATTGTGATATTACCGGACGTCGTTATCTTACTTGTTCTAAACGGCAATGTTTTACGCTCACCGGACTGGCTCGCAGCGGTTCTGTCGTTCAACAAGGCAGTTTCCGTTCCAAATGTACTCTCAGCCTCGCGTGAAGCCTCAACTGTATATACGAAGCGACCTGGTGAAACCTCTTTAAGCTTATCTGAAGTCAAGTTGAATTCGGCAAGTCTACTTTCATCGATCTTCAACATCGGAGCATCAATATAAATCTCGAATTCCTCTCCAAAAGGATCAACACAAGTTCCGTCCGACCCTTCAAAACTTGTTACATCGAACGATATATCAATCTTCTGGTTTGGCAGATATGTCAATTCAACTTCACTTACACTCTCCTCGTTCTCTCCTATAGCATATTCACCTTCTCCATTTATGCGTGCAGCAAAACGGAATGGATGATGCGTTGCAAGTTCAAAAATCACTGAACGATACGATTCTCCCGAATATTCTGCACCATTGTTTCCCGGCAATATCGAAGGATTACCCGACTGATTCGAAGCGATACGTACCACATCGTCACTGACAGCACGGTTTGTCTTAAGATGGAGAGCATAATGTCCGGTTTCTGTTGCAACAGGATTTATAGGCATGAACATCATTACACGACCATTCTTTGATGTTTTCCAATAGTCCTCGCTTACCTCATAATAATTACACTCTTTTTCGTGTCCATAAGGCAACTGTTCACCATCGTTATAATGATCAAGAGATTTTGAATATAACAGGAACTCGTCAATAACACCTACATTGAACGGAGAGGCTGGATTTTTTGAATTATCCATCATCACCATGTCTATATGTACAGGAGCACCTCTTTTTTGCGGTACAAGTTTATATAGCACTTTTTCATCTGCTGCTACAGAACCCTCGTATTGCGCAGGAGTATACTCATTGAGTCCTTCAACCGTGATTGCATACTTATGTGAAGCAAAGACAAATTCCTTCTCAAGTGTCTCAAAGAATTTAGCTTCGAGCCATAAGCTCTCTTCATCACCGTCGGCATGTGTCAGAATGTTCTCAAAATACAATCTATGCACACCTGGCTCTGTAACAATATATTCATATTTGTAATCGTGATTCTCATAATCGGATCCGAACCATGCATCATCGCCCTTACGCACAACAGGCAACTGCATTCCTGAAGCCGCACGCACATCAAGACTGTTTACAGTCACAAGCACCGGGAAAGGATATAGGGTCTCAGGAACACTTTCAGGAATAGTAAACTTTATTGTCACATATTGTCCTGTTTCACCTCCGAATACCTGAGTTCCAACCCAAGCCGGTGTAAACTTCTGAATCTTGATGACACTAATTTCAACATTTCTCTGCAAACGTCCTTTTTTGATGAGTAGCGTACCTGTCTGAATATCCTTGTTATCGGAATCCATAGGATTCAGTTTCACGACAACAGTACCACGACCTGTCGAAAGGTCAAAAGTATGGCTTACAAAAGTATGCTCGGCAACATCATTGTCACCAACCCATGAAACGTTTGCAATATCAGTAGCAGTGAGAGCACCACTCTTCTTTGTCAATGTATAGTTTACTGTGTAATTCTTGCCAGCCTCTTCCGAATCAAGGACAATAGCTGTATTATCAACAGAAAGCTTGTATGTATCATTCTCAACCTCCTTTACCCAACTGTCAATTGAGACCCATATATTGTTTGTAAAAGGAGCATCAAGCGCCTCATCGAATGTTTCACTACCATAAGTCAACTTACCAGTGATGTTCAGCACATATGAATGGTTACGTTTTATCAGCAGTTGTTCACCTTCAGAGTCCACAAGAGCAACACGATAGTATTTTTCCGTCGTTTCACCCTGAGAAATACCTCTTATTATGACACTCACCGGCCTTGCAAGGCTATTTTCATGTTCAAACACATAATCTTCCTTCTTGGTATTGACCTCTTCGATATCACTCATCAACGACTTGTTATAAGGCAATGTCACATACTCTTCATTACCTGGCCAAACAAAACCTTCCTCGCTTGAATAAGGAGCAACGGTTCCAAAAGCATAAATACCGGTGGTAACAAAACCTGTTACTGTCATATAGGGTGTATTCCAATCTGCTATCGATATTTTCGCCTGGTTACGTATCATCTTGACAGTGCCGTTGCTTGCCAGTTCTGTCTGCAATACCTTACCATTGTCACTTGCCTCAAAACGGGCCCAATAGATCATTTTTCCTGAAGCACCTTCCATCTCGGCCATTACAGTAGCCTCTGTCTTGTTGACAAAATCATTATCGCTATAAAGTGCCGGATTTTGATTGGCAAGGAAATGAATTATCTTTGTCTCCTCAGGAACATTTGCAGAAAATGTTCCTGAAGTACTGCTTTCGTTATCAGCAACAGCATCAACTGTAGCAATAAACAGACCATACGGATTAAAACAGAACAATGATATATTCTGAACATCAATACCATCGGGGTCGACTGCACGTACCTGCACCGTTTTCATATCAGACATATCGGCCTTAAAACAGATATTCATATACCCATCAGGAATATTGCTTTCTTGAACAGTAACCATATCATCATCGGTGCAAGACTGGAACACTATCATCGCCCCCATCACAGCAGTCAATATATTTAATATTCTCTTTTTCATAGTCTTTATTTATTATCAGGTATATAATATTTATTTTTCATATGCATCGCGTACGCAACGGCCGGCTGTACCGGTTGTTGAATTTTTACTGTTCCTTACTGGACCACTTGCCGAAACATAATAAGCGGCATTTAGCAGATAGTCTATTGCTTCGGCATCATTGCCTGTTCCCTGAATGTCCATAATTATTTTCAGTTCAGCTTCAGTTGGCAAACGCCAATCTTTCAATTCTACCTTATTGCCAGCCTTGTCTTTATAGACCTCGACATAATTGGCACAATGATTACGATATAGTTCAACCTTAAGACTATCTGTATTTGCATACGAGATATTACCTGCTGAAGAGTTTATGAAACCCAATCGTGAAGCAATCATAAACGAAGGAGAAACAAGTTCTGCATTGTCGGCACCCGGATCAGTATATCCATCAACAGTCATTCGGGGACGTCCTACGTTGTAATACGAAGAGGTTGAAGTAACCCTTACATGATACATTCTTGCATTACCACCTCTCTCTGCCGAACTTGTGTTAGGTGTGTCACCCCTTACATTATTCCAAGAATAATAATATATATCAGACATTCCGTTATCAAGAGGTGTCGCAACCTTAGACCTCCAGAAACCACTACCTGTTCCTGTACCATACTCGTAACCATACTCATATACAGGTCTTTGATAGGTTCCTTTATTGGTTCTGGTATAGCTTACATTAATAACACCGTCACCTTTATACTCATACGTAGTAGGAGCTACCGCGGTTTTCTTGAAGTCATCGCGATATGAATACCAACCTTGTTGGTTAGTTATATATATCAAAGGATACTGCTCGACATACACTGTATCTCTCAAGCCCTCTTCATTCACAATAGCAAGACCAAAATAACGTATGGTGTTGTTTGTGGGCAATGGGCTTCTCACAGTAATGTTACCGGAAACACCACCATCAGTTGTTCCACTTATTCCTGTATGTGAATCACTGGTCTTTATACCGAACTTATTTATATAATAGACATCAAAAACAGAAATTGATATCTTTGACGAAGAAGAGAACTGAAGTGTGAGCGAATCCTTTGCAACATTGTGCATGCTCAACAGATTGTTGTTCACTGTAAGATATTTTGGACCATTCTCACCGTTAACATCAACATTCACCTCGTCCCACTCGCGTACTGTATATTTGAGTTCATCGACAACTATTGGAACAGAAACTTCCTCGGCACCTGGTGCATTGATTGTTCCGGTAACAGTATACTGATAATTCCTTTCGAAATTCAACAAGTGAGATGGACGTAAAGCAATCTGGTAATAACTGTTCTCATATTCAACACCATCAAACTTAAGCGGAATATTTACTATAAGAGATGTTCCTTCTTCAAAGAATCTGTTCACGTCCCATGAATGACTATAGACATAAGCTGTAATCTCGATAACGTTCTCAGACCAAGAGAAATACTCTCCTGTAATCTTATCCGGAGTACGGAGCATCGGGTTTGGCTTCTCATCAGGGTTTGCAAATGGAATGACAGCTGTACTATATGGCATATTACGCAGATAATAACCAATATGTGCATTCTCAACAAAATCGACATTATCACCCTTGTTGAGTCTGACCACAACCTTAGCTGCAGCACGTCTCAAAAACACCTTTAATCTGGTACTCTCTTTGTCATTGCCATCATATAGAACTACGGCTGTAGGCTTCATAGGCTCAGTTGCATTACCGTTGGAATTCAGAAAAGCGACACCGTCCATCAAAAAATGTGTCGGAGCGTCCTTTACTGAAGAACCTGTAATATGAACACGTTCATCGTACTGCTTTAGCTCATGCAGTTCTGCAATAGAAGACAACTCCGAGAAGATATTCTCTGAAAGTGTACTATTGGCAATAACATAAACAAAGTACTCAGCTCCTTCTTCGAGATAATCGCTGCGTCTCATACTCAAGTTTACAGTTCCTGAAGAATTACCTACAGCGATGCGCTCGGTATACACATTCTTGTTACCGTCCTTATTGAATATAAGTACATCAAGATGTGAAACCGCCTCTTCTTTAGCTTCGGAAGCTATTACGGCACGAGTATGAAGACGCAATGATGAGATATCCAATGATATGTAATCACCCGTCGATTCAATCTGCTCAAATTCAAAATCATCGTTAATGCATGATTGTGCTGCCAAAAGTGAAACCATGCACATCAGTATGTATATATAGCGTTTCATATTACTGCTTTTTATATCTGTTTAATCTCTATTATCTTCGGATCGTTTCCGCTGTCAGGCCATGCAATTTCATCGGCTTTACCATTTATAAAGAGATAAATCGACTTATCGTTAGGCATCCAATCCTGATGATATGTTATACCGAACTCAACAACAGTACCTGAATTTTCAGGATTAAGAGGTATCAGTACTATCTTATACCAGTTATCAGAAGCGACCCATTGTGTCTGTTCTGTAAGTCTTTCACCCAAATGATTGTATACACGCAACTCATAATCTGTATTCAACTGATTGATAACAGGAGTCCATAGCTGACCGACAGGCTTTGTCATCTTGAACCATGCCACAAAAGCATCTTCTTCCCTATTTGATGTATTGTTATACTTCATTACCGGTGCTGTGGTAATTACAGAAGAAGGATTCATATAGTCAGGAACAATAGGATTATGATATGTCGGATACGCAAACTCTCCACGATCCCATGTTCCGCCATCTTCCCAGCCGAGAACGCTGTATTCAACCTCAACACCGCTAGATATAGCTGTAATATTGAAACGGTATATATGGTTACGTACAATATTCACATCGCTTTTCTCTATAAACGAACCTGTTGAATCATAGCTACCAAATTTTATTGATGCAGGATATTCTATAATATCGGTTCCATTTCTGAGAGTAACATTCATCGTCGGACGATTGGTTGATGTGTGAAGAACATTATATTCCGGTATATAAATCCAATATCTTTTACCCTGTTCAACCTCCTCGAGAGCAATAATTTCCGAGCTATGACTATGTCTTGAGTTCATACAATCTTCTTGATCGAGTTCAGAAGTCTCTGAAACCTCCTTCCAACCAGAAGGCAAACAGTATCCTTGTGTATTATGGTGGTTCAGAGTAACCTTATCCAAAGAGTAACCATTAACAATCATCTGATTACCAAGGACCACCTCTACTTTAGCCATAGCACGCAAGAGTGCGACAGTACCAAGATCCTGTACCTCGTCATTGCCGAGGATAAAATTCTTGACACCCCACATAGGAATGTACCCTTTCGGATAAGCAACATCCTTTATGTCAAAATATAGCTCATCAATGTTAGCTGTGGTTGCAGGTGAATTGGCCAGTACCACAACTTTATATTCCGAATCAACAGCAAGGTTAAGCTCTGAAATATCACCGGAGAATCTATAATTATTATCATCGATAGCCCAACACATAAGATCAGCTGCTTCACCTATGTAACGGTTCTCCATCGTGTAAATACGCACTCTAAGAGCATTATAAGCTATACGGTTATCAAAAGGAACAGACTCACCATTGACATATCCGTCACTCCAGGAAGCCCTGGTATTCCTGGAAACCTCATTCATCGTCATCTGGAATGTTACTTTACGTGTCATGCCACCAATACAGGATTCATCATCCATTATTGGGTTGCATGATGCAAAAACAAGCACCGACAACATTATGAGTTTATATAAATATCCCTTAAACATAACGTCAATTCATTGATTGGTTATTCAATACAATTCTCCAAGAGTTAACAATAATAGAGCTTGAGATCCAACTGCCCGACTCATCAAGGAAGAAGGTCATATTATATTCATCCTGACGATCAAGATAATCCTGATCACTCATAGCTCTGTTATAGTAACCTTTCACTAAAAGAGCATAGTCTATCAAAGGAATGGAAAGCACCACTTTGTCTTGCTGGAGATTTCTCACTACAAGTACCGGGCGCATACTCTTCAAAAGACGACCAACGCTCATCTCAGCAACAACGACACCTACAGAATTACCCGAACGTGATACATTTGTTCTATATACTTCAGCATCAACGTCAGCTTCTCCTACAGTAATGTTCCAAGGTTTATAAATCACAAGATCATCACCAAGCAAAGAGTTATCATATGCCATAACACCATTGAAATCCTGAATTTCAAAAGACAACATTGACGGATCGACATCTTTTCCCGAAAGTTGCTGCAATAACACTCTCACCACATTTGTATTCTTTCTAAGTGGCATGGTCCTATAGTAGATACCGGGGTGATCGCCGACAGTAACGTCCAGCTGACCATGGAACAGAGGTTTCAAATCCTTATCGACAACATTCACGTCATTCTCAAGCAAGGTGTTCATTCGGCAAACAAGTTCCTCTTTTGTTGTAACACCGATTTCTGTTGCAGGAATTGTAAACGACTCGCCGTCGCCAAGTCCACCCCATGCAACAAGTTCATATTCGCCAGGCTGGACATCAAGAGGCAACGAATAATCCTCGGCTGAAAGAGCATCTCCCGACTCACTTCCCTGATACACCAGAATACCATTCTCATCAAAGGCAAAAAGAGCGATTGAGGTTACCTCTCTACCGAATACATCGGCAAATTCCATATTCATATCATACTTGAATCTGATTCTGTACTGTACTCCACAATCCCCTTCACTGTCAAATATGATGCTATTCTCGCAAGAGCTGAAAAACAGAGCAAACAATGCTGCAAGCACCCCTATTTTACTCAAAATAAACGATTTGTTCATAGTTGTATGTTTTTATATATATTATCCGTACTTAATCTGCACAGTAGAAATTTCGAATCCGGTGGAAACCGTAAATGCGGTTTCAGTTGCATACCTCTCTTTGCACCGGTATGCCAGATGCTTTTTTGTTTTTTTAGTGCAGTGTGGGATACCCCACACTGCATCTGATGATATTTAAAATTTTAGTTCAAAGTTACGTTATTGTCAACAAGTCTCCATGAAAGCACATTAATCTGAGCAGAGATGAACGACTCTGTATCAGTTGGCTTAACAGGCTCGTCTATCTCGTTAGAAGCATCATAAACAGGTGTTCCGAGACCAACAATTGCATTGATGTTCACCACGTATGAATGGTTACGTACGATTCCGAACTCAGCTGTAGATCCAGCAGATCCAAGGTGCTGTATATCTGTGAAGTAATATGTCATACCATTCTTCCATACCTGAGCTGTAGCAAGAGCACCAAGAGCATTGTTCACATCAGCAACCGCTGCATCACTGTAAGATACGCCGTCTGCGTTTTTCACTTTCCAGGTTAAAGCCTCGGCAGCAGTAGCCAATCTGTATGTAACAGTATAGCTGTCAACACCTGAATTTCCAGCCTGTACAAGTTCGATATCCTCAGGCAAAATTGATGCATATGTTGCACCGTCATACTTGTAATACTTTGTTGCAAGAGCTGAAGCAATCTGATTCTTCAAACCATCAACAGTAATGTATTCACCAAGGAATTTTACAACCTCCACAGCATTACCTTGAGCATCAGAAATCTGTGCACTTACAAGAACCTTTGTATTCTGACCTGTTGTATTCTCAAGACAATATTCAGGCTCACCTACTGTATTTGTAATACCATTCCAAGAGAAATTCTTATCCAAAGAAACCTCACCTCCTACAGATGCCGATGTACCCCAGAATGAACGCTTGTAAGCTTCGATATTCCAACCTATGATACCGAGATTGTCATCACTCCATGAAGGAGAGATAGTCTTTACCATATTAGAATGACTCATTGTTGTATTGAGTTTCCAATTAACAACCTTTGCATAGAAATTTGTACCTGGAGACAAAGGATTCTCAACACCAGTATCGTATAGGCCATCAGTTTCAGATGTAGCCAGCGCAACCTTAGCTGCAAGACGCTCTACATAAACCTGTACAGCAATTGCATTAGCATCATTGATTGTTGTTGCAATATTTGCCGCTGTGATAGGAGTTGCGTCCATTATATCAGAACCACTCATATAAACAGAATTGCTCATTACAAAACCACTCGTCTGGTTTGTTGCTGCAGCAAGGTCAACCAATGTTGATTTCAGATCATAGAGTGAAATAGACGAACCCGCATAATCCCAGTTGAGAACTGCAACCACTTTAGAAGGATTGGTTCCCTTATTTCCTTCGATTGTCAAAACGGCTTCTGTAATAGTCTCGATGTTCTCAGATGTCGAATTGCTACCACCCAAATTGTTCTTTACAATGTAATTAACTCCAGTACCACCGGTTTCAACACTCACATTGTAAGGAGAGCCAGCATTGTCAAAGAAGAAGAATATTGCCTTGTTCACTTTCTTCTCGACATCAGTACCGTCTTCATAGTTTGCAGCACGGGTGATATCATATGCAGAATTCACATTGACTGTTATGTAAGACTTCTCCAATTGACCGACAGATGCATTTTCAAACTCTGATTCATCGTTTGTACAGCTGAACAATGTTCCAACTGCCATCAATCCCAATAATAATTTGTTAGCTTTCATAATACTAAATAATTTAAAGTAAATTTTGTTATAAGTTTATTTATTTTATCTCGTTTATCTGTTCTATTGCATTGGCTGCAGCCTCTACCCCTTGTCCTAGGGCCTGTTGCAACAACTCAATGGCTCTGTCATAATCTTTCACAAAAGCCGCATGTATACCACGTGCATATATGGCTTCAGGAGAATTTCCGGCCTTTTTCAAATGAGGTTCAGCACTTCTATAATCACCATTCTGCATTTCAGATATTGCTGCATTCAAATTAGCTACTGAATCATTCGGATACATTCTTACAGCCGTTTCAAAGACATCATTCAGTTCTCTTGAATTGTCATCATACTGCTGGGCAAGAAGATAGAATTCCTCAAGACTGAGCTTCTGTGGACTTTCAGCAAATATTTTCTTGATCTCATCAATATTCTTATATTGACGTATGGTATATTCCACTTTGTAATCGGAACGGCGCAAATCGGGATAACACTGTTCATACATAACCTTGTAGTCATCGGCATATGTCGTTTTTATCATCCACTCTTTGTTATCAGGTTCTCTTTCACCGTCAATCAACGAAAGAATCTGTTTCTTGTTTGGAAGTTCCGATGCCAAAACAAAGGCTCTGAGGGTTGCCCAATCTTCAGCTTCGTATGAAGTTCCGATGAAATCAGGTGCAAAATCATAAAGTTTCTGTACATACAATTTGAGAGCCTCTGTACGGTTTTTAGCCAAATTCTCATTTTTCTCGTAAGTACCCTCAGGTGAAGCAAAGCCTTTTATGCTTATAGCATTGAGAGTGATGTCAGAATCATTCCTAACAGAATCTATAGTTGCAATGATCTTGTCCAACTCAACCTGATTGTTTCTATAAGCCGGAACTATATCTATTCTGTTAACCAAAAAGTCGATATAAGCAGAACCGCTTAATGAACGTGTTTTTGTCAATTCAGGAACAGGGCGCAAATAGATGTATTGTGGAGCCAAGCATTTCTCTTTGAAGACACCCAGTTGGGAATACTGTTCATTCAGGACTTTATTACAGCAGCCATATTCAAAACGCTGCATTACCAAGTATGCACCGTTCATCCATTTCTGATAAGGAACGACAACATTGTAAGAGATATTGTCAGGAGTTTGGGAAGCACGATAACTGATTCCGTTTGCACCGCTTATAAGCTCCATGTCATTACGCAAGTGATTGTAGTAACGGCGTCTGCCATATATGCCGACAGATGAAAGTTCCAAACTGTCATTACCGTTTACCAGCATAGGAGTAAAAACAACCATTCTGTTTGACGCTACATCCAAAGAAGTAAAATCCATCTCCATATTGACAGCCATGTTATTGCCATCCTGTTTCAAATGCAGATTATCGACCTTTGCACCGTCAACATTTTGTGCCTCAACAGTTGCAAGACACATAAAAAGAGTCATTATAATAACGTGAGTTCGATATAATTTTAGAATAAAGAAAGTTGCCCGTCATTGACAAATTCCACGTCAATGGCGGGTTTCTTGTCAAAGAAACAATACGCAGCGATAGCACCCAAAGCATTTGCAATGAAATTGTTGAATGAA
>JAFZGA010000025.1 GCA_017555585.1 Bacteroidaceae bacterium
ATCCAACGCAAGGCCGTTTGTTTTCAGGCCATTGTGCGAGGACTGTTTGAGCATAATGCGGATATATATTATTTCAAAATATCCGCATGGAGCGAGTTCCGCAGCACCCTGAAAACAAGCGAAAGCCTGGAGTGACGAACAGACGACCGACCGAAGGCTCACATATGTGGCCTGAGCAAAGGACGTTTGTGAAGATTTTTCCCGTGTGCCGGGAGTTTTTGGTGCTTTTTACGGTTAAAAAGCACATGGAGAAAGACTAAAAAATAAATAAACGACAAAAGCGTTAAGGTTAAGGACTGCCTATAAATATAAGGGCAGATGTTGAGATGTTTCGACTTCGCTCAACATGAACATGCTACGTTGTTTCGGGCTGGCGAACCCAGCCCCTACGGCTGCGGATGACACTGCAATGCGGTTACATGGGCGGGCGGACTCCACCCATACGGTTTAACCCCCTCCGGTGTTGCATGCAACACTTCGTCCACCTAAGACATGGGGACAATATATTACGCGGTTTCAATCTCCCTCCGCTTCGCTCGTCCCTCTTTGAAAAGCGGGACAGTTTTTGCTATTCTTGGAATTCACCGTCAAAATGTATTTTTAAAAAGAAATCCGGCACCGTTTGAGCAAGAGCGCGTGTCAGTTCCAATAGAGGAATAAGAACAAAAGTGTCTGAGCGTATGTGCCATACGATGCCGAGAGTTTTTGGTGCTTTTTGCGGTCAAAAAGCACATTGAGAAAGACTTAAAACAGAATAAACGTCATAAGTGTAAAGGGTAAAAACTGCTGTAAACGATTAATGTGTAGCATTGAACCTTTAACGATTAAAACGAAGTTTCGACAATATGAGCAGCTGTTAGTCGCAGGTAGCACGGTTTTTGTCGTGCCCTGCGGGATGCGAGAAACGAGTGTTGTCAACAGATTAACGATAGTTGGGCAGACACACCGGTCGGCCCCTACGGCTGTCTACACTCTAAACTTTAAACTCTACACTCAACACTCTACACTATTATTGCTTAAAAATATTTAAGAAGATAAATTTTTTAAAATTTATTCTTATCTTCGCATAGTTACATTTATGTATACACTCGACAAAATAATAAAATTATGAATAAAATACTCGACAAGACAAAGAAATTGCTTGGTGTTTCTATGGCCGGTATGGCTGCGTTGCCAATGGTGACTTCCTGCGATGAAGCACAGGAACAGCAAAAGCCAATGAATGTCCTTTTCATAATGTGCGACGACCATTCGTACCAGACAATCAGTGCCTACGACTCCACATTCATAAAAACACCTAACATAGACCGCATTGCAGCCGATGGCGTGCGTTTTACCAACAGTTTTGTGGCTAACTCTATAAGTGGCCCTTCACGTGCCTGTATGCTGACAGGAAAACATAGCCTTGCCAATGGCTTTACCGACAACAGCTCGTCGTTCGATGGCTCGCAGCAGACATTCCCCAAACTGTTGCAACAGCAGGGGTATGAAACTGCTGTTATAGGTAAATGGCACCTGACATCTGACCCTACAGGTTTCAATCATTGGGATATTTTGATAGGTCAGGGCGATTACTATAACCCGACTTTCATTCGTAACGGTGAAAAGGTGAAACGCGAGGGATATGCAACAAACGTTACAACTGATCTTGCATTGGAATGGCTTGAGAACGGTCGTGATACTTCAAAGCCTTTCTGTCTACTTTTGCACCACAAGGCACCACACCGTACATGGATGCCCGATACATGCGATCTCGAACTTTTTGCCGACAGCAATTTCCCGTTGCCCGAGACGTTCTTCGACAACTACAATACACGCGAGGCTGCAAAGGTGCAGCGTATGTCCATCAGCAAGGATATGGATATTGTCTATGATCTTAAAATGGCCGACAAGGACAGTACAATTCATAGCCGTCCCGACCTTGAGGCATGGGGACGTCGCATATACAACAATATGAACCCCGATCAGAAACGTGCATGGGACGCACACTACGATGTCGTAATTGAGAAATTCAAGAAGGCAGGTCTGTCGGGCAAGGAACTCGATGCATGGAAATATCAGCAGTATATGCGCGATTATCTACGTGTGATAACTTCGGTTGACCGTAATGTGGGCCGTGTCCTTGATTATCTCGAGGAGGAGGGTTTGATGGATAATACTCTCATCGTATACACTTCTGACCAAGGATTCTATATGGGCGAGCACGGCTGGTTCGACAAACGTTGGATGTACGAGGAGTCGTTCCGCACCCCGTTGATTGTGCGCTTGCCTGGAAGCTCTGTCAAGGGCGAATTGAAAGAGATGGTACAGAATATAGACTATGCTCCTACATTCCTTGAGCTTGCCGGTGCTGAGGTTCCTTCTGATATCCACGGATGTTCATTCCTGCCATTGCTCAAAGGTGAGGAGTGGGAACCCAACCGTGACGGTGTGTATTACCACTATTACGAATATCCCGACGAGCATGCTGTAAAACGCCATCTTGGTGTGCGTACCGAAACTCATAAGCTTATACATTTCTACGAAGATAATGTGTGGGAACTTTATGACTTGCGTGCCGACAGACATGAATTGGACAATATCTACGGCAAACCAGGTACTGAAGATATTACAGCACTTCTCAAGGAAAAACTTGTGAAACTACAGAAACAGTATAACGAGGAGCAGTTCATTGCAAATAATTGATGAAAAGCAACAAGAGAAATACTCTGCATCTTGGTGACGTTGCAAAAATGCAGCGTGCTCCGGCTTTCGGTACAATGGTCAAGCCCATAGGCTCTGCGTGTAACCTCGACTGCCACTATTGTTACTATCGTGACAAGAGTGAGATATATGGTGGCAATATGCCACGAATGAGCGAGGAACTGCTCGAAACATATATCAGGCAGTACATCGAGGGTGCTTCGCAACAGAATATCAGTTTCTGTTGGCATGGTGGCGAGCCGTTGATGGCTGGTTTACCGTTCTTTGAAAAGGCTATGGAACTGCAACGCAAGTATGCCGACGGCAAGGTCATTGAAAATACCTTGCAGACAAACGGTATTCTTGTAAACGACGATTGGTGCCGTCTGTTCAAGGAGAACAACTTCCTTATAGGCCTGTCGCTCGACGGTCCTGAGGATATACATGATGCCTTCCGTCGCGATTGTGGCGGTGCGCCTACATTTGCAAGAGTGATGAGGGCCGTTGAACTTATGAAAAAGCATGGTGTTGAGTTCAATATCCTGGCAACAGTGAATGCCCGTAGCGAGGAGCGTGGTGTTGAGGTGTACAAGTTCCTTACATCCATAAATCCTTATATACAGTTCCTGCCAGTGGTGGAGTCTGTGAGAATGCGTCCTGGCAAGCGTCCGCTCATAGTGTCGCCCGACGAAGAGGATGCTGTGCCTGCTCCATGGTCGGTGTCGTCAAAGGGATATGGAAAATTCATGTGCGATGTCTTTGACGAATGGGTGAAATATGATGTAGGCAGAAACTTCGTCCAGCTCTTCGATGTTATTTTAGGTAACTGGTGCGGAGTACCTCCGTCATTGTGTGCCTTTGCCGAGGTTTGTGGCGATGGTCTTGTAGTGGAGCACAACGGCGATGTATATTCGTGCGATCACTTTGTATATCCCGAGTACCGCTTGGGAAATATAGCAACCGATGAGCTTGCTACAATGTACAGCAGCAGGGAGCAGCATTCGTTCGGACGTGACAAGCGCGATGCGTTGCCTATGGAATGTAAACGATGCAATTACTATTTCCTGTGCCATGGCGAATGTCCTAAGCACCGTTTCGAATATGCAAAGAACGGTGAACCTTATATGAATGTATTGTGCGAAGGATACAAGATGTTCTTCCGTCACACCGATCCGTATATGCGTTACATGAAGACTTTGATTGAAAAGGGCGAACCGGCATCAAAGGTCATGCTCTGGAAAAAGTAGAACAAATATATGGGCACGCTATAGTGCTCACAGCTGAAAGAAAAAACAATAAAAACTTAACTAATTTATAATATTATGAATCCACAATTTGTATTACCGAAGATAGGCGAATTGCCTATAACAACCTCAATAGAGAGTATCTGCAAGTTTGAGAAAGTTCCTACCAAGATATGCCCGACCGAAAAGCAGGGTGTTGATGTGGTTGCTGACGTAGTGGTGAATGCTATAAAGGAACACAAAGGTGACAAACCTTTTGTGCTTGGCCTTTCTACCGGCCGTACTCCACTCGGTCTTTATGCCGAACTTGTTAACCGTTACAAGGCTGGCGCAGTGAGCTTTGCCAATGTAGTTGTCTATAGCCTTGATGAGTTCTATCCTATGGCACCGGAATCACCACAGAGCCGTAACCACCGCGTGTACGAGGATTTCCTGAAATATATTGACATAAATCCTGCAAACGTACATTTCCCTGACGGAACAGTGCCTGCCGCTAATGTCAATGAGTATTGCAAACAGTATGAAAAGCTCGTGAACGGCTGTGTCGATCTCATGATCATGGGAGTAGGCGAGCTTGGACAGGTAGGATTCAACGAACCGGGCAGCTACGCTCACTCTACCACACGCCTTGTGCGCCTGAGCTACAATTCGCGCAAGAATCAGGACAAGTTCTTCTCGAACCCGAACGAGGTTCCTAAGAGTGCCATCACTATGGGTATGAAGACAATCATGAGCGCTAAGAAGATTGTGCTTATGATGTGGGGTGAGGACAAGGCACAGGTTGCATACAACCTTATCGAAGGTGAGATTACCGAAGAATATCCTGTAACATCGTTGCAGGACCATTCCGATGTCCAGGTCGTTATCGATGAGGCTGCGGCACAGGAACTTACACGTGTCAAGGAGCCTTGGCTGGTGGCACCTCCGCAGGAGTGGAGCGACAAGCTTATCCGCAAGGCTGTAATATGGCTTTGCCAGGTAGTGGACAAACCTATCCTGAAACTGACACATCAGGACTATATCAAGAACTCGCTTTCCGATCTTTTGGAGCGTGTGGATACATACGACAAGATCAATATCCGCGTATTCAACGAGATACAGCATATCATATCGGGTTGGCCCGGCGGTAAACCCAATGCCGACGACTCTACACGCCCTGTACCTTCGTCACCGTTCCCTAAGCGTGTGATAATATTCTCACCGCACCCCGATGACGATGTCATATCAATGGGTGGTACATTCAACCGTCTTATCGAGCATGGACACGATGTGCACGTGGCATACCAGGTGTCGGGAAATGTAGCCGTGTATGACGATGTCGTTCTGCAGAATATCGACACTGCAAGAGAAATGGGCTTCGGCGATGCATTCGACGAGATACGTGAGATTATTGCAAACAAGAAGGTGGGTGAGCCTGAGCCACGCAAGTTGCTCGATTTGAAAGGTGCCATACGTCGTGCCGAGGCACGTGCGGCATGTCGTTCTATCGGCTTGAACGACCGCACCAATGCACACTTCCTCAACCTGCCGTTCTATGAGACCGGTGGTATTAAGAAAGGACAGTTGAGCGACGAAGATATTGAGATTGTAAAGAAACTCATGCGTGAGGTCAAGCCACATCAGATTTATGCGGCAGGTGACCTTACCGACCCTCATGGTACACACCGCGTATGTATCGAGGCTGTGTTGCGTGCCTTTGAAGAGGTCAAGGACGAGGATTGGGCTAAGGAGTGTCATATATGGCTCTATCGCGGAGCATGGCAGGAGTGGGATTTGGCTGTAGCCGACATGGCTGTGCCTCTCAGCCCCGAGGAACTCATACGCAAGCGCCATGCAATCTTCCGCCACCTCTCACAAAAGGATATTGTTCCATTCCCGGGTGAGGACGCACGCGAGTTCTGGCAACGTGCCGAGGAGCGTACACAGGGTACTGCCGCACTCTTCAACAAGATAGGCTTGCCCGAATATCAGGCAATAGAGCTGTTTGCGAAACTGAGATAATGTAAATGTATATAAGCGAAAAGGCCGGAATTAATTCCGGCCTTTTCGCTTTAAGTATATCTCACCGATATTGTCTTTTTTTTCTTTAAACAGAGATATTATGTTTGCCCTGTGTGCATCAAGTAGGACCTTATCTACGTATATGGTATCGTTCCAGTCTAACTCCAAAGCCTCGTGTGATTCTTTGATGGCTTTCTCTATAATACGCAGGCCTTTCGGGTTAATGTATTTTCTGTTTATCCTAAAAACATCTTTCCAGAAATCCTTTCGTTTCACAGCTATCATGTTCGGATCCTGCATGTATTTGTTCAGGTATTCATTATTAATCTCTTCAATCCTCTCTTGATCATATATTTTTGAGAATTTGATTTCATTCTCTTCTTCCCAAACTTTAGAAAAATAAGTTGAATCATATGGCGTTGATTTGTTTTCGTAATATTGTGTTATGCCATTTACAGCATTCTCCGTCATATTGGCATCGAAAAATACTTTGGGATAATACTTTTTTTGTAACCCGAACAGATGAATGAAATAATCGTTATGGCTGATTTTGTATACTTCATTCCATGGTATAATAGTTCCTTTTTTGAGTGTTTCAGATGAAGTGATGTTAAGTGAATATTCGTAAGGAGAATATGTTGTATTCTCTTTTGTACTACAGCTGATTTGCACTACGGCTATCACAGAAAGCATTAAAATAGCTGAACATGTGTGTGCCTTTTTGCACATGGTTCTTAATACACCAGTTTTCATAATGTTGTTAGTTTAGTTTTTGCAAAAAAAATAAATATTTTAATTTTCAAAGAAAATATCTTTTTATTTTGCTGTGTTAGACACAAGCATACTTATTATAATTCAATGAATGTTATATCCGAATCCTGTTTTCTCATTTACACAAAATTATGGATAGTCCCATTTTATTCAAATTTTACATATTTGGCAATGCTTGCAACTGATTTCTCAATGCTTGTATTGTTCTCATTAATAAAGAATAACATTCTTAAGGGTTCTGAAACAGAGGTTTTGTAGAATTCTACACCATAGCATGCTGTTGCATTTTTTTTGACATCAGCTTCTGTCTTCGGGTGTGAGAATTCAAAAAAAGGACAGCATGCCCCTATCTTTTCCATATTAGGGATACGAACAATATAAATACGGTCACAGTTGGATTGTTTTGTAAGTTCACAGTTTTCTATACATTGTTCATGCAGATTCCTTAACGATAAAACCTTCTCCTTTAATATTGCAGAATCCTTTTCTGAGAGACTTTTGGAATAATTTGAAACAACGCCTCCTTGATTGTTTATATACCATTGTGTCCATGGTAGCCCGCAGTTGTTCAGCATCCAACCTGTTATTACCGGTAGATTATTTTTTTTATTTAGAGAATAAGATTTTTCTACAGGCTTTATCATGCCCTCTACATCCATGAGGACAACAGAGCTCTCGATAGATAAATTTACAATTGGTCCACATTCAAAAATAGGTAACGTGGGAAGTTCTTCTAACATATTTCCGAAAGTGAAAATAAAATCAGGTGCTTCTGTTTGAAACCTTATTTTCTCTTCAGCGACAGATAGCTCTATACCAAGTTTTTCTTTTAATTGCCTACAATATTTTTGGTATTCATTATCTCCTTTCGAGGATAAGGCGAAAAATAGACAAAAACCGAATATCAGTAGTTTTTTCATTATAACAAATTTTGCACTTTGTTCTCTAAAGAGTCCATTGAACAACCTTGCACAGGTTGTCTTTTCATTCATTTTCTCCATAATTGTTTTGGCTTAATTTTCGGCAAATGTACAGTTTTATCAAACAGTTATAAAGAAAATCGTGTCCGACATTGCCCGAAAAGTTCTATAAAATTGTTTAATACGTTGATTTTTAATCTATTGGAGCGTTTGGTTTTTAATGTGTCAATAATGTACTAATTCGTAATATCGGACATGGTCGGACATAAAATCGCTGTACGGCTCGATTTTTTACATTATCTTAGCGTTCGACAAACAACAGATAGGGTTATTATGAAACATTTTATGCACTTTTTGCTGTTTTCATCGTTGTTTTTTGCTTCGTGCAGCAGACAGGGGAACGCACTCATTATTGAACAATTGAATGAGATAAAGGCTATGGGTGACACATTGCCAAAGGTTGCAATGCAGAGGCTTGACTCAATAAAGCCTCTGTTTGAGAATGAGACGGAATATATGCGCAACAAGTTGTCATTGCTGGATATTAGAC
>JAFZGA010000010.1 GCA_017555585.1 Bacteroidaceae bacterium
TCGTGCAATGGTATCGAGACAATATTGGCAACCGAAACTGAAGAGGAGATCTTCGGTGAATCGTTTATGCGCGAGTTGGATGATGTAAAGATGCCTCATACCAAGTTCCAACTGCTTGCTCAGATGTTGCGTAGAGCAATTAAAGAGTACTCTAAAACAAACGCAATTAAGGGAAGTGAGTTCGCAGAGAAACTCCAAAAGACAGTTGACGAGTACAATAAACGCGATGAGCTTGTCTTCGTCAATGATGTTACTGGAGATGTGGTATCAGCTGTCTCAGACGAGATTCAAAGTAAAGTCGAGTCTTTGACAGATGAACTTATTGCACTTCTCAAGCAGATGAAGTCCGATAAGGATGAGTTCAAAAAACTCGGAATATCGTTTGAGGAGAAGGCTTTCTATGATATTCTCGTGGATACACGAAACAAGCACGAGTTCGAATATTCGGATGAGAAGTGCATCGACCTCGCAAGAAAGATAAAAGAACTGATTGACTCATCGGCAATGTACGCAGACTGGATCAATAACAATAATATCCGCAATAGCCTTAAGAATGAACTAATCAAGTTACTCTATTATAACGGCTATCCACCAAAGTGGAGCGCAGATATTTTTGAAAAGGTTCTCGCCCAGGTAGAAAATTACAAGAAGAATAATTGATAGAAAATTCTCAGCGCCATACTCTATAATGTCAGAATCTAACTTAATCGACAAGACATATGAAGACATTTGTAGATGAATATGGTGTAACCTATTCAGAGGACAAGAAGATCCTTATCAAGGGTAATGAGAAACTGGAAGAGTATATCGTTCCAAAGGGAACTGAGGTAATCGGCAATGATGCTTGGGGCAAGATGACCAACCTCAATAACATCGTGCTGCCCGAAGGCCTCGTAGAAATTGGTGAGCTTGCCTTCTCGGGGTGTATGGGTTTGACAAAATTGCAAATCCCGTCCACCGTTAAGGAAATTGGTCCATACGCATTCGAGTTCACGATGCTTCGTATGGCTGTTATCCCAGAGGGCGTCAAGGTTCTGAACAACGATATCTTCGATGGATGTTTCTTGTTGGGTAGCGTGATGTTGCCAAGTACGCTTGAGCGTATCGAGGACCACGCATTCTGTAGTTGTCAATCCACACAAATCGTGCTTATGGCACAAGAGCGCAAGTTAAATTACATTGCAGACTCAGCTGTGGACAATAGTAGTATTTTCCTTGTACCATATGAACTCCAGAAGGAGTATATGGAGGCATTCGACAACCATTCGGACCGTTTCTTTGGACTTAAAATTCTGCCAAATGAGGGTAAGGCGGATGTATATTCACCGTCGGGAGAGGTTGTCGGAGAGATTCCGGTACAAGTTACCAAGGAGTAACATCCTCATAAGAAGAGTAAAGGGGCGTTCGTTTGAATGCCCCTTAATTCTGTACCTTATACAAGGTTATAAGCTTCCCGCCATTCGACTCAAATACAAATCTGCCGTTCTGGAGAATACACTCGTGGTATTGCTTTGCATTTGTCAGTAGAGATTCTGCCTGCTCGGTTGATATCATTTTCATCTCTACACCCTGAACAGTTGCCACCGTGGCGTCTGATGGAATAGCCATCAATATATCTATTATAGTCGTTTCCATATCAATAGGACAGCTCATTGTCCCATTGAGCACAGTATTTGCATAAACGAAGAGCGTGGGACATAACCCGCTGTCTTCTTGGCTCTGGTAAACCATTCTGCAATCAGGTTAGCCCACGCAAATCGTGAGCGGAACCTTTTGTTTGCAGAAAAAACGAATTTTACCAGAATTCAGAAGACAAACAAAAGCTAACGCTTTCTTATGTTCTATAAATATAAATAGGTGTAATTACACCTGGGAGAAGGATTAGTTCTTAGACGCCTCGAGAGACACCTTACGGAACTCCTTCATCAACTTCTCAAGTTCCAAAGAAGCCTTACGTGCACGTGTACCAGCTGCCTTGTTCCCTTTCTCTACCTGCAACGCTGCATCCTTTGAGAATGCCTCAAATGCCTCGTTAATTTTAGCTACCAATTCGTTCATATTCTCTATTGTATTAAATTTCAACTGCAAAGATAATACAAAATCAGAAAATTGATTCCATTTCTCGCTTGATTTCCTCTCGTTTGGTGTTTTTATAGTAGTGTTTATAGATGGTTAGAGGGCTGTTTCCTGCCATCTCTGCCACAACATACGGATTATTTCCAGCATCAACCATTTTCGATATAAACGAACCACGTGCCGAATACCAAGTAACATTTTCTCTTATGCGAAGCATCTTGCAAGCCTTGGTCAAGGTCTGCGACAGACGTGAGGATAGTTGCTTTACGCGAGTGGTCTTCTTTTCTGTAGTGGTGTGCTTATGAGTAAAGATAGGAAATACATAGTTTCCGTATCCTGTACCTTTATATTTATTAAGGATTTCTCTTGCTTTCTTGAGAAGAATTGGTTTTGCGGTCTTTGGAAACTTAATACGTTCATAAATGATACAATCCTCTTGGATTAAATCCCAAGTCAGGTTGCACACATCAACATTAGCCATTCCTCCGGTGTAATAGCTGAATAAGAATAGATCCAAATGAAGATTTTCCTTGGTGGTGAATAAGGTACGATCTACATTTGCAATCTTTTCAATTACCTTATCGGATACAGCTTTTGAGGTAGTCTCCGGCCACCTTATATCATCTCCAAGACAGGCAAATGCCTCCATATCCACGCCATACATTTCCTGTTTACGAGCATAGTTGCATACAGCACGCAGTAGACGTAGTTTATGTGTCAATCCACCTTTGTTGCCATTTTGTATTCCTCGTTCCTTAATCCAAAAAGAAAAATCGAGGAGAAACTGTTCGTTAATATCAGCAAAGAAATAGGTAGAGAAAGCTTTGTTGTATTTTTCTTTTGTGAACTGCTGAAGAACACGAAGTAAATACATATATCGCTTGGCATTAGTGGTACTCTCCACAATTTGCCCGTTCTTTACTTTTTTCTTCTCCCTAAACTTTGCCTCGAGAAATTCAATCATCTGCTGAACACTCTTAACCTTAACCTCGGATCTGATGGTCTTAACTTCGTCCAAGGCGTGAGCCAATTGTACAGGAGACCAATTTCGCTCTTCGGCTTCCCATTTATCAGCGATATGCAAATATTGAGTGCGTAAGTCAAATAGAATTTTGTTCTTCGTTGTAGCTTCATAGCTACCAACTTTGAAACTTTGAGATTTTGAATCCCAGTCTTTAAGTAGACCCGTAACCTCCAACACCTTCGGCACACGGGCATATCCAGACTTGAAGAATATCATCTCCAATTTGACCATCTTACGGTCCTTAGGGTTAGATTTCCCTTTGATGTTAATCGTATACATAAAATTGATAACGAGTTAGTTAATGACTAATATTAATTTGCTTATGTTGGCACTAGTTGCTATAAATTAGCCTACATAGAAGCCTACATGAAAAGAGTAGGTTGCCCAGCAAATTAATGTTTATACGGCTTTTAACCGTACGGGTCATTATTTCTAACTCGTTATCAATCAGTTTAATGTACTATATCAAGTACATAAGGTTCGAAAAAAGGGTGTGCCATACGGGCAGTCATTTTTTTTGAAAAAAAGTTGCTCTGAAAATTGAATTTTTGCCACTTTGTTACTATATTATATATGTAATTTGAAATTCACACATTATGACAGAGAACGAAAGGAAGTTAGCCGATTTGATTGTCAACTATGACAAGCACATTGCCTCGGCGCAAGAGTATATAAAGGAGAATTTCGAAGTATCGTCGGAGTATAATGCCAAAGAGAGTTCTTTGCGCCTGTATGTAACCAATGTGAACAATACGTTGCAGATATTGGCGGCCAGGGAGTATCTCGAGGAGAGGTTTCCTGCGGGTTTTGTAACTATAAAGTATTGAATCACTATAAAAAATATTTATGAGCAAGAGAAAACTGTTTTTTGATATGGACGGTGTGCTTGTCGATTTCCAGTCGGGTATTGACAAACTGAGTGACGAAACAAAGAAAGAGTATGAGGGACGCCTTGACGAGGTACCCGGAATATTCTCACTTATGGACCCTATGCCGGGTGCAATAGAGGCGGTGAAACTGTTAAGCGAGCATTACGATGTCTATATTCTCTCCACCGCTCCCTGGAAGAACCCTTCGGCTTGGAGCGACAAGATTGTGTGGCTTACAAAGCATTTTGGCGATACATTCAAAAAGCGCGTGATACTTACTCACTGCAAGAACCTGTGCGATGGCGATTTTCTAGTCGATGACCGAGGCAAGAACGGCGCAAGCGAGTTTGCAGGTGAGTGGATTGAGTTCGGCTCGGCTTTCTATCCCGGTTGGGAAGATGTTGTGGATTATCTGCTTGATCCGGAGCAGCGCGATGGAAAAACCATCAACCGCGCCTTGATAAATGATATTCTGGTGGAGCAAACCATAGCCACCCTTGATGCCTACTCAAAACAATTGAACGACAATTACGACGGTTCAAGAGAGGAGTACAAGAAAATAATGAATCTTGCGGCGCTCACAAACAAGTGGCTCAAAGCATCGGGCGAGGAAGATGAGAGTGCTTATTACATAGATTAAGGAGGAATGACATTGAAAGAAAAACTACGTGAGCAGGAGAATGTTGTTTTCCCCGCAGGGAAAATAGTGCTGCTCGACGGGCGCGAAATCGACTGCTACCCTCGCGAAAAGGGCTGCGACTGCAATGTCGATTATAACAATTTGGAGCTCGACACAACGGGCCGTTACCTATCCTTTGGCAAAAAGGGACATCAAAAGGATTGTATAGAGGAACTTGATGCTTTCCTCGAAAAGCAACTTTTTATAGACAACGCCTTCTTCCTGTTCCAAAACCGTGAACGAATTATGCAGGACAGCCGTATGTTTCTTGCTCCTGTTGCAACAGAGAATGTCCTTGCCTATACCGGCACTTCGGGCTTCAGGAACCCCACATTGGGAGTATATCTCGAATGGTGGGTTCATTGCGAAGGGGCTGTGAGAACGGCTGCGAACGGCACAAAAAGCCTTATATATCGCCTGGCTGGGAGTCCCTTGAGTGGTGTCAACAGTTGCGTGGCTGTGTGCGAGGATGGAACGGAAGAGAAGGTGCAACTACGCTCGTTCAGCGACTATTGGCTCTCTTTTATAAAAATAAACCAACGCTACAGCCCTGCAAAGGCCTGCTACCAAGCCTATTCCCTGCAAGAGGTTTTGGATATCTTGAAGCGGTAAATATTATTAGAGTTTTCCTTCCATGGAATAAGTGACCAAAGAATTACGATAGCAGAAAGGTGTGTGCAGAAATGTGCACACCTTTTGTTTGCAACACCTTATTAATCTTACAAGAGGAAATTAGCATTTTTGCGAATAATGGCTCAACTTTTGTTTACTCACAAAACTCTTTCTTTAATCTCATAACAGTTGAGATTCCTATGCCTTCAATCTTAGCTATATTCATAAACTAAAACAAAAAAAGTTATATATTTTGACATTTTTTAGAGGATTACTATTGCAAACGTTTTTTTTATGTTACATTTGCAACACTAGAACCCGCCAAGCCTCTTAATAATGCTCAAATGTGCGGGTCGTTTTATTTTTACACACTATATATGGCTACAACTATTCCATTTAGCAAAAGTTATTCGGAATCCACAAAAGCCTGATTATGATTTGATTTATGAAAAACAAAAAAAATGCTTTGTGGGCATTGTTGCTCATGTTTTTGATGCCCTCAATAGTTGGGGCACAGGTAGTCGATTTTGAGAAGTGGGCGAAAAACCCCTCAGGTGAGTTGGTAGAACAGGATTTTGCAGTGGCCGCATTGGATAAAGTTGAGTGTGAGCGTGCTGCAGAAATCGTCGATTCTTTATGGATGAAAGAGACTGCCAAACGTCTCTACAGGACATGGGGAAATATGACTATTTCTCACGATTCCATAAAACTCTCTTGTGCTGTCCGTACTTTTGGTATGATACCTAAGGATGGTCGTAGCCTCTATATCTCTATGCATGGTGGCGGAAACTGCCCCAAAGAGGTCAATGACGAACAGTGGGTTAATCAAATATACCTTTATGAACCTAAAGAGGGTGTTTACATTGCACCACGTGCACCATGGAACACATCGGACTTATGGCATCGCAAAGGACTCGACGAGCTACTTGAAGATTTGATTGCTGCCTGCGTGGTATATGAGGGTGTGAATCCCAACAAGGTTTATCTTATGGGTTATTCAGCCGGCGGTGATGGCGTGTGGCGTCTTGCACCGCGTATGGCCGACAAGTGGGCTGCTGCATCGATGATGGCTGGACATCCCGGTGAGACTTCGCAGGTGAACCTTATGAACCTCCCATATATGATATGGATGGGTGAACATGATCACTATTACGACCGTAATATCCTTGCAAAGGAGAAGGCTGTTGTAATGGACTCTTTGAGCAATGCAAACCCCGGGAAATATATTCATCAGTCCAATATCGTACCCGATAAGGGACACTGGATGGACAGGGTAGATACTCTTGCACTTGAGTGGATGTCGCAGTATCGCCGTAACCCTTACCCCAAAAAGGTTGTTTGGCGTCAGGAGGTTGTGTTGCGTGAAAATTTCTACTGGCTTGAAGCTCCTGCCGATGAAATTGTCCATGGTAAATGTGTTGTTGCAAGCATCGACGGAAATACCATAAATATTGAACAGTGCGACTATTCAAAACTGACAATATATATCAATGACAGAATGCTCGATCTTGACAAAAAAGTCAAAGTTGTTTGCAACGGAAAGAAGCTCTTTAACAAAAAGGTTCAGCGAACCATAGCTACATTGCACAAGTCACTTGCAAAGCGCAATGACCGTAGTTACGCATTCCCGGCGATGATAGAGGTGGAAGTCAAATAAACAACTATTACCTTTTTAAAAAACTCTATAGAGAGCCGTTCTGAACGACTCTCTATTTTATTTAAGAAACAATATAGCAGTTGACCCAAAATATAAAATTTCGCATTTGTGTCATATCGAACGAACCAGCGGTCGACGCCCGAAGGGGCTAAAGTCAATGTGAGAATGTTGTGATTGCGCGAGTTAAACATGAAGATTTCTTCAATGTTTTACAACGAGCATAAAACAGCATCGCCAAACTAAACTTTCGTCGCTTCGCTCGCTCAGGATGACGCAGTCCAAGGATGGTGGGTCAACATCTATATTATTACCTTTATTTATTACTTTGGGACAACTGTGTTTGTGATCAGGGACTCGTTTAAGAGCCTTTGTAGGTCAGCAAGGTGTTATATATCAAAAAGAGTCTGAGAGTCGCAGAATAGCCCACTTTGACCTATATGATACTATATCGTACGGCATCCGTCACAAGACGGTGTTCTTTGTATATTTTTGTCAAATAATTTGCATAAAAAAAGGTGCAGCCGGATACCGGCTGCACCATAAGTTTCATAGTAACCTGTAAAGGATTATTTGATCACATATTTACGTCCGTCAATTATAACGATACCGGTTGCAGGAAGTCCCCAGATTCTCTTTTTGCCAGTCATGTATCTTATTGTTTTAAAGATTGATCGCAACTGCAACGCAAGCTACAAAAAACAAAATTACAAATACCAGAAAGATAATTGTCAAATAAATGACAGTGGTAAGAACAGCCTTGATACTTGACTTGAACCAAGAGTCACGTTTGTATACTTGACGGAATGCCATTGCAAGATATATGCATGAGCTCAACAGCAGAACCCACTGTAGTATCTTCATGGATGGATCAGCAACCAATTTCAGCAAAAACATCAATATGATGAGCAACTCAAGGTATGCAGTATAATGCAGAGAGAATATGAAATGGTTTATTTTTGGGCATTTGTATCTGTGATGTACAATGCGTAATGAAAACGCAAAGAAGGGGACAGTCAACAACACAAGCATAGGAAAGTATCTTGTAGATAAATCCACCATCTTTACCCATATGCTGTGAAAAATCTCCAAATACTCCACACCTTTTCCAGTCTCGGTTTCGAAGCAATAGTAATTGTCGGATGTAGGTATAATAATTTTATCTTCAATCAGTGCATGAGGAACAGCAGCAACCCATTTATCACGATAACCCGTTTTGTCATCCTCCACCATTTCAAGCATGCTTATATATTGGGAGTAATTCTCGGCAATATATTCAGGAGCAATCAACAGCACTGTATCGCGCGGGCTTGCCATTAGCTTTTCGGCATATTCATTGTCATTTTTTATCACTTCAATCTGCATTGCCGACAGAACCGCTTCGTCTTCTGTCAACACTTGAATGGAGTTGTTCATCTTTTCTGTACCCGAAAACAGTGCGAACAGAGTGATGAAGACAAACAGCATAAACATATTCAACTTGAGCGGGTGTACCTGAGAGACAAATTTGCCTGATAAAAATTCGTTGGTAAGAAAACCCGGACGTCTTATCAAATGCTTAAGTGTCTGCATGAATTTCGGATCCCATATATATGCATTGGCCACATACTCCACCACAAAACTCTTTACACTTGGCGTAAGAGCTGTTGCCTGCTGTCCACATATATGACAGTAGTTGCCATTGAGTTCCGAACCGCAATTCAAGCAATTCTTATAAGGCACATCGACAGGGGTTTCTCTTTTTCTCCGTCTTGTATTCTTTGTTTTACCGCGCATATCTTATGCTTTTGAAATGATATATCAATGTGTTACAGTTACAGAACCGTTACATTCATAACCACATCGGTCTTTGGACGGTCACCTGTTGATGTCGCCACATTCTGGATTGCCTCAACAACATCCAAGCCCTCCTCCACTTCACCGAACACGGTGTATCCGCCATCGAGGAACGGAGTTCCGCCCAATGTGGTGTAGGCCTCGGTCTGCTCGGGAGTGAAAACCGGTGCTCCCAGTTCCTTGCTCTTCTCCATTGCCATCTTGGCAAGCTTGTCCTGCAGTTCCATCAAGCCCTCGCGGTCGCGGTTGCGACGAAGGTTCATTATCTCTTCACGACGTTCCATAGCGAGTGCATTAAATATGTTCTGCTCCTGCTGCATCTTCATCTGGTGTTCAAGTTGCTTGAGTTCGGCAGCCTTGTAAATTTTTCCCCAGACAATATAGAATTGACTACCGCTACTCTCTTTTGTAGGGTTCACCTCGTCGCCAAGACGTGCTGCACTCAAGGCGCCACGCTTATGAAAGAGCGTAGCCGGCTGAATCTCCGCTGGTACATTATAACCCGGGCCACCACTTCCCAAGTTCATTCCGACAGGAGCGCCCTTGCTCTCGGGGTCACCACCCTGTATCATAAAATCCTTTATCACACGATGAAAAAGAGTTCCGTTAAAGAAACCCTCGGAAGCAAGTTTCAGGAAATTATCGCGGTGAAGAGGAGTCTCGTCATAAAGGCGCACGGTGATGTCGCCCATTGTTGTTGAAATCTTAACTTTTGCCATAATATTTATCAATATAGTTCATTTACAATCAGTTCATCCCATGAGGGCTATTCCACCCTTCATTATTTTTACAAAGTTATTTAAAATTAGTTATAGACAGTATATTTATTGTCGTTTTTTGCTTTATTCTGAAGCCTGAAAATAGAAAATGTCCATACAAGAACCAAATACGTTTCATTCTTTAGAAATTGTTTTTATTTTCGACAGAAAACAAGTAACTTTGCAGTAAATTGTGTAAAATGTATTCCTGATGGTTATAGCAGTCGATTTTGATGGAACTATAGTTGAGCATCGTTACCCGTCCATAGGAAAAGAACTGCCGTTTGCAATAGAGACATTACTTAAATTAAAAGAAGATGGGCATCGTCTTATATTGTGGACCGTTCGCGAAGGCAAGTATCTTGATGAAGCTATTGCTTTCTGCAGAGAGCGTGGCTTGGAGTTCTATGCCATCAACCGCGACTATCCGGAGGAAGAACTAATCCGGACGAGGAATTTCAATGTCAATATCATCATCCCAAGGAATAAATCCTTTATGACGAATTGCACCTATAAGGGTACCTGCTGCTAAATAATACTTTATGTTATGCTCGTCACAGAATCTTGATATATCTTTAAGAATATCAAGCATTATTTGTTTTGACTCTTCGCGTGAAATTTCTTTCTGTATTTTTTTCATACGAATAATTTATAATTATTCCATATTACGTCAACTACTCCCTATTCAAAGTATATGCTTTTGAAAATCAAATTATTCGCTTAATCTCTCCTAAAGATATCCCTGGTATACACTTTCTTCTGCACATCGTCGAGGCAAGGGTGGTAACGGTTGGCGATGATGGCTTGAGCCTGAGCCTTGAAGGCTTCAATATCGTTCACTACCCTACTACCGAAGAATGTGCTGCCATCCTCAAGGGCGGGTTCGTAGATGATGACCTCGGCTCCTTTGGCCTTGATGCGTTTCATTACACCCTGGATTGAACTTTGACGGAAGTTGTCGCTGTTGCTCTTCATGGTGAGGCGGTAGACTCCGATTACTGGAATTTCTGTTTTCTGCCTGCTTATTTTTGACCTTTGGAAATCGTTGTTTTCACTATAGTCGTACCAACCGGCGAGTTTCAGCACCTGGTCGGCAATGAAGTCCTTGCGTGTGCGGTTGCTCTCTACAATGGCGCTCATCATATTCTGCGGCACGTCCTGGTAGTTGGCAAGCAGCTGCTTGGTGTCCTTGGGCAGGCAGTAGCCGCCGTAGCCGAACGACGGGTTGTTGTAGTGTGTGCCTATGCGGGGATCGAGGCCGATACCTTCGATGATGGCTGCCGAGTCGAGGCCTTTCATCTCGGCATAGGTGTCGAGCTCGTTGAAGTAGCTGACGCGCAATGCCAGGTAGGTGTTGGCAAAGAGCTTGACGGCTTCGGCCTCGGTGAGTCCCATGAAGAGCACGGGGATGCCTTTGCCGGCATCGGCATTGTTTCCTATAGCTCCCTGCACCAGCAGGGCGGCAAAGGTGCGGGCGGCCTCTTCGAGGCGGGCATTGCCTGTGGGGCGGCCAACGATGATGCGGCTTGGGTAGAGGTTATCGTAAAGGGCTTTGCTCTCGCGCAAGAATTCGGGCGAGAAGAGGATATTCTCACTTCCCATCTTCTTGCGAACGGACTCGGTATAGCCTACCGGAATAGTACTCTTTATAACAATAATTGCCTCAGGGTTGTATTTTATAACCAAGTCGATTACTTTCTCCACAGCAGATGTATCGAAGAAGTTTTTTTGGCTGTCGTAGTTGGTAGGGGCTGCCACAATAACAAAATCGGCATCCTTATAAGCCGATTCGGCATCGAGGGTAGCCGTCAAGTCCAAATCTTTCTCTGCAAAATATTTCTCGATGTACTCGTCCTGGATTGGCGACTGTCGACGGTTGATCATCTCTACCTTTTCGGGAACGATATCAACTGCCACAACGCTATTGTGCTGCGCCAAAAGTGTGGCCATGCTGAGGCCTACATAACCGGTACCGGCAACTGCAATTTTCATATATTATCAGTTTTTTTTGTTTTCGAGGTTTAAGTATCAATACCTGTCACAAAAACGTGTGATCGGATATAAATAATTACTTGACAACCAAATCGGCCTTGTCGATACTTATGCATGCATAGCCCAAACAGTCAACTTGGACTGCGACCATGGACTTGCCGGATTCAACTTTGCAAAGTTCGCCTTCGAGGCCTTTCAACGGGCCGCGAACAATACAGACATGGTCGCCTGTCCTGAAGATTCGGTCTTTTATCTCCACTTGTGCTTCGGCCTGTCCCAACATAAACTTCAAGTTCTCTATCTGGGCATCGGGAATGATGGCAGGAGTGCGCTGGCCGGGTGCTGTCAATAGCTTATGGATAAAGGAGTGGTAAGTAAGTTCCTTAATGGCACTATTTTCCACACGAATGAAGACAACCATAGGAATGACCACGCGCTCAATCTTCTTCCTGCGGTCGCTCCACTGATGGATTTCGCTTTGCGTAGGAACCCAATTCTCAATGCCGAGACTTTGCAGTTTCTTGCTTACCGACTTCTCGCTATGCACCTGAACAAGGGCTGCAACCCAATGTTTTGGACACGCTTCGCGGTCGTCAGTCACATTGACTGTCGATAAATGATGTTCGTCGTGCAACATTCCTGTTTGGGCCATTTTGGAACCATTAACCGACATCCACAAAGTGCAGATGGGGTTTATGGTACAAAATTAAATATAAATATTCAATAAACATATTTTTCTAAGAAAAATACTGTTGCATCCGTTAGTTTTTTTTCCACAAAAAAGGCTACCTTTATGCCGGTTTTTGCTAACTGCGACAAGGCGCAATGGCAGGAGCTCTAAAAAAATCGTTTAATACGCCAGGCTAAAACATAGTAGATGAAAATAAACCCTAACTATAAACTCCGCAAAATAGCAGGTGAGACCATAATTGTAAACCAAGGCACGGCAAATGTTGATATGACACGTATAATATCACTGAACGCATCGGCCTGCTTGCTTTATCAGGCATTGGCTGAACATGAATTCACCACTGAAGATGCAGCAAAAGTGCTGATGGACACCTATGGAATAAGCAACGGGCAAGCTTTAAAGGATGCCGGCAAATGGGTTGAATCCCTCAAGCAATGCGGTGTGATAGAATAACCCTTTTTACGAATATAATGGCTATAACTATGAGCAATATGTATCAGGTTGCAGGACACTGCTTTACCGTATCGGGAGAGAAGTTGTGCAAGGCTGTTTGTTCCATTGATGGGTTTGCACCATTCCTTGTGGTTGGCGGTGATGTGCTTTTCTCCTTTGTCGAGGGTGTTGATGTGCCAAAAATAAAGCAGGTCTGCTATGAGTTTGCACACGAGGGTGTGAACGGAAAATTCGGCAGGACAGAAAATGGTTTTATTTTGGTTTTGGAACAACCAAATGAAGAGACATTTTATCTATGGCATAATGAAGGTGAGAAAGAGGTATTGCTATATGGAAATTTTTCTGCCGGGCTATGCCATTTTGCCATGTGGATAGGACTGGGGCTGATGCTTGCTCCACACAACACTATAGCAATTCACGGCAGCTGCATTGTTTACCATGGTAAGGCAGTTCTGTTCTTGGGAGCAAGCGGAACAGGAAAAAGTACACACACACGTTTGTGGCAGGAAAACATCAAAGGTGCTTTCCTTTTGAATGATGACAGTCCATTCCTGCGTGTCGAGGACGGAAAGATCTGGGCTTACGGAAGCCCCTGGAGCGGAAAAACCCCTTGCTACAAACAGGAACGGTATGAACTAAAAAGCTGTGTACGCCTGTCGCAAGCCCAATACAACCTAATGAACAAATTGCCCATATTGCAAGCTTACGGAGCCATACACCCCTCTTGTCCACCGGCATTTGCTTATGATGAAGCATTATACGACCATATCAGCAATTTCATAAGCAACCTGCTGTCATCGGTTCCTTGCTATCATCTGGCATGCCTGCCCGACAAGGATGCGGCTATACTCTCATTCAAGACTATATTCACTGATGAGAAAATGTGAATCGGTTGCCCATTCCGGAAGCCGTAAATAGCTAATGATATAAATCTACTTCATACACACAACATCGACTACGGTCAACACATGAGCGTCAACTGTAAAACGCACGTCGTAGCCACCAAAAGGCAAACCATAAACGCGATTAGGGTCGTTGTGGTATTGCGGACGGGGATCAAGCTCAAGAATCTTATACAAAGCAACAAAATCATCACCACTGAACATTGTACGTTTGTTCTCCGGAAACACGACATCAAGTTTCTGCCATGAGTTATTGTCGACAAAACCGCTACGCACACCTGTATGCGAATCGGAATATTCAACATACGGTTTTATGTCATATATTGGTGTTCCATCAGCAAGGTCTGCACCTGAAACAAGTAGCACAAGCCCGTTATCGGTTTTTTCCACACCTGACAGCTTCACCGACGACAACCCCAACGCATTGGGACGGAATGGAGAACGCGTTGCAAAAACACCCATGTGACTGTTTCCACCAAGCAATGGAGGACGCACCAAAGGACTCCACTCACCTTCAACTTTATTATTGAGTGAAAACTCCCATATAAGCCAAAGATAATCAAAGCCCTCTATTCCGCGCAATGCGTCGGCATTACGGTATTCCGGTTCAAAGACAATGACTCCATGCAATTCAGGAACAAGTCCGCTTTGCCTAGGCACACCAAACTTTGTCTGTACTTTTGTATGATAATATGCTATAGGGGATATATTCATGTCGCAAAGATAGTTGTCGCGAAGATAAAAAATTAAATACATAAACCGTAATTATAATGACCTATAATTTGCTGATTTGAATATTTTTCATTTTTTTTGTTGATTGATTCAATACAGATTTTAAATAAAAAAACTTATAATTTTAAAATAACGAACTATGGAAAAGATTATCGGATTGATTGACGCTCCGTTTACTCCATTCTACGAGAACGGTGAAGTAAATTATGAACCTATTCCGGCATATGCACAGATGCTTGCAAAGAACGGAATGAAAGGTGTTTTCATCAATGGTTCATCGGGTGAGGGCTATATGCTTACCGAAGAGGAGCGCATCAAGCTTACCGAAGCATGGGTAGCTGCAGCACCCGAGGGTTTCAAGATTATTGTTCATGTGGGAAGTACATGTGTAAAATCGAGCCGCAGAATGGCTGAGCATGCGCAGAAGATGGGTGTATTCGGCATTGGTGCAATGGCTCCCCCATTCCCTAAAGTAGGCCGTGTCGAAGAACTTGTAAAATATTGCGAGGAGATAGCTTCGGCAGCTCCTGAGCTTCCATTCTACTTCTACCATATCCCGGCATTCAACGGAGCGTTCCTCCCTATGGTAAAGTTCCTTGAGGCTGTCGACGGCAGAATCCCCAATTTCGCCGGTATTAAATATACATTCGAGAGCTTGTACGAATACAACCAGTGTCGCCTTTACAAGAACGGCAAGTTCGACATGCTGCACGGACAGGACGAGACAATCCTTCCATGCCTTGCCATGGGTGGTGCACAGGGTGGCATTGGCGGTACAACCAACTACAACGGATGTAACCTTGCCGGCATCATCGACGCATGGAATGCTGGCGACATAGAAAAGGCACGCGAGTTGCAGAACTTCTCACAGGAGGTCATCAATGTCATCTGCCACTACCGTGGAAACATTGTTGGTGGAAAACGCATTATGAAGCTCATTGGTCTTGACCTTGGAAAGAACCGTACTCCGTTCCAGAACATGACCGACGAAGAGGAAGCTGCAATGCGCAAGGAACTGGAAGCGATAAACTTCTTTGAGCGTTGCAATAAGTTCTGACAACAATTTCAAAGAGTATATTTTGAGATTTCTCACATACGTTCGGAATGACAGATACCCTAAACATGTCATTCCCGAACATAAAAGACAGACACAATGAATTGGAATGACTATTTGAACGGTTGGTCGCAGAAATATCGCGATGACCTTGTAAACGACATAATGCCTTTTTGGCTAAAGAACGGACTCGACCGCGTGAACGGTGGCGTATATACATGCGTAAACCGTGACGGTTCACTCATTGACACCACCAAATCGGTGTGGTTCCAGGGACGCTTTGCCTTTGTATGCAGCTTTGCTTACAACACAATAGAGAAGAACCCTGAATGGCTCGCCGCAGCAAAAAGCACTATAGATTTCATTGAGGCACACTGCTTCGACACCGACGGAAGAATGTATTTCGAGGTGATGGCGGACGGTACTCCACTACGCAAACGCCGTTATGTGTTCTCGGAGAGCTTTGCAGCCATAGCCATGGCTGAATATGCCAAGGCCTCGGGGGATATGACGTACGCCCAAAAGGCTTTGGATCTGTTCAAGGATATCCGTAAGTTTGTTGCCACTCCGGGTTATATGGAGCCAAAATATCTGCCGGCATTGCAGGCAAAAGGACACTCCTTGGTGATGATTCTCATCAACACGGCATCACGTATACGCAATGTAATCAGCGATCCTGTACTCGATCAGCAGATAGATGAATCAATCGCATCACTAAAGGATTTCATGAAACCTGAATTTGAGGCATTGCTCGAAACTGTCGGTCCTGACGGTGAGTTCATTGACACCATAAACGGCCGTCTCATCAACCCGGGACATTGCATAGAAACGGCATGGTTCCTGCTTGAAGAGGCAAAATACCGTGGTTGGGACAAAGAACTGACACAACAGGCTCTACAAATCCTCGACTGGTCATGGGAATGGGGATGGGACAAGCAATACGGTGGTATCATCAACTTCCGCGACTGCAAGAACCTACCACCACAAGACTATTCGCAGGATATGAAATTCTGGTGGCCACAGACAGAGGCTATCATCGCAACACTCTATGCTTATGAAGCTACTGGCGATGACAAGTACCTTATCTGGCACAAGCAAATCAGCGAATGGACATACGCACACTTCCCTGACGCTGAATATGGCGAGTGGTACGGTTATCTGCACCGCGATGGAACTGTGGCACAGCCTGCAAAGGGAAACATATTCAAAGGACCGTTCCACATTCCGCGAATGATGATAAAATCATTTGACCTTTGTAAAGAACTGACAAAATAAGACACTATATGAAAAAACACATATTACTGTCACTCTTATTCTGTTCAATGCTCTGCATGGCGCAGAACAAGATTTACGTGTCGCCTGCACCACCTATGGACAAGGCGGTTTCCGGTCATTATGCAGGCTGGATAAAAGGTGAGCTGACCACATACGGCGGATGCAACTTCCCAGATGTGCCATGTGCCGACGGCGGACAGAAAGTATATTACCCGCGAGCCTATGGAGCAAGCGTACAGGTGCCGGGTGGAGCCGTATATTTGGGTGGAATGGATTCAGCCACATCGCTCAGCGAGTGTCTGTTCATCAACGCAATAGACGGAACATCTACCGCAATAGCCTCTTTACCTAAGGCTTTGGACAACTTCGCAGCTACATACTACGACGGCATGCTATGGGTAGCCGGCGGACAGAGCAACAGCGTGCCAAACAAAGAGGTATTTGCCCTCTCCTTCCCCGGCGAAGGCAAAGCGTGGACTACAGTCTCCACTATACCCGATGAATGTCGCCTGCAACCCTGCGTAGCCGTACAGAACACAGCCACAGGCTATGCGCTTTTTATCTTTGGCGGATACCAGCCCAAAGCTGAAGGAAAGGAAGCCATTGTGCATACCGACGGTATATATATGCCAATCGCACAACTCAAGAAAGGCGAAACTTTGCCGACACAATGGAAACGCACCTCGCCAGCCTTGGCTTGGACAAACGAAACCGTTGACGGCAAACGCGGACAGGATATACAGGCTATAGTGGGAAGCACCTGCAGCACAGCAGGTTACAGCCACATACTGTTCTTTGGAGGTGTGGACCATGACATATTCTTGAGTGCAATTACAGGTAAGCAGGACAGCCAGTACTTACGTCATGCACCAGAGTGGTACAACTTCCGTAAAGATGTGCTTACCTACCATACCATCACCGACTCATGGGGACTTTTGCCTGGCAATAGCTTGCTGGCCCGTGCCGGTGCTTGCCTGACACCCGAAACAGGAGGTAAAGGCTGGAGCTATAGCGGAGGTGAACTGATGCCCGGCGTACGCAGTGCCGATGTTACACACATCGAGGTGAGCAACGAAAAAAGCTTCGGCTGGCTCAACTGGACAATTCTTGTCCTATACCTTGTTGCAATGTTAGGTATGGGTATCTATTTCATGCGTAAGGAGAATGGTGCCGATGATTTCTTCAAGGGTGGCGGACGCATTCCATGGTGGGCAGCAGGTATCAGCATATACGCAACTATGCTTTCTGCCATAACTTACATGACAATACCGGCAAAAGCATACACCACCAACTGGACCTACTACCCTATGCTGTGGATGATACTGCTCGTAAGTTTCCCCGTCATAAAGTATTATCTCCCATATTTCCGTAAGCTCAACGTTACAAGTGCCTACGAAATACTGGAGCAGCGATTCAACCTGTTCACCCGCATGCTGGCATCTACACTTTTCTGTATATTCATGATAGTGCGTATGGCTATAGTACTGTACCTGCCATCACTGGCACTTACAGCCGTGACAGGAATTGACATATACCTGTGCATCGTGCTTATGGGACTTGTCACCATCATCTATTGTACCATGGGTGGTGTAGAAGCTGTAATTTGGGGCGACGTAGTTCAAGGACTGATACTCGTCTTTGGTGCAATCTTTGCCGTAATATATTTGGCGATGGGCACCGAAGGTGGAATAAGTGGTTGCATAGATATTGCTTTGGACAACGACAAGTTACGCCTGTTCGATTGGAGCAATTCATGGTCGCAAGCCACATGGTGGGTAATCATACTCGGAGGTCTTGCCAATAACCTGATTTCATATACATCGGACCAGACCGTCATCCAGCGATACCTCACCACTCCTGATGCAAAATCAGCCGGTCGCGGTATTCTTGTAAACGGCGTAATGAGCGTGTTTGTATCAGTGGCTTTCTATATGATAGGTACAGGTCTTTATACCTTCTACAAGACACACCCCGCAGAGCTTGACATCACCATGGGACAATCAGACGCTATATTCCCGTTCTTTATGATGAGTCAGATGCCTGCCGGTATAGCAGGAGCACTCATTGCCGCAATATTCGCGGCAACTATGAGTACCATTTCAAGCAACATCAACAGTGTGGCTACAGCGTTCTCCATTGACTTCTGGAAGCGTTTCCGCACCTCTACAACAGACTCTCAGCTCGTAGGTGTAGCCCGTTGGGCATCAGTTGTGAGCGGCATGGTAGGCCTATTGCTTGCACTGTTCATGGCCACATGGGATATACAGTCGTTCCTCGACTTCTTCAACGAAGCACTGGGATTGCTCACAAGTGGCTTGGGAGGGCTCTTCTTCATTGCGGTATTCATGAAACGCGTCAAAGGTTATGCTGCACTTGCAGGCTTTGTTGCAGGCGAGGTTGTAGTATTCCTCATGAGCGAATACACCAATGCAAACTTCTTGCTTTTCGGAGCTACAGGCATGATAGTAAGTATTGTAGTAGCATGGTTGCTGTCGCTCGGCTCATACCTTAAGGGCAACAGATAAAAGCATCGATACGACACGGGAATAAGTAAGGTTTTCCCTAACAGCTTTAGGAATTCCCCCTGCAACGATTAGGAAATTAACGTTGCAGGGGGAATTTTATGCCCATACCTTTGCAGTGTAAACATTACACAACAAATTACAAACAACAAGTTTAACCTTTAAAAACTTACGATTATGAAAAAGATGATGATTATTGCAGCGATGGTAAGTATGATGCTTATCCCTGCACAGATGGAAGCAAGCAACAAGGTAAACAACAATCCAAAGGTTGAGTACAGAAACGACAAGAGAGAGTTCAAGAACAGAAAAGACGACAAGAAATTCAAGGATTACAGGAACGACGACAAGAGAAACAGGAATGACTACAAGAGAAAGCCAAAAAAGCCAAACGTGGCAATGGTAAAAATGCCGGCTCCTCGCCCTGTTCCACCTCCACCGGCACCTGTAAAAGTGGTATACGAGAGCAATCCGGTCGGCACAGCTGCTGCAGTGATAGGCTTGGCGGCACTGGCTGCGATAATCGCAAATTAAAGTTTTAGAAAAGAAAGTTCCCGCGGGAACTTTCTTTTTGTACTATAAAATACCGATTATAGTTATAAATAACTATATTCTGGATAAATTTAAGGTTTATTGTTATTGTATACATTCAAAAAGAGCCCTATTTTTGCAAGCAAAAATAAAAGAAACCGGATAAATGAAACTCTCGGAACTAAAGAATGGTGAAACTGCGGTCATCGTGCGCCTGTCCGGACACGGCGGATTCCGCAAGCGCATAATGGAGATGGGCTTCATACGTGGCGAAAAGGTAAAATCGGTTCTCGATTCACCCATGCACGACCCTGTGAAATACCATGTCATGGGGTATGATGTCCTGTTGCGCCGTAACGAAGCTGCAATGATTGAAGTGCTTCCCGAAGAGGAAGCCAAGAAGGAGCTTCCACCATCACCGTCATTCAGCTGTCTCACATTATGCGACAACTGCAATGGCATGAGCTGCTGTAACTGCACCCAACGCAAGGTTGTAACCAAACGGAGCAACATCATAAACGTAGCTCTTGTGGGCAACCCAAACAGCGGAAAGACATCCATATTCAATGCTCTCTCAAACCAAAATGAACATGTCGGTAACTACAGTGGAGTGACTGTCGATGCCAAGACAGGCAGTTTTAATTACAGGAACTACAGAATAAACATTACAGACCTGCCGGGAACATATTCCATATCGGCATATTCACCTGAAGAGATATACGTACGCCGCCATCTCTTTGAACAAACTCCCGACGTAATAATAAACTCTGTTGTCGCTTCGAACCTGGAGCGTAATCTATACCTTACCACAGAGCTTATCGACATGAACCAGCGTACTGTTGTTGCACTCAACATGTATGATGAGTTGTTGGCAAGCGGTGCAGTGCTCGACTACGGACATCTTGGCGCGATGATGGGTATCCCGATGATTCCCACTGTTGCAAAGAACCGTCAGGGACTCGACAAATTGCTCGACACAGTAATTGAACTGTTCGAAGGAAAGAACAGTACAATAAGACACATACACATCAATTACAGCAACATAATCGAGGAGCAGATATCCCCGTTGTCGGTTGAGATGCACAAGGCCGAAGACTTGCCACAACAGTTTCCGGTAAGATACTGGGCTTTAAAAATGCTTGAGCAGGACAAAGAGAGTGAAAACCTGCTGAAGAACTGCTTTGAGCTACCACGATGGAAAAACCTTGCTGAAATTGCGGCAAAGAAGATACAGACACAAACGGGAGTAGATGCAGAAACGGCTATCAGCGGTGCCAAATACGGCTTCATTAACGGAGCATTGCAAGAGACATACAAGCCGGGAAACAAGGATACACAGAGAAAGACTCGACGCATCGACCGCCTTGTTGCCAATAAATGGTTGGGCTTCCCAATATTCATTTTTATAATGTGGCTCATGTTCAGTGCTGTGTTCGTGCTTGGTGCATATCCACAGGAGTGGATTGAGGTCCTTTTCGGATGGCTGGGCGAATTTGCAACGCAGATATTGCCGACAGGGGCCATCCGTGACCTTGTTGTCAACGGTATTATAAGTGGAGTGGGAAGTGTTGCGGTGTTCATTCCGCAGATACTCATACTATACCTGTTCATCTCCTTCATGGAAGATTCAGGATATATGGCACGCGCCGCATTCATAATGGATAGGCTTATGCACAAGATGGGACTCCATGGCAAATCGTTCATCCCCATGCTCATGGGATTCGGTTGCAACGTGCCTGCAATCATGGCTACACGCGCTATAGAAAGTCGTAGCAGCAGACTGATAACAATACTTATAACACCGTTCATGTCGTGTAGCGCACGTCTTCCGGTGCTGGTACTGTTTGCCGGAGCATTCTTTCCACAACATGCAGCACTGGTGCTGATAGGGTTGTATCTGCTTGGTATCGCTGTTGCCATTGTCACTGCAAGATTGTTGCGCATGACAAAATTCAAGAAAGACGAGACACCTTTCGTAATGGAGCTGCCACCCTACCGTTGCCCTACCCTGCAGTCGACAATACGCCACATGTGGGACAAATGTGCGCTGTATCTAAAAAAGATCGGCTCAATAATCCTGTTGTCGACAATAGTCATCTGGTTCCTGAGCTATTACCCGAGACCAAACGAAGATGTTACGGCAAATACCGTATCAACAAGTGAAAGCACTGTTTGCATGGATTCCTATGACGAATCATCAGAAAACATAAACGGTAATTCCTTCATAGCCATGATCGGGCACTTCATTGAACCGGCAATGGAACCATTGGGACTAAATTGGCGTTCAAGCATAGCCATACTCACAAGCATACCGGCAAAAGAACTTGTTGTAAGTACCTTAGGAGTGCTTTACAGCAACTGTTCCGACGAAGGAATTGACCAGGACATAAAAGTCTCTGGTGACTTCACACCACGTTCTGCCATGGCATTCATGGTATTCATCCTGCTCTTCTTCCCATGCATAGCCACAGTGGCAGGTATTGCCGAGGAGACAAAAAGCAAATGGTGGGCAATATTCTCGATAGTATACAACACCGCAGTAGCCTGGGTATTGGCATTCCTTGCATATACCATAGGCGGAATATTATAAAATAATCAAACAACAATATGAGCAATAACGAAACAATATACAGCAAACGCATGAAAGTTGCCGATCTGCTTGCAAGCGACAGCTCATTGCTGTCGATACTGCAACGTCTTGACATAAAACTTGGATTCGGCGAAGCAACAATAGGAGAATTATGCATGCGCTACGGGATATCAGAAGAACTCTTCATCATGATATGCAACATCTACTCGTTCCATGAGTACCATCCGCATATTAGCAGATTGGACAAGAATGATATAAAAAGCATAACGACATACCTACGCGCATCGCACCGCTACTACACGACGGTATGTTTCCCTGCAATACACGAAGGAATACACACCCTTGTAAAAGACCTTGACAATGTGAGCCGTAAACTTATTGACAAGTTCTACGACGACTACGACAATGAGATCATCAACCACTTCAAATACGAGGAGGAGGTTGTTTTCCCATATATAGAAAGCCTTATGGAGAACAACCGCGCATGTGACACACAATACAGAATAGGACAGTTCGAGGAGAATCACAGCAACATAAACGAGAAGCTGAACGACCTGAAGAACATCATTGCAAAGTATCTCGACGAGAAATTTTCATCACCCCAACGCTTTGAGTTGCTGAATGACATATACGGTGTCGAAAACGATTTACGCAAACATTCACTCATTGAGAACAAACTACTCATACCTTTGGTAGAGAAATTGGAGCAGGACCATGAATAAGGATTCAAAATACAAGGTAGTACTCATAGAACCGTCAGAGATTATAGCCACAGGCATTGCTGAAATAATAAACCGCAACCCGGAGTTCAGCATCATGCAGACGCTGAGTAACCCTACATACTACAATGCCAACACCGAAACCGATATAATCATTATCAATCCGGCTGTAATCGACTACAACGAGAGGTTCGACATACGCTCCTACTTCGGTGACACAAACAGTGCTCTGGTTGCACTTGCGCACAGCAATTATGAAGAGAATGTCTTGCGTCAATACGACGATTGCATAGGTATATACGATAACACAGCACGTATAATACAAAAGCTCAAGAGCGCAATGGAGCAGAACGCCCAGAACCCCAAGAGCGATATCAACGAACTCTCGACACGCGAGCGCGACATACTCACCGCCGTGGCAAAAGGCAAGACCAACAAGGAGATTGCCGATGAGTTCAATATCTCAATATATACAGTCATTTCACATCGACGCAATATCTCGCAGAAACTTGGCATCAACAGTATTCCCGGACTTACCGTCTATGCCATAATGAACAAGTTGGTTGACATGTCCGATTTCGGTTAATATATATACAGATGGCAGAAGAACTACAGATAGCAGAAGGTGGAAAAGAGGAAAAATACACCCTTCTTTACAGACAGATAGCCTCGCTTACAGAAAACGAGGACGACGCCATTGCAAACATGGCAAATGCAAGTGCAATGATTCACCGGACATTCCAGTTCTGGTGGACGGGGTTCTATCGTGTCAAAGGCGAAGAGTTGATATTAGGACCTTTTCAAGGACCTCTGGCATGCAGCAGGATCAAGTTCGGACGTGGTGTCTGCGGAACAGCATGGAAAGAGCAACGCACACAGGTTGTTCCCGACGTTGATCAATTTCCCGGACATATAGCATGCAGCAGCGCATCGAAAAGCGAGATTGTTGTTCCCCTGTTTGCCAAAGCAGGAGATGTGGTTGCAGTTCTCGACATAGACAGCAAGAACTATAATACCTTTGACGAAACAGACCGCCATTGGCTGGAGAAGATTGTAAAATTGCTGTAAGCCCTTGTTGCAAGCTACTCCGACATTGTTGGCTCATGTTTCAACAAGCTTTATCGTTTGGACTTAAATTTTGTACTTCCAAACATCCCATTTCCTAAAATAATATGTATCTTCGCAAAAAATAGAATAAACTTATTTGTTATGAACGTAAAAGATGAACTTATCGATAGACTTATCGATTTAGCCTTTGCCGAGGATATCGGTGACGGTGACCATACAACCCTTTCTACAATCCCAGCCGAAGCTATGGGAAAAAACATGTTGCTCATCAAAGAAGACGGTGTACTCGCCGGTGTGGATATGGCAAAACGCATTTTTGCCCGTTTTGACAAGGATCTGCAGGTTGAGGTGCTTATCGAGGATGGTGCCGAGGTGAAGAAAGGCGACATTGCAATGTATGTTACCGGCAGTGTAAGATCGTTGTTGCAGACAGAGCGTCTTATGCTCAACGTCATGCAGCGCATGAGCGGTATCGCTACCATGACACGCAAGTATGTGCGCCAGCTCGAAGGTACAAATACACGCGTACTCGATACCCGCAAGACAACTCCGGGTATGCGTATTATGGAGAAAGAGGCTGTACGCATCGGTGGCGGTGTAAACCACAGAATCGGTCTGTTCGATATGATACTCATCAAAGATAACCACGTTGATTTTGCCGGTGGTATTGAGCAGGCTGTTTCACGTGCCAAGGAGTATTGTAAGGAGTGTGGCAAGGATTTGAAGATTGAGGTTGAGGTTCGTACACTCGAGGATTTGCAGAAGGTTCTCGATATGGGTGGCGTACAACGCATCATGTTCGATAATTTCGATACAGAAAAGACACGCAAGGCTGTAGAGATGGTTGCCGGCCGTTTTGAGACAGAGTCATCAGGCGGTATCACATTCGATACTTTGCGCGACTATGCTCTATGCGGAGTGGATTTCATATCTGTAGGTGCGCTTACCCACTCGGTAAAAGGACTCGACATGAGCTTCAAGGCTGTGCAATAAAGCCGTTTGCCGATACATTTCGGTTTTATACCGATTTTTTACTGCCTGCATCATAAAAAAGTATTATCTTGCATTTGAAAAAATGTATCAGAGATGACTTTAGGTGTAGGAAAAAAGACTGTAGAGTATGTAATATACCTCCTGTTTTGGGGACTTCTGCTCTTTGCACCATATATAGGTGATGTTATCATCAAGCAAACGCATGAAGCGGATATCAAGGAAATGTATTCCTATTGGATTTTCCTTTTGCCTGCAGCGATAGTCTTTATTATAAACAATAATGTATTAATGCCTTTCCTTCTTTACAACAAAAAGAGGGGAAGGTATTATTTGTTCTATGTAATATGCATTATTGTAACATGCTGCATAGTATTCCTGATTTCACCTATCATTGATTATACGCAAGGTCCTCCGGACAAGAGACCACCTGGTTCTTTTATGCATGAACCGCCCAAAAGGAAACCTGCAGGACCTTTCTTTCCCGAAGATTTCTTTTTTGAAGAGATGCACGAGGATATGCCAGACATGGGACATGCTATGAAACCATTTCATCCCCAAAAGCGTGACAGCAAATTCCTGTTAGCCATGTCAAACCCGGGAACAATGCGTGTACTGATGGTGGTGTTTGTGGTATTCTTCAATATTTGTGGGCGATTGTCATTCTTTGCCCTACGTCGCGACGAACGTTTCAAGGAACTGGAACGAGAAAAGCTCAAGGCCGAACTGAATTACCTCAAATATCAGATTAACCCGCATTTCTTCATGAATACCCTCAATAATATTCATGCACTTGTGGATATTGATTCCGAAAAGGCACAACACGCCATATTGGAACTATCCAAAATGATGAGATATGTACTGTATGATGCATCATCATCGTTTGTACCTCTTGAAAAGGAAATAGCATTCTTGAACAGCTATATTGACTTGATGCGACTCAGATATACTGACAAACTTGAGGTGAAGACTTCATTCCCGACGGGTTACAAGAGTGTGAATATTCCGTCGTTACTGTTGGTTGTATTCATTGAAAACGCATTCAAGCACGGCGTGACATATACCCGTCAGTCGAGCATCGATATTGACATGCGTGTTGACGATGTAAACGGTCTGCTTGTATTCAAATGCAGCAACACATTTGTCAGAAAGAGCAATCCATCAAGGCAGAACACTGCGTGCGGTATTGGCGTGGAGAATGCACGTAAACGCCTTGCTCTGCTGTATGAAACAGCAGTTGTGCTGGATATAGAAGATGATGGCAATAACTATTCTGTAATACTGAAAATCCCATATAAAGATGATAAAGTGTATAATTGTTGACGACGAGCCGTTGGCGTTGAAACAGCTTGAAAAATATGTCGAGCGCGTACCCTTCCTTTGTAATGTAAAGTCGTGTACGTGCGCGAATGATGCTATGGAAGTGCTTGACTCGGAAGAAATCGATGTGATGTTTGTAGACATCAACATGCCCGATGTAGATGGAATGCAGCTGGTACGTTCATTACAGGACCCTCCTATAGTGGTGTTTACGACAGCCTATTCGGAATATGCAATGGACGGTTTCAGGGTCAGTGCTGTCGATTATCTGCTCAAGCCTATAGGATTTGAGGATTTCCTAAAGGCTGCAAACAAAGTGTATGAGATATATACATTACGTAAAAAGAGCGTTCAGTCTTTGTCTAAGGTTGACGATACAGCATCCGGCGACTCCCTTTTTGTAAAGTCAGACTATAAGATGTTGCGGGTACCTGTCGACTCGATAAAATATGTCGAGAGCATGAGCGAGTATGTCAGGATATTTGTCGAAGGCAACCCCAAACCGATAATATCATTGCTGAGCATGAAAAAACTCGAGGATTCTCTACCTGCAAACTCCTTTATGCGTGTACATCGCTCATATCTTGTCAACCTCAATAAGGTGAAGGAGGTAGCTAAAATGCGTATAGTATATGACGGCAATGTATATGTACCTATCGGAGACATGTACAAGGAACGCTTTTTTGAGTATATCGACAGATACCTGGTAGGTAAAAACAGTTAGTTTCATTTTGCTTTCTCCATGAACATTCATTATCTTCGTCATGTTTTACTTGTAATAAGAACAGGATTATGAGAAACGAAGATTTTATGCGTCTGGCAATAGAGCTGGCGGTAGAGAACATCAAGAACGGCGGTGGCCCTTTCGGTGCGGTAATCGTAAAGGACGGCGCGGTTGTTGCCACAGGTGCCAACAGGGTTACAGCAAACAATGACCCGACAGCCCATGCCGAAGTCTGCGCCATACGTGCAGCTTGTACAAAGTTAGGAACATTCGATTTGAGCGGTTGTGTCATATACACTTCGTGTGAGCCTTGTCCGATGTGCCTTGGTGCAATATATTGGGCACACATCGATAAGATATATTACGGAGCAAACCAGCTGGATGCAGCAAATGTTGATTTCGACGATTCGTTCATTTATCGCGAGCTAGAGCTTACACCCGACAAACGGAACAAGCCGGTAGAGAACATACTGCACGATGAGGCTCAGGCTCCATTCCGTGCATGGCAGGAAAAGGAGGATAAGATCAGATATTGAGTTCGTATGTATCGTATACTACAGCCCGTCCACCAAATCCCTCTTTTTGCTTTATAAGCCCCTCGTTGAGATATGTACCGTTCTGTTCGGTTGAAGTTCCGAAATCGATATATCTTTTGCAGGAATAGACATTTTCAACGAGGTGCGAAATTAACATGTCAAGTGCTCCCATTGAACACCCCTCGTCCGATGCCGCAATGTATTGGAAATGGGCTGTGCGTACCGTTTCATATACGACAATACCGGCAACGACTTCTCCCAGCCTACAGGCCGTGTACAGTTTGATATTGCTTGGGAACTTGCCGTGCAGCAACTCAATCTCTTCCTTAGTATGCACCGGCTTGCTTTCATGCCTTGCCTGCAGTATTGTGGTCAGAATTTCCCAGAATTTTTCATAATCGTCCGATTCACGGCACTCTATACCGGCTTTAACAGCCTTTGAAATGCAACGTTTGCGTAGCTGGCTGAACTTCAGCGGTTCCTGATTGTCGATTGTCGTAGATATTGACCGCGCTGAAATCCTTGCTCCGGCATGGAATAGAGCATACAGAGGCTCATCACTCGGAACAATGTTATATATATAAGGTACAGGTTTGTATATCAGTTGTTCTATACCGTTTTTTTGCAGTACCCTCTTCAACTCACCGACAAATTCAATCATGTCGCATGCTTTGACATCTGGATGCAACACAAACCCACCGTAAGTCAAGCCGGCATGTGAAACAATCCTTTTGCCACCGTCACAGATATTTGCCGGGAGAAGAGCCAACAGCTTGTTATCACGGTAGAACATCAGTGAGTAGTCATTGAAACGGTCTGAATGATAGTCCATATAATCGCGTAAGAACAGGAACGTGCCGTTCTTGGACACATTTACAAATGCATCCCATTGGGTTTTCATCTTGTTACTGTATTTTACGATTTCTATCGGCATAGAACATTTTCTTTTCCAAAAGTAACTATTTTGTACGTTATATGCTAATATAAAGTGATAAACTTAAGGAGAGCATTATTTTTTATTGTTTTTTTTTGAAAAATAATTGTCATAATATTTGCACAATTCAACGAATTGCCCTACCTTTGCAACGCAAAATAAGGGCGTAAGCTACCAAATGGAAGTTTGGGTGAGTGGCTGAAACCAGCAGTTTGCTAAACTGCCGTACGGGTAACCGTACCGGGGGTTCGAATCCCCCAGCTTCCGCTTATTTTTGCAAATGGCGCTTTCGTCTAGTGGCTAGGACACATGCCTCTCACGCATGGAACACGGGTTCGATTCCCGTAGGCGCTACAAAAGTAGCAGAAAATAAAATAATGGCGCTTTCGTCTAGTGGCTAGGACACATGCCTCTCACGCATGGAACACGGGTTCGATTCCCGTAGGCGCTACAAAGTCAACAAGGTTAATACCTTGTTTTTTTTATGAATATAGGTTACCTGGACAAAACGGGATTCAGTATAAATTTAGGCTCACCAGCAAACTCTAGGGGGGAGGATGTCTTTCATAAATAATTCTCAACCTTCACATTACTATCTTGTATTCCATTTCTTGTCGTTATTTATTGTTCTTTTGGCGGCCAAAAGAACGAAAAGCCCCGGCACAGAAC
>JAFZGA010000011.1 GCA_017555585.1 Bacteroidaceae bacterium
GGTTCAGAACGTCGTGAGACAGTTCGGTCTCTATCTATCGTGGGCGTAGGAAATTTGCGTGGAGCTGTCACTAGTACGAGAGGACCGTGATGGACTGACCTCCGGTGTACCGGTTGTTCCGCCAGGAGCACCGCCGGGTATCCGCGTCGGGACGGGATAAGCGCTGAAAGCATCTAAGTGCGAAGCCCACCACAAGATTAGATTTCCCCTGAGGGTCGTCGTAGACCACGACGTTGATAGGCTGCAGATGCAAGCATGGTAACATGTTCAGTCGAGCAGTACTAATTGCCCGAAGGCTTTTCTTTACGACGCTTTGCGTCGTCATCAGCACTGTGCGATACATCCACAGCTTTGCTTCTCTTTTGAAAAGCGGAATTGTTTACAGATGTAGTAAAGAATAGACTGACTAATGAGTTGTACGACATAATGATCGGTCCCTTATTAAGGCGATTGATAGCGTTGGGGATCCACCTCTTCCCATCCCGAACAGAGAAGTTAAGCCCAACAGCGCCGATGGTACTGCAAATGTTTGTGGGAGAGTAGGTCATCGCCACTTTTTATGAAAAGACGAGTTCCAAAAGGACTCGTCTTTTTGCATATACAGGTGTCGATAACCTCCTCTCCTTGTGGTGCCGTCTAATCGCAACCCACGCGGTGTGACTACGCCACACTTCGCGTGACTGACTGCTGCTGGCATCGACGAACCTCCACTGCGTTCCGCTTTGTGGGAGAGTAGTGGCCTAAAGGCACTCCTTTGTAAACCTAAAGGTTCAGTCGTCGCAAGCAGTGCTACGGTTTCGCACTGCCATCGCCACTTTTTTTCGAGAAGAGTCTTAGTTAATAGCTGAGACTCTTCTCCTTTTTTGCATTATAGAGTCTCTAGAGTCCTTAAAGTCTATAGGGTCACATCTTGAATGTCAAGGTTTGTAGCCAGTAAAACAAATTCTGTATTTTCATTAATGTCCTTTTGTTCTGATTACCTGGCGCAGGATCTCGTCGATGGAGAATCGGCCCGGGCCACTGAAAAACATAAGTACGAATATTGTGAGGTACATCAATGCCAACTCTTTTACTGCAAGAGGGTCGCTTGCGTGTATTACTAAAAGTGCTATGCACATGGTGAATATCATGGGGATAAGGCAAAGTCTAAACAATGCACCGAGAATGAAACCGAACGAACATGCTACTTCGGCGAATATGACAAGCCAGAACGAGAGTGTACTGCCCATACCTAACGGGTCGGGGAAATTCTCTGTTGCCTCGTTGAAACTAATCCATTTACTTATGCCATGACTCATGAACATTGCACCGAATACTATTCGTGCGGCAAGGAGTATTACGGAATATGCCATAGGCAATCGTGGCTCCTTGAACAGGAGGTTTGTGATCTTTTCCATATATATAATCAGTTTGTTTTTTCTTTAAACATCACTTCTTTCCCAAAAGTTTCTTTCTGCTTCCTTTTTTATCTGAATCTTTTCTCTCCTCAAAGCGATAATTCTGCTGCAGAGAACTTTATTTGCTCTTGTATGTTTTTTTTCTGTATCAAACTATAAAAAATGGTATTATGAACAGAAAATCAAAAACTTTATTGTTGTCGGCATTATTGTTGTCGGCAACAATTTCTGCGACTGCACAGCGTTGGGTCGAAATTACTGATGGTGAGACACCTGTGATTTGTATCAGCGAAACAGTAAATGAGGCACCTGATGTGGTGGAGATTTTTCAGAACACCCAAAGCAGTTATTATCACGATGCCCGAGCACCACGTTTTATCCTTGTGGACCAGGAGGGCAAATGGGCTTTGGGTCTGGGCGGTTATCTGCAGGCAAAAATCGAGTATGATTTTGACAGGGCTGTCAACAATGTGGACTTCTTGCCGTCGGCTATTTTTGAAAAGGGTGGCCCAAGCAGTCAATTGCAGATGGACATGACGAATTCGACAATCTTCATGAAGTTGGTAGGACGAACTCGTCTGCTTGGTGATTTTGTGGTATACACATCGGGTAACTGGCGTGGCAGTGGGCTTGGATTTCAGTTGCTTAATGCCTACATGAGCACTTCGTATCTGAAATTCGGATATGGTGTCGGCTCTTTTATGGATATTGAGGCTGTTCCTACTACAATCGATTATGGTGGTCCATGCGGTATGACATTCTATCGTACAACGCAGGTTATGTTGCGTTATGGATTCGATTGGGGTCTGTCGATGGGTGTTGCTATTGAAAATCCAAATGTAAGTGCGGAGCAGAACGATTTTGTCGGTGTCGATGTACAGCGTGTTCCTAATGTTCCGGTATATTTGCAGTACAATCTTAAAGGCAACAGTGATAATCATATCCGTCTTGGTGCTATCATGCGCGACATATATTATACCGATAAGGTGTCTGGCAAGAATTCTGACAAGGTAGGCTGGGGTGCTCAGGCGAGTTTGCTTACAACAATGGGTGGTCTTCAGCTTTTAGGACAATTTACCATTGGAGAGGGTATAGGCTCTCTGGTCAACAATATCTCGAACATTGGAGTTGATATTGTTCCCGACCCAGAGGCTCCTGGTAAGGCTATGTTGCTCAGGAGCGAGAGTTGGTATGCCGGTCTGCAATACAACTTTACAAAGAATTTTATGATGTCGGCAACATATAGCCAGACTGCATTGCATTCACGCAAGGGATATGCCGAGTATAACCCCGGTGCATCGCGTAAAGGACAGTATGTTGTTGCAAATGCCATATACAACCTGACCGATAATTTGCAGATAGGAATAGAGTATCTTCATGGCTGGAGAACAGACTTCAACGAAAAGATATATAATGCAAACCGTGTGAATCTTTCGGCAAGGTACGATTTCTGATAAAACACTGTTTTATTGCAACTTTGGAGCACACTGCGGTGTGCTCCTTGTTTTATTGTTTGATTTTTTTCTTGTGGAGTATTTTGATTTTTAAAATGAATGTTTATTTTTGTAACAATTTTGTAAAATTTGCGTAACATTGCGGTAAATTGCAGTTGTGGCATTTTATGCGTAGATTGCTCCTTTAAATTATAAAGGTTATAAAATTGATTAATAAATAAACTATTTATATTTTATGAATTTCATTAATGACATTCTGTCTTACGTGTCGGCATTGAGTTCTATAGAACTCAGCTACTTGTTTGTCGTGTTGTTCATGTTTACATTGGCAATCATCGACCTTACAGTAGGTGTGAGCAATGACGCCGTGAACTTCTTGAGTTCTGCTGTCGGTTCAAAGGCCGCTAAAATCAAGCATGTGCTTATAGTCGCTGCTGTGGGTATCTTTGTAGGTGCTTCGTTCAGTAGCGGTATGATGGACGTTGCACGTCATGGAATCTTTGATCCCTCATTCTTTACTTTTGAGAATGTGATGTGCGTATACCTTGCTGTGGTTATCAGTGACGTGTTCCTGCTCGACTTGTTCAACTCTCTCGGTCTTCCTACGTCTACAACCGTTTCGATGGTGTTTGAGCTTCTTGGAGCCTCTTTTGTCACTGCTCTCATAAGTTCTGGTGGCAGTGGATTGGCAATGCTGAATACGGACAGAGCTTTGACAATTATAATTTCGATATTCCTGTCGGTGGCCATTGCTTTTGTGTTCGGTTTGCTCGTACAATGGATTTCACGTATTATATTCACATTTCATTACCGCAAGAATCTTGGTCGCAAGATAGGTATATATGGTGGTATCGCTACTACAGCCATAATCTACTTCATGCTTATTAAGGGTCTCAAGGGAAGTGCTTTGATTGGTTTCTTGCCTGAGTCGTTGAGTCATCTTATCTTTGAGCAGACTGGAATGTTCCTTCTTTGTGCCTTTGTGTTCTTTACAATACTTATGCAGTTGCTGCACTTGTGCAAAGTCAATGTGTTGAAGATTGTAGTTCTCATGGGTACTTTCTCGCTTGCCATGGCGTTTGCAGGAAATGACCTTGTAAACTTTATAGGTGTTACATTGGCCGGTTTTGAGTCGTTCAAGGATTTTGTTGCCAACGGTAACGGTATGATAGACTCGTTCATGATGGGATCTTTGAATCTGCCGGCGAAGACCAGCGTATTCTTCCTTGTAGCAGCGGGTGCCATCATGGTGTATGCCTTGTTTACCAGCAAGAAGGCTCGTAAGGTATTGCAGACATCTATCGACCTTTCGAGCCAGCAGGATGACGGTAACGAAATGTTCGGAACATCTTCTATAGCACGTAATCTTGTACGTGCGGTGAGCAAGATGGTCGATGCCGTTACAAAAAATACTCCCGAGAGTGTCAAGAAATGGATTGCAAAGCGTTTTGCACCGCTTGAGGAACGCGAAGATGTCGCTTTCGACCTTGTGCGTGCTTCGGTGAACCTTGTGCTTGGTGGCTTGCTCATTGCTGTAGGTACATCGTTGAAACTTCCTCTCTCTACAACATACGTTACATTTATGGTTGGTATGGGTACATCACTTGCCGACCGTGCATGGGGACGCGAGAGTGCCGTATACCGTGTGACTGGCGTTGTCTCTGTTGTGGGTGGCTGGTTCATAACAGCCGGTGCGGCGTTTATCATTGCTGCTTTTGTGGCTACAATCATGAACTACGGCGGAATTGTTGCAATGTATGTGATGATTGCTCTTGTCATCTATCTGTTGATACGTAGCCACATTGCGTACAACAAGAAAAAGAGCAGCGAGAAGGTCGATGAAAAGATGATCGTCATATTGAAGTCTGAGAATCAGGAAGAGGTATGGGAAAACCTTGTATCACATGCTGCCGATACATTGACACACACTCTCTCATTCTCTGCTGATACTTATAAGACACTGTTCGAGTCGTTCTCGAAAGATGCCTTGCGTCCTTTGAAGAGCTCTATGATAAAGATTGTCGAGGAGAAAGCTTTGATGAAGAAACAGCGTCGTGCCGAGACACGAGGCCTGCAACGTCTTGAGCAGAATCTTGCTTTTGAGCGCAGTACATGGTATCACTTGTGTACCAACAGCTGTCAGCAGATGCTTAATACGCTTACACGTATAGGTGAGCCGATGAAGGAGCATGCTGACAACAGTTTCAGCCCATTGTCAAAGATGTATGTTGATGAGTTTACACCATTCTGCCGTAATATCTTTGATGTTCTGAAGGATATCAACGAGATTATTCTTACAGGTAATTACTCGAACGCCGATGAGGTGTCATCACGTGCAAAGGATCTGAAACACGAGCTTGCTACCTTGCGTAAGACCCAGACAATGCGTCTGCATCAGAGTAAGGGCAGCTTGCGTATGGATTTTGTCTACCTGAACCTGATACAGGAATCACACGAGTTGCTCAGTGAGGTACGTAACTTGTTGCGTGGTAGCAAGAAACTCTTTGCTCCGTTGTCAAATGACACGGTAGCTGTTAATGAGGAATAATGATTGATTGAAATGCAATAATGGTGGCACTCTGTTGGTTTATGTAAATTGACATGGTGCCACATTTGTTTATCTGCAGCCTGTTTTTATGGGAAATGGCTGTCGGTTTGTTTGATTAATAGGACTTTTATATGAAATATATTGGAGCACATGTATCGGCGAGCGGTGGTGTGGAAAACGCACCGCTCAATGCAAAAGAGATTGGGGCGAATGCTTTTGCCCTGTTTACAAAGAACCAGCGTCAGTGGGTATCTGCACCTCTGACAGCCAAGAGTATAGCACAGTTCAAGGAGAATTGTTTGAACGGAGGATTTGACACTTCGTACATAATGCCGCACGATAGCTATCTGATAAATCTCGGAAACCCCGATGAGGAAGCGATTCAAAAGTCGCGTGCTGCGTTTATCGACGAAATGCAACGCTGTGAGCAGCTTGGTCTGAAAATGCTCAATTTCCACCCTGGTAGCCATTTGAACAAGATTTCCATAGAACAGTGTCTTGATGAAATTGCGGCAAACATCAATCTTGCTTTGTCAAAAACAAACGGTGTTACGGCTGTAATAGAGAACACGGCAGGTCAGGGCAGCAACGTGGGCAACAGGTTTGAGGAGATACGTTATATAATAGATCGTATTGAGGACAAGAGTAGGGTAGGAGTGTGTATAGATACATGCCATACATATTCTGCCGGATATGATATAGTGGGCGACTATGAGGGTGTTTTTGGTGAATTCGAACGTGTCATCGGTCTTGAATATCTTAAGGGTATCCACCTCAACGATACGAAGAAGCCTTTGGGCTCGCGTGTCGACAGGCATGAGAGTCTTGGTCTGGGACTGCTTGGCATGGATTTCTTCAAGCGTTTTATGCAGGATCCTCGTTTCGACAATATGCCAATAGTGCTTGAAACACCAGATGAAAGCCGTTGGGTTGACGAAATTGCTCTGTTGCACAGCTTTGAGTGATGTTACAAATATTCCCTGCAGATGTATTTGCAGGGAATATTTGTAATATTAGTCCCTTTATGCTAAATTTGCATTGAATTCTTAAAAACAAATTTATGGACAAGGTATCGGAAAACCCTTTCAAAAACCGAGCAGGTGGCGATATGTCGCTGATGGTCGTGACCGCACTCTTTGTTACGTTGTATCTGGTGTCGAACGTAATGGCGGTAAAAGTTATCACTCTTTTTGATTTGTTGTATTTTGACGCGGGAACAATAACGTTTCCTTTTGCCTATATGCTGGGCGATGTGCTTACCGAGATTTGGGGCTATCGTACGGCACGCAAGGTCATTTGGCTGACATTCCTGTGTAATGTGATAATGGTAGTGTGTACACAGATAGGTGTGTGGTTGCCTTCTGTAGCTTATCTTGATCCCACGGCAATGGCGTACAATACCGTATTTACTTATGTTCCGCGTATCGTGCTCGGCTCTTTGGCGGGATTCCTGTTAGGTGAATTGTCGAATGCATGGCTGATGGAACGCATTAAGGTCAAGACAAAAGGTCGTTTCCTTTGGGTACGTACCATTGGAAGTTCGGTTGTCGGTTACGTCTTCGATACATTGCCGTTTGTTCTGATAGCCTTTGCCGGTATATTGACTGTAAGGGATATTCTGCTCATGATTGCAGTGCAATACTTTATGAAACTTGTCATAGAGGTTCTTTTCGGCACGCCGATGGCGTACGCGGTGATAGTGTTCCTGAAGCGCAGGATCCTGAAAATGCGTCACTCACGTAATTGACAACCCCTCTTTTGTTAAATTTAATTAATGGAGAAAATATTTCCTGTTTTAGATAATGTTTTCTTTAAAATAAATGTTTTTCTTTGGAAAAAGATTGATGCAATCATTGGCAATAGCTCTTTGAACATTCCTGTTGTTTTTCTTGTTTATATGTTCAGTTTGATGAACTTTTTATAAACAATTTAAATGATAGGATTATGGCTGTAAAGTTTTATAAGTGTTCCCATTGCGGAAACGTGGTTGTCAAAATGGTCGATTCCGGTGTGCCTGTTGTCTGTTGTGGTAAACCCATGGAAGAACTTGTTGCAAACACAGTTGATGCAAGTGTGGAAAAGCATGTGCCTCATGTTGTGGGGAGAGAGAATGGCTTGCTGAAAATAGAAATAGGCTCTGTACACCATCCGATGACACCCGAGCATCATATCGTTTTTGTCTATGTGGAGACAGAAGACGGTGGGGTGAGCGTTAGTTTGAAAAATGAACCTGTTGCAGAAGTTTGCATTGGAAACAGAAAGGCTCTTGCCGTATATGAGTATTGCAATCTGCATGGTTTGTGGAAGAGAGACTTATAAAAATAAATTGATAACTAAATAACTGATATTAAAATTATTATTATGGAAAAAAGTATTAAAGGAACAAAAACCGAAAAGAATCTTTTGACTTCGTTTGCCGGTGAATCACAGGCAAGAATGCGTTATACATATTTTGCAAGTGTTGCAAAAAAAGAGGGTTACGAACAGATTGCTGCTATATTCCAGGAGACTGCCGATCAGGAGAAAGAGCATGCAAAACGTATGTTCAAGTGGCTTGAAGGCGGTATGGTTGAGATCACAGCTTGCTATCCTGCTGGTGTGATAGGTACAACAGCCGAGAACCTTAAGGCTGCAGCTGCCGGTGAGAATGAGGAGTGGACTGCTGATTATCCTCGCTTTGCGGATGTTGCTGATGCTGAAGGTTTCCCTGCAATCGCTGTTATGTATCGCAACATCGCTACTGCTGAAAAGGGACATGAAGAGCGTTATCTTGCACTTCTTAAGAATGTTGAGAACGGTACAGTGTTCAAGAAGACAGAGGCTGTTACATGGCAGTGCCGTAACTGTGGCTTTATCTATACAGGTACTGAAGCTCCTGAGTTGTGTCCTGCATGCTTGCATCCAAAGGCACACTTCGAGGTAAAGAAGAACAATTATTGATTTGAATTGTGATTTGAATTGGGTGACGGATACTGAATCCGGTTACAATCTATATTTACACCGCCCCTCGTTAGAGGAGCGGTGTTTTTTTTGTTGATTTTTAAAATGTATCTGCAACCTTTGTTCTTATTTTTGGTTCATATATCGGAATTCTGGTGCATTTTTGGTGCATCTTTTTGGGTATAGAAAAAACCTACAAGATTGAAAATCAATATCTTGTAGGTTTGTTTCAGCGGAGAGAGAGGGATTAGGATACTATTTTGCACTATTCCTACCCCCTTTCATATGTGCTTAATACCGCCAATAATACACATTTACAATGAGATATTGCGATAAATTATCTACTATTCACCTTCCCAATCTTCTCATATTATCCTATCTATCCCACATCGGTGCAACTTTTTTAGGGCAAAAATGCACCAAAACGCCACACAATCACACCTACCTAACTTACTGAAAACCAATAAAATAATTATTATTTATCTAAAACACCCTTTCTCCCTTGAACTCTTCTTCTCAATTTCTCATTTTTGTTATGTTGTGTTTTTCGGTCAGTTTGCATAACTTTATACCGTTAAATCGGAATTTACTGTACAATGGCTCTTAAATCTCCTCGTACTGCTATGATAGTTACTATCGTTATTATCGCTGTCACTTTCCTTGTTGTGGTGGATGTAATGCTGGCCTATTGGCCCAAAGGCATCTCGGTCAACGAGAACAACCAAATCCAGTTGAGCACGTACATAGGCAAGCCGCGACTTATTCCTGCTGATGAAATATCTATCACTGAAATGCCAGAGGACCTGTTGAACCATCTGATCAGGACCAACGGCATGAGCCTTGGCAAAATCAACTACGGCCACTTCAAGAACACAAAAACCGGGCAGAAGATGTTCCTCTATCTCACTGGTAAGGAAAGCAAAATCTGCTTTACTTACAATGGGGAGTTATATGTCGTGGATGATTGGCGACAGTAGTTAAATTCCAATTTAACTAACGGAATATTCATAAATCAAGTGTATTCAGATAAATCAATTTGAATACACTTTTTTTATGCCCGCAATTCAGGGTTAAAGAAGGCTCGGTAATCTGAATAGAAATCTACAATAATATTTTTGGGCTCAACGTAAAAAGTTGAGGGGTAAAAAATAAATGTTTATTTTTGCTGTCAACAAATTTCAAAGACTATGCAAAAAGACGGTTACTCCCTTCTGCTTCCTACAGGCACACTTGATTATTTTGATGTTGTAAATGTACATGAGGATTCAACCCAAATAGTTATCTACCTTGAAGAAAAGAACATCGTACCCTCCGAGTATTCCGGCACAGATACCGAGAGTAAAGGATTCTTCGAGCCAACAGTTGTTCAGGACTTTCCCATTCGTGGCAAGCAGGTATTTCTCAATGTCCGCCGCAGGCGTTGGATCCTGAAACCGGAAGGCAAGTACATTTCCCGTAATTGGAAACTGGTAGCCTCAGGCACATCCATGACGCGTGAATTCGCGTCTTTTTTAAAAGAGATATGTAGATGATCTTCCCGTAAGCTGCAAGACTATAGGCACTCTTTACGGAGTCGACGGCGATAAACTGGAGCGCCAGTACCGTGACCATTTGAGCGGATACCATGACTGGGAGCAGCTGCCTCATGCATCGGATTGGATTCTCTTTGAGAAGAACATTGGTGCATACGTGGGACTGGATGAGGTATGCCTCTCACGCGGAGAACTATACACGGTTCTCATAAATAAGGAAAGAAAAGGCGGCAATGGTTCCATTATAGCAATCATCAAGGGTACTCGCACTGAAGATGTATGCAGGGTGTTATTGCAACTCTCACGTAGGCGTCGCTTCCAGGTAAGGGAGATAACTCTTGATATGGCTGCCAATATGGCGAAGATAGCCTCCACATGTTTTCCCGTAGCAAGGCAGGTCATAGACCGTTTTCATGTACAACAGCTGGCATTTGAGGCGTTGCAAGACATGCGCATCAAGGCAAGGTGGGAAGCACTGGACGAAGAGAACAGGGAAATACTTAAAGCCAAGGTACAAGGACGGACCTATCAGCCTGCCGTTTTTGAAAACGGGGATACAAGAGCACAGTTGCTGGTAAGAAGCATTTATCTGCTCTACAAGAAAGAGATCCTATGGAGCAATGAGCAGAAGGAAAGGGCAAGGATACTTTTCCGTGAGTATCCGGATATCAGGAAGGCATATTATCTGGCGATGGGGCTGGGTCAGGTTTATCACTGCGCAAAATCCAAAGGTGTCGCATACACAATGCTGGCAAGGTGGTATGACAGGGTGGAGAGAAGCGGGTTTACAGCATTTGCAAAGGTTGTGAGAACCATATATATGCATTATGAGAGAATTCTAAACTTCTTTGACAAGCGTTCTACAAATGCTGCATCGGAAAGTTTCAACTCTAAAATCAAGGCTTTCAGAGCACAATTCAGAGGGGTAAAAGATAAAGATTTTTTCCTTTTCAGACTGGCAAAATTATATGCGTAAAAATGAAATCCCTCAGAATTTTACGTTGAGCCAACTTTTGCAGGTGAGCCCTGGTAAGCGGGCTTCCCGCAGTTATAAAACGAAAATCAGGAAACAATTTTCATTGTTTCCTGATTTCTTGCGGAGAGAGAGGGATTCGAACCCCCGGTACCTTTCAGTACGTCGGTTTTCAAGACCGGTGCAATCGACCACTCTGCCACCTCTCCAAAGGTTTTATGTCTGTGCGAAAATGTGGTCCTTTTCGTTTGACGTTGCAAAGGTATGGCAAAAATATTTCATGTGCAAATAAAATTCGAAAAAAATGAAAAATATTTTTCTTTTTCTATCTTTTTCTATCTCTCTTGTTGTTTTGTAAAACTTTTATTCATTGTTGTAAGCAATAACATGGCAGTCGGCCGAATGGCTTTTAATATCAACCATACCTTAATAAGATCATTATAAGATATTCTCTATGAGTGTGGCGAACCAATAGAATCTTGGTGCTTTGTTGAGTGAAGTTTTATGATTTCTTCTTTTTGGTCAATATGACACATTTTTTTTGATTGTGGATCAATTTTCTATTATTACTTTTTATTACTACTTTCCAGCAAACTTTTACTGTTTTCTTTTTAAAGCAATCTGTCACTCTTTTTCTGTCTATTCTGTTATTTTGTATGCTCTTTTATCTCTTTGCTTGAATAAGACGCACAGAGAGTTTCTTTTTTCTTTCATTTGTTCTTTTGGATGCAAAAATAGGTGCTTTGGGGTAAAACGTGAAATGATTGCAAAAATGAAATTGTTTTTAAAAATAAGTTCGATTTATTATGTTGTATATTTCTTTTTTTTGTATCTTCGCAGAGGAATTGACAAAGTCAGTTCTTTTTACGCGAACTAAAGAATAATCTATATAGTAATTTTTTTAACTATGGAAAAGAATTTGAACTTTAAAGATGGCTTGTGGAGCAAGGAAATCAATGTAGGTAACTTTGTACATGAGAACATCACTCCTTATGAGGGAGACGCTTCTTTCTTGGTTGGTCCAACTGAAAGAACAAAGAAAGTTTGGGACGTTTGTTTGAAGGCTCTTGAAGAGGAGCGTGCGAACAATGGTGTGCGTGCTTTGGACAATGCAACAGTGTCTACAATCTCATCACACAAGGCCGGTTATATCGACCGTGAGAATGAGCTTATAGTAGGTCTTCAGACAGACGAACTTCTGAAGCGTGCTATCAAGCCTTTCGGTGGTATCAAGGTAGTTGAGAAGGCTTGCCATGAGAATGGTGTAGAGGTTGATGAGAAGGTTAAAGATATCTTCTATCACTATCGCAAGACTCATAATGATGGTGTATTTGACGCTTACAATGAGGAAATCCGTATGTATCGTTCTTTGGGATTCCTTACCGGTTTGCCCGACAACTATGCTCGTGGCCGTATAATCGGTGACTACCGTCGTCTTGCTCTCTATGGTCTTGATCGTCTTATCGAGGCTAAGAAAGCTGATTTGAAGGGCTTGGTTAGTCCTATGACTGAGCATACTATCCGTCTTCGTGAGGAGGTTGCTGAGCAGATCAAGGCTCTTAATGAGATGAAGGTTTTGGGTGAGTACTATGGTCTTGACCTTTCTCGTCCTGCTACATCAGCTCAGGAGGCTGTTCAGTGGACATATATGGCATATCTTGCAGCCGTTAAGGAGCAGGATGGTGCTGCGATGTCACTCGGTAACGTATCATCATTCCTTGATATCTATATCCAGTATGATCTTGACAATGGCAACATTGACGAGACATTTGCGCAGGAGCTTATCGACCAGTTCGTAATCAAGTTGCGTATGGTTCGTCACCTCCGTATGCAGTCATACAACGATTTGTTCGCTGGTGACCCAACATGGGTAACTGAGGCTATCGGTGGTCGTTTCAACGACGGTCGTACAAAGGTTACAAAGACATCATTCCGCTTCTTGCAGACTCTTTATAACCTCGGACCTTCACCAGAACCTAATATGACTGTTCTGTGGAGTAACGAACTTCCTGAAGGTTTCAAGGAGTTCTGTGCTAAGGTTTCTATCGATACTTCTTCTATCCAGTACGAGAACGATACTTTGATGCGTGAGGTTCGCGAGTGCGACGACTACGGTATCGCATGTTGTGTATCTTATCAGGCTGTAGGTAAGCAGATCCAGTTCTTCGGTGCGCGTTGTAACCTTGCTAAGGCATTGTTGCTTGCAATCAATGGTGGACGTTGCGAAAACACCGGTACTGTTGTCGTTAAGGGTATTCCTGTATTGTCAGGTGATCTTTTGAACTACGAAGAGGTTCTCTCTAACTATAAGAAGGTGCTTATGGAGATTGCTCGTGTTTACAACGACTCTATGAACATCATTCACTACATGCACGATAAGTACTACTACGAGAAGGCTCAGATGGCTTTCATCGATACCGATCCTTCAATCAACCTTGCTTATGGTGTTGCAGGTCTTTCAATTGCTATCGACTCTCTTTCAGCTATCAAGTACGGTAAGGTTACTGTTAAACGTAACGAACTTGGCTTGACAGAGTCTTTTGAGATTGAGAACGACTTCCCATGCTTCGGTAACGACGATGACCGTGTTGACCACCTTGGTGTTGACTTGGTATACTTCTTCAGCGAAGAGCTTAAGAAGCACCCTGTTTACAAGAACGCTAAACCTACATTGTCACTCCTTACCATTACATCAAACGTGATGTACGGTAAGAAGACAGGTGCTACTCCTGATGGTCGTGCTAAGGGTGTTGCTTTCGCTCCAGGTGCTAACCCAATGCACGGACGCGACAAGAAGGGTGCTGTTGCATCTTTGAGCTCTGTTGCAAAATTGCGTTACCGTGATTCACAGGATGGTATCAGTAACACATTCTCTATCATTCCAAAGTCACTTGGTGTTGATGATGCTACACGTGTAGAGAACCTTGTTACATTGATGGACGGTTACTTTACTAAGGGTGCTCACCACTTGAACGTAAACGTTCTTAACCGCGAGATGCTTATGGACGCAATGGAACATCCTGAGAAGTATCCACAGCTTACTATCCGTGTATCAGGTTATGCTGTGAACTTCATCAAATTGAGCCGCGAACATCAGCTTGAGGTTATTTCACGTTCGTTCCACGAGCGCATGTAATAACAAGATAATTGAATAACAAAATAGGCTGGCTACTTGGCCGGCCTATTTTTTCAAATATAAGACAATGAATATCAGAGTACATTCATACGAATCATTGGGAACATTTGATGGTCCAGGATTGCGTCTTGTTATTTTTTTGCAAGGCTGTAATTTCCGTTGCCTATATTGTGCAAATCCGGACACTATAGATGCAAAAGGTGAGAGCAAGGAAACGGATATTGAGGATATTGTGCGTCAGGCGATGAGTGAGAAGGCTTTCTTTGGCAAGAAAGGTGGTGTTACCTTCAGTGGTGGAGAACCTACATTTCAGGCTAAGGCGCTTGTCCCACTTGTGAAACGTTTGAAGGAAAATGGCATACATGTATGTATTGATACTAACGGTAGCATTTGGAACAGCGATGTGGAGGAGCTTCTTTCTGTCGTTGATTTGGTGTTGCTTGATGTCAAGCAGTTTAATCCTGAGCGTCACAAGACACTGACTGAGCGTAGTAACGACCAGACTTTGAAAACTGCGAAATGGCTACAGGATAATGGAAAGCCTTTCTGGTTGCGTTACGTGCTTGTTCAGGGTTACAGTGCCTTTGAGGAGGATATTCGTGCGCTTGGCGAGCATTTCAAGGGGTATGATATGATAAAGCGTGTTGAGGTGTTGCCTTATCACACTTTGGGTGCACACAAATATGAACCTCTTGGAATGGAGTATAAACTCAAAGGTGTCAAGGAGAATACACCGCAGCAACTTGATGAGGCAAAGGCTGTCTTCGATGAATATTTCGATTGTGTTTTTGTGAACTGATCTACAATGTCTACCGAAAGGGATAAAATGCTGCGTGGTGAACTGTATGATGCCAACAATGATGTGAACCTCATTGCAGAGAGGAACGCTTGCAAGGAGCTGTGCCAAAAGTATAATACATTGCCGTACGAGGCTGTAAAGGAACGCAAAAATATATTGCATAGCATAATTGGTGCGGCAAAAGGGAGCTTTATTATAGAACCTTCATTTTGGTGTGATTATGGATTCAATATATCTCTTGGAGATAATTTTTATGCGAACCATAATCTTGTGATACTCGATGCAGCTCCCGTTGTTTTTGGAGATAATGTGTATATTGCTCCCAACTGTTGCTTTTCCACAGCAGGACATCCGATTAATGTGGAACAACGTAACAAGGGACTTGAATATGCTTATCCGATAACTGTCGGGGATAATGTATGGATTGGAGCTGGTGTTACGGTGCTTCCCGGAGTCAGGATTGGCAACAATGTGACTATAGGTGCCGGTAGTCTGGTTAACCGTGATATACCATCGGGCTCAGTTGCTGTGGGTGTTCCATGTAAGGTCATTAAACAGACAAAGCAGGAGTGATTCCTGCTTTGTCTGTTTAATTTGATTATTCCTCGATTCTTGTCCAATAGACAGTCTTGCCGATTCCAAGAATATTGCCATATACCTTGAGTGTCTTTGCATCTTTGAACTCGATGTCCACACTGTAAATCTTACCACTTCCGGGGTCGTAGATTTTAGTGTCGGTCCACTCCTTGTCCTTGGCATCGTACTTGAGTCCCTTTACAAGGATTACCTTGTCAAGGTCTACGTTGCGAAGGCTCTTGTCAGGGTTCTTTACATCCTTGCGTTTGTTTCCGTTGGCATCAAATTCTTTCTCCACCCAGTATACTTGTGCGGTATATGTGCCGTCAGCCTCTTTTGTAATCTTGATTTTGCTTTTGCTACCATCCTTTAGGCTCAGATAGTTGCCAAGAATGTTGTCGCCTTTTGAGTTAAGGTCTTGCGCGCTTGATGCGAGTGTTACCAATACGCAGATAATTGTAAAAAGAATCTTTTTCATTTTGTACATGTTTGTTGTTTGATTTTGTACAAAAGTAGTGCTTTATTTGCTTCGTTGCTAAAATATGTACAAAAAAAACAATAAAATTGCACAAGTTTAACCAACTTGTGCAATAAAAGGATGTTTCTTGGCAAAAAATTGCATGAAACAGGATTAGAATGTCGGATAGCCTAAGTTCTTCCGTCTTTTTTGAAACGTGATTCCTGTGTATTATTCTATTTAACTCTGTATTTTAATTCCAGAACAAGTACGATAGGTATAATTATCGCCAATACTATAATGGCGTAATATTCAGGTATCGGGCGTAATATATACTCTAGAACCGATATTAATGCCAACAGATAGCACAATAGAGCGTACAAAGGGCGTGCGCTTTTCTTGTATTCACGCCGTTTCACGAATTCTGGTTTACCTCCTTTGAAAGCTATCCTGTAATTGGCCATCATAGCATCGGCCTTTCCCAATAAGACAATTGTTCCGAGTGCAACAAATATAAATGCAATTATAAAATTCAATAAACCGTTCATGGCGATAATGTTTTTTATTCATTCGTTTCGGGTTCTGTGTTCTCGTTGATGTTTTTCAATCGTCCGGCTTTTCTCAAAGCGTCTGTTATCAGGAACTCCAGTTGGCCGTTGACACTGCGAAACTCGTCGGCAGCCCATTTTTCGATTGCCGACATTGTTTCGCTGTTGATTCTCAATACAAAAGACTTCTTATCTTTTGCCATAACTGTTGCTTATTGGTAAAGTGTTCCTGTGTTGACAACCGGTGTCGCAGCTCTGTCGCTTGTGAGGACAACCATGAGATTGCTTACCATAGCAGCCTTTTTCTCCTCGTCGAGGTTGATGATCTCCTTTTCTGACAGTTGTTCAAGTGCCATTTGTACCATTCCTACTGCACCTTCAACAATTTTATGACGCGCAGCAACCATTGCTGTGGCTTGCTGACGCTGCAACATGGCACTTGCAATCTCTGGAGCGTATGCCAGGTAGCTTATTCGTGCTTCCATAACCTCAATGCCGGCTATTGCAAGACGTTCAGCAAGTGATTTCTCCAGCAGTTCGTTGACCTCTTCGCCACCGTTACGCAAAGTGATGCTTGCGTCCTCATTCTCAAGATTGTCGTATGGGTATGCGCCTGCGAGGTTACGGATTGCGGCTTCGCTCTGCACATCAACGAATCGTGAATAGTTATCGACTTCAAATGATGCCTTGAATGTATCTTTCACTTTCCATACAAGTACAGCTCCAATCATTATGGGGTTACCCATGAGGTCATTCACCTTTATAGGCTCTCCATTAAGATTTCTTGCACGTAATGATATGCTCTTTTTCGAAGCAAAAGGGTTGTAATAGAAGAAACCGTTCTTTATAACTGTACCTTCGTATTTTCCAAAGAAGGTAATTACAGTACTCTCATTGGGGTTTACTACGAAAAGTCCGCACATAAGGACTATAAATACCAGAGCGGCAATAAACATCAGTCCCCACCAATCGGAATGTCCATTAGAAAGCATGGCTATCGGTAGGGCAATACAGGCAACCGTACCGATCAATGATGTAAATAAAATAAACCAACCGTTTGCAGGGTTAATAAATTTTTCGGTACCCTGAACCTTTGCATTAACGTTCTCCATAATCGCGAATTTAAAATGATATTATTTTGATATCACAAAAATAGAACACCAAATATTAACATGCAAATTTTTTGTCGATTATTTTAAATTACAGTCCATGTATTCATATCCAAGTCCGTTTATTGCAGATATGATCTTGTTGTTGTCTATATTCTCGCCCTCTATATATGCAACTCCTTCTGACAATTCTACATGCACTGAACTTACACCCTCAATCCTACTTAGTGCCTTTTCAACATTTGCCTTGCAATGGTTGCACATCATTCCGTTGATTCTGAACTTCTTTTGTGTCATAGCTCCCTTTTTCCCTTTCTTGAATTTCAATATGAACCCAATGCTAAGCAGTGTTACAAAGATAATGCTCGATGCGGTCTGCCACCATGGTGTTACGACATTGCAGCAACCTGCCACATGCTTGTGGGTAATATTGCTGAACCATTCTGCCGGCAGGGCGTAGTCTATAAGCAATCCAAAGCCTATAGCACCTGTTATTATTGTAACAAGGTATGTTATCAGTGTCTTACGTCCAAGAACTTTGTTCACAACAAGTATTGTTGCCATGTTTGTTGCCGGTCCAGCCATAAGAAGTACCAGTGCAGCGCCCGGTGAAAGTCCTTTTAGCATCAGTGCCGCTGCAATGGGAACGGAGCCTGTGGCACATAGATACATCGGTATTGACATAGCAAGTATAATGAGCATATTCAATAACGGATAGCTGTTCAGTGCTACAAAGAAATTGTCAGGAACTAAAACGGTTATAACTGCTGCAGCAACAAGGCCTATCACAATCCATTTTCCGATATCCTGTATCATTTCTATGAATCCATAACGGAACATGCCGATTATTTTCTTTACAATACTCTTGTTTTCTGCCGTTTGTACGGTTTGTGGTGTTGCATCGTGTCCGTTCTTGCATATCCTGTTTGTGATGGTACCGCCAACAATGGCTGTAATGAATGCAACGATAGGACGTATGACAGCAAACGGGATACCTATAACAGATGCTGTGGCAAGAATGGAGTCTACTCCTGTCTGTGGAGTGGATATGAGAAATGATACGGTAGCTCCTTTTGATGCTCCTTCACGATATATCGATGTGGCAGTAGGTATAACTCCGCACGAACAGAGTGGCAACGGTATTCCAAAGAGTGCAGCCCACAGCACCGAACTGAAATTGTTGCGTGACAACTTGTCTGCATATATGCGACGCGGTACAAATTCGTGCAATATACCTGCTATGAGAAAACCCAATAGCAGATATGGGGTCATCTCGTTAAGTAAATCAATAAGTGGTGTGATGTATTTTTCCATATGTTAAATCTTTGCATAGCTTGAACTATGCAAAGATAACTTTTTTGTCCGGTTGCCTATGTAATGATTTATTGTTAAAAACTATCTGTTTTTATTATTTTCTATGATACGCAGGTTGACCTGTGCCTGTTCGTCGCCCATCTCAGCAGCCTTTGTAAATGCACGTTCTGCCGCATGACGATGATGACGACGGTATTCCATTACTCCAAGAAGGTTGAGTGCGCGTGGATCATTGCCGTACTGCTTCAAATCTTCTATCAGTTTGTGGTAGTCAGGATGCGGATTGCTTATCAGCTCATCTACAATTCCGTTTATGGCATATGCTATGCTGTCCGGCTTGTTGTCGTAATATATACCCGAGCAACATGCCATGCGGTGTGCAGGGAACATTCTTTCAACCAATTCACGGTATATGGTACCATTATTGTATCTCTTGAGTATCTGTTCGCGTTTCTGCGGTGATTTTTCTGCTTTAAGCATTGATATCAGTTCGTTGCCGTCTGATGTTTTCATGCTTCTGATATCATTATATATCATTTCCCAACTCTTGCCACCATCGGCTATTTCAAAAATGGAGTCAGGAAGGTTATGATGGCTCTTGATATGGTCACGCAAGGCTTTTGCACGTGCGTATCCTAATCCGTTGCTTGCCGTTTCCGACCCGTCAGGTGATGTGTAGCCCACTATATGTACGGCTTCGATGGATGTTGTACTGTCTGCGAGGACATCGTTGATGATATCCATCAATTCCTCTATGGAATTCGCATTCTGTAAATATTCCGGGTTGAGCTTTGAACTGTTTGTTACGTAACGTACAACGCTGGGAGTTATGTTGGCCATACCTGCATTTTCATTACTTAACGGGGTGTATTTGCTCATGTTCATGACATGGGAGTGTTCCGCTGCGATGTGGTCGGCTATGCTTCGTGCCGATTCAACTCTGTGGCAACTCATTGATGGTGCCTGAGGCATTGCGATTGCAACGGTGTCGTATGTCTTTTGGCATCCCTTTCTGTTATAGTACTCACAGTATGTTACTCCATAGAGAGTGTCGTTCATTGCATTTTCTGGAATACTCAACGTACATTCTTCCCAACCGCATGGTGAGATTTTGGGTGAGTTTCCGTATCTTTTTACATATCTTTTGTTGTAGCGCTTTCCATGATAATGGCGTGCCGCGGAACTTATACATGTGTCAGGCGTACACAGGTGTGTTACTACAAGCATTCCGTCATCGGACGGGAGTTTGGGTGTGTTATAGTCAAAAGTAAAATGCCAGCAGCTGTCGTTATGTGCTGCATTATATCTCTCCGGGCTGATCTGTGCATGTGATGCAATGCAAGCAAATGCCATCAATGTAAAGAAGAAAATGTTGGGTCTCATAAGGGTTTTGTTTAATTAATGAATAATTTACCCTTATAAAACGTATAAGACCTTGTTAAGGTTTATATCTGCTCTATTATATCCGGCAACATTTCAAGAGTTGGTATTACGCTTGTCGCTTCATGACCTTGAACAATTGGTTCTTCTTCCCAACAGATGTTTTTCAACCAAACTGTCTTACATCCGAGTGTCGAAGAGGGGTATATGTCCTTGCGGTAGGAGTCGCCTATGACAACAACGTCTTGTGCTTCTATTCCCATGCTTTCTACTCCCAAAGCAAAAAGAGCAGGATCCGGTTTGCGGATTCCTACGACCGACGATTCCACAATCTCATTGAAAAATCCTGAAAGATTGAATTCCTCGAGTACAACCGGCATGTTGCCATAGAAGTTCGTCACGAGCACAAGAGGGTATCTGTATGACAATTTCTCAATAATGCCACATGTGCTCTCCAATGTCTCTTTGACCTTGTTGTAACAACCGTCAGCAATTGTTTCTGCAACCTCTTTTTTGAAATTCTTTTCAGGAAAAATGTCACGCAGATAGTCAAAGTGAATGGCTATTTTTTTTCTCAGCAGTCTATGGAATGTATCGGTCTGCTCTATTACGGGATTTTTTGCAAGGAAGCGTTCGCCGTGGACATATGCTTCGCGATATGTGTCACGTGTGATGTCGATACCGGCCTTCTTGTATTGTTCCCATATGAATTCACCCCAATGTATTCCATTGGTGTCAATTGTGCCACCATAATCAAATATTATACCCTTAATTGAACTCATATCCCTGTTCTATTTTCTGTGTCAACCTTTTGCAGAGTGTCTCATGGCGGTATTGTGTATAAAAGAATAATGCCATAAGCACAACCATTTCAAAGAATATGTATATCCATAACTGGTCGATAAGCAATGCTATGAATAATGTTATGGCACGCGAATTGAATGTAAGTATATTTGTGTATTTCATTAACGGCAAGCTTCCTTTGCGGAACTCTGTGCGTAGCGTTTGCGGAATCTCTGTGCCATATTTTGCATATACCGTATTTATGAACTTCTGGAATCCGGGTGTCATTCTCTCCTGGTTCTCTACATAAGCGACATAGAAACTGAGGAACAGCTTCCAAAAGAATGTGGTGCGCCACGATGTCGCTTTGTACTCCTTTCTCTCCATGATGGAATTATGGAATTCGTGTCCGTTCTTTTCGTTGGAGAAATAGAGGTGTATGTTCCTGTAATAGTCTGCCAATTGGCATTGTGAACCATGTATCCAGAATCCGCAGAATGCAAGCAGGATCCATAGAATAACTCCCCAGTTATATTGCGGTGCGAACGGAATTGGGCTGTCGGTCTCTCTTACTGCAATGGCAAGATATATGAAGAAGAACCAGCAATCGCCGGCGAATCCGTCAAGAATGCGTCCCCACCGTGTCTTTTGTCCTGTTATGCGTGCAAGCTGTCCGTCAGTACTGTCGTATAGGTTCGCCCATATAAGTAGCAGGATGCCAAGCATGTTCCAACATAGGCTTTCCTGCATGAAGCATATGCCTGCGGCAACTCCCAGGAATATGGATGCTATGGTTATGACGTTGGGGTGAATGCCTCTGTTACGGAAAAACAGCGCGCATCGGAATCCTAAAGGACGGTAGAACCACATGTCAAGAAACTCCTCGGTGTCGACCGACTTTATGGACGCTCTGTATAACTCTTTGTCTTCCTCTTTCATATTGTGTTATCTCAATGTATTCATTATTCTGTTGGCAATCTCTTTTGCCGCTTCGTCTCTTACGGATGAAAAGCTCGGGAAATCGTTTAAATCAATAAGCGAAATGTTCCCTTTTTCATCAACAATGCAATCTCCACCATATATGGTCAAGTTTGTCGCAGCTGCCGCTTTCGTTACGATATGCTGCATCTTGTCGGTATCGAAAGGGTAGTGCATCGTCTCTCCGTTTATCTTTTCAAGCCCGAACTTGGTGCTCTCAACAACAGGGTAACTGTATGTGAAGTAGTTGTTTCCGATGCCGTAGAACTTTACAATATCGCCTTTGCAATGTGATGTATAGACAAAACTTTTTATGCCACGTTTGCGCATCTCCTCAATGGCTTTTATAGCTTCTTTGCTATTAGTGACATAGCATATGTCATTTTTATGGCAACTCCATCCCTCGCCACGCTTGATCCATGCTGGAAAAGTCAGGTTGTTGAAATCTTCCTCTTTTTCTACTATGCGGAACATCGGTTGAGGAATGCCGTGTTTTTCCAGGAGTTTCATGACTGTGATCCTGGAACAATTCTCTACCGATTCTGGAGTGTTGAAAACGGTGATGCCATGTTCTTGGGCAGCCTTGAGCTTCTTTAATACAACCGTACTTCTTGACATGTGGCATATTGCATCAATGTCTTGGGGTATCTCGCTGTTTTCGTCAATGGCAAAGACTGTAGCTCCCATTGCTGTAAGTTCCTTTGTAACGCACTCCAGGATGGCAGCATCATTGGCTGTCATGTTGGGAGAGTTTTCCGGGTTACGTGCTATTGTTACAATCTTCATCTTTCTGCAATGAACAGTTCGGCTTTACGTATATCCTCGGCGTGGTCTATGTCTATGATTTTTCCAAGCGGGAATGCTTTCAGTTTCATTCCGCTCTCGACAAGCCTGCGCTGGAAATTGCGCATGCGGTGTGTACCGTCGGCCATGCATTGGTCAAGAATATCGAGCGCCTTGGGCGACAATCCGTATATACCTCCCGAAATATAATGTGTTTCGGCTGTCGGGATGTCGCAGAATGCCGTTATCTCCATCTTTTCATCGGTAGCGATGTATAATGGCTTTTCATCATCGATGTAATCGGTAACAGCCATAATACCATCACCGTCGTACTCTTCGAATGTCTTTATGTAGCGTGCAAATTCATCTTCATGGAATAGTGTGTCTACCGTTGTCAGGCAGAATTTCTCCCCTTTAAGCAGTCCGCTCAGTGCATGCATGCTATGCATGGAACTTGGAGTGCTTTTTATGACTATGTTCAGTTCACACCCTGCATCAATGCTTTCAAGAAACTTGACAGTTTCGGGCTGTTGCTCGTTTACGATAATGTTGATGCTGCTTGCGCCGTTACGTACAAATATCCTTATGAGGCGTTCTATAATCGGAACGCCCTGAAGCTCGACCAATGGCTTGGGCTTCTCAATGCCTTCGCTGGCCAATCTCGATCCTTCACCTGCTGCTATTATGGCAAATTTCATCAATCCTCGTTGTCGGCTTGTTGCAGATTCAGACGGTTGCTGTCGTCACGTTTTTCGAAATACATCTTGCGCAATGGGTTACGGCGTGCATTGTCGTACATGTCGCGGTTGCGCATGATGTCTATAGCTGTATATATTGCCTGTCTGAATGAGTTCTCGTCAGCAACGCCTTTGCCTGCAATGTCGAGGGCTGTGCCGTGTGCAGGCGATGTACGTACAACAGATAGTCCTGCAGTGAAGTTTACACCGTCATTCATGGCAAGTGCCTTCATTGGAGCCAGGCCCTGATCGTGATACATTGCAAGTATAGCATCAAAGCATGCGTATTTACCACTTCCCATAAAACCGTCTACTGCAAATGGACCATAGCAGAAGATGCCATTGTCGTTCATCTTACGTACTGTAGGTGCTATAACCTCTTGTTCTTCTGTACCAAGCAATCCGTTGTCACCTGCATGTGGGTTTAATGAAAGTACAGCAATCTTTGGTGCATCGATGTTGAAGTCTCTCTTGAGGCTATTGTTCAGAAGGGTTATTTTCTCTTCAAGCAATTCCGGTGTTATTGCTGCTGGAATATCACGTAGCGGCATGTGTGATGTTGCAACTGCAACCTTCATATCGCCACTGCACAGAATCATCAAAGCCTTCTCCTCGTTTCCGCAACGCTCCTGCAGATATTCTGTATGTCCCGGGAAACTGAAGTTTTCGCTCTGTATTGAACTCTTGTTGATAGGGCATGTCACAAGCACGTCGATCTTGCCCTCCTGGCAATCCTTTGTTGCCATTTCAAGAGCCTGGAAAGCAGCCATTCCGGCTTCGTCAGTAATAGTTCCAAGTTCTATATGGAGTTCGTCGCTGTTGCAGTTGATGATGTTCAATTTCCCTGCCTGTGCTTCGCCGGCATGTCCTATGGCGTTGTATGGAGTCTCCATTTCGAGTGCCTTGCGGTGGTATGCGGCAGCTTTGGGTGAGCCATATACAATCGGTGTGCAGATATCGAACATTTCCTGGTTGTCGAATGCCTTGAGGATTATCTCGTAACCGATACCGTTTGTGTCACCCTGTGTGATTCCTACGCGGATATGTCTTTTGTCGCTCATTATGCTTAATATTTAAATGTCCTTAATTCTGTTTGTCTTCTTCCGCAACCTCTATAACGACTTGTGGAATATGGATACTGTTCTCAATCAATTTGTCTGCAGGCAGTTTCAGGGTATACAATGATGCTTCAAGCTTTCTCATGAACTTGCCTTTCTTCTGTCCAGCCGCATAAACAAAGGCTTCAACAACAATCACCCTGTTGTTTGTCTCATCAACCACTGAATGTGAAACGTATGGTCCGCCCATCATGTCATTTTCCATATACCATAGACCTCTTGTAATCTGCAGATAACGGTCCTTGTATGATGTTTCGGTAATGTCTATATACTCCTTCTCTGTCTGTATATATTGTCCGGGCTTTCCTCCCGGCATGTTCTTTTTCATTACAGAGTCGCGCTTCTGTATATAGTTCTCAAGCGAGAAGTTGTCTACCGATGTGTAAGGATAGCTGTACATTACAAAACTCAATATTTCGGGATTTACCGAATTGAAGTCTGACAGCCATACGAAATCCTCACCCCGTTTCTCACCGCTCATCTCTACAGGAATCATCAGTTCGCAGCCGAACATCTCCTTTACGGTGTTCATGGCAGATACATTGTGTTTCTGTTTCAGGTTGTCTATCTGTCTGTTCATCTCCACCGATGTCAGGAAATCCACGATCACTTGAGCATTGTCATTGACATACTGCTCGAATTCGTCTCTTGATGGGGATTGTATTGTAAGGACAACCTGTGGTCTTGCAAAGACATCCTTTGAGTACTTGAACATTGTTCTTGAATAGTACTGCTTGTCAATGTTGATGTTTATGATGTTGCGGAAAGGCTTTGTCAGGTTGCTCAACTGCTCGGTTCTCGAAATTCGGAAAGAACGTTCCGATTGTGGCAATCCGGGAATGTCTGTATCAAGCACATTCTCCAAGGCTCTTCCTGCCGGAGAATCCCAGAACTCTTGTGTACATACGACCAAAACCTCGTATGGATTGCCGACAGCACTGCGCTTGAAGCTGTTGTCGCCGTTGTCGCAACCGGCCAACAGTATTGCGGAAAACAAAAACAATAAAATCTTTTTCATGTTTTTTATCTTTATTTTTTATTTGCATTCTCATTTTTCAGCGTCGACAGCATGCCGCATGCCGCGAAAATATCCTCACCACGTGATGCTCTGATAGTTGTAAACAGTCCGTTCTTTGTAAGGTAATCTCTGAGTTGTATCATACCGTTATCGTCAACTCCTTCAAGTGGAACACCCGGAATGGCATGGTAACGTATGAGGTTTATGCGGCAATCGATGCCCTCAAGCAATTTCAGCAGTTTGCGTGCATGGAATTGCGTCTCGTTCACCCCCTTGAATACTATATATTCGAAAGTGAGTCTTCTTTGATGGCTAAAATCATATTCGCGCAAAAGGTCAAGCAGTTCCATGGTCGGGAAACCCTTCTCGGCAGGCATGATCTCCGCTCGCTTCTCCGGTATAGGATGGTGAAGGCTGATAGCGATATGGTAATCGCCCGAATCGAGTAAGCGTTTCAGGCCCTTGCGTATTCCCACAGATGAAACGGTCAGACGGTGAGGACTCCACGCGAGTCCATACTCTGCAGTAAGTATCTCTATGGCCTGCAACAGATTGTCAAGGTTGTCGCATGGCTCTCCCATACCCATAAATACGATGTTTGTGAGCTTGTCAAATTCCGGAAGTGCGAGTATCTGGTTGACAATTTCATTTGCTGTCAGGTTGGCTGTATATTTCTGCTTTCCGGTCATGCAGAAGAGACAGTTCATCTTGCATCCTACCTGTGATGATACGCATAGTGTGGCACGTTCACCGTCAGGGATATATACAGCTTCGACAAAATGTCCGTTCTCAACCTCGTACAAATATTTTACAGTCCCGTCAACCGATCTTGCTTCATCGGCAGGTGATTTGTAGCCGACTTCGAACAATTCGTTCAGTTTCTCTCTGTTCTTGAGAGAAATGTTTGACATCTCATTGATGGAACGTATACGTTTTTTATATATCCAGTCGGCAATCTGTTTGGCTGTGAAAGCCGGCATACCGGCAACCTTGACAGCCTCTTTCAGCATGTCAAGCGTCATTCCTGCCAATTTCTGTTTGTTGCAATCCATTTCTTACCTGTTTTGAAAACCTCGATAGTCTCCGTAATATAAACAATGCTACGAAGATAATGCAAAAAAGTGATTTTGTTTCTATAACTATAATTAAATTATACTTTTATGGCTCAATTAATGTTGTAGTTTTTGTATGTTTGCCTTGCTTTTTGCTACTTTTGCGGAAAAGCTTGACAAACATTTGCCTGTTTGTCATTAATTTTGTATCAAACAAAGTGATTATGACAGAACATACTATTGAAATATTCATGCCGTTGGGTGCAACGGACGATATATCATTATTGACAGAACGTTTATGTAAAAATGCTTCATTGAGCCATTTGTGGCTTTGGTCTGCTGGGGCATACGAAGGAGAACTGCCCGACAATACAACATTGCTTCCGGTAGATTCTTTGACAAGAACATCCGTTTTCAAAGATATGGCAGAACGTGCCTCGGCTGATTTTGTCCTTTATTTGGCAAAACCATATACTGACATTGATTCTGAAGCATTGAATGCGCTCTGTGAGACCATTCCCCAAAATGCTTCAATGGCATATGCCAATTATCGTAAAGTTGTCGATGAAAAGGTGATAGATGCGCCCGTGATAGATTGTCTCGAAGGTGCTTTACGCAACGATTTTGACTTTGGTCCGGCACTGCTTTTCAGGACATCAGCATTGAAACAATACAGTGCAATGCAACTCGATGATTATGATTATGCCGGTTTCTATCAGTTGCGTCTGGCTCTTGGCCGTTTGGGTGAAATATACCGTTTCGACGGATATCTTTCACGCGAATATGAAAGTGACAATCGCAAGAGCGGTGAAAAGCAGTTCGATTATGTCAACCCGGCTCAACGTAGCGTGCAGCTGGAGATGGAGCGTGCATGCACCTTTCATTTGAAAGCCACAGGTGCATGGTTGCCCCCACTTAAATACAACGGAATAGATCTTTTCCAAGGTGAATTCCCGGTAGAAGCATCGGTGGTTATACCTGTGCTTAACCGTGAATCGACTATTGCCGATGCTATAAAATCGGTACTTGCACAGGAGACCTCATTCAAATTCAATATCCTTGTTGTCGATAACCATTCAACTGATAACACTTCGTCGATCATAGACTCCTTTGATGATGAAAGAGTGGTGCATATTGTTCCCGAAAGCAACGCGCTTGGCATAGGTGGCTGCTGGAATCTTGCGGTCAACGACAAACGATGCGGACGATTTGCCGTACAACTCGACAGCGATGATATTTACAGCAGCGAACATACATTGCAGAAGATAGTTGACGGATTCTATAGCCAACAGTGCGCAATGCTTGTGGGTACATATCGTATATGCGATTTTGAACTGAATACCTTGCCTCCTGGGGTAATAGACCATCGTGAATGGAGTGAGGACAATGGCAGGAACAACGCCCTGCGTATAAACGGCCTGGGTGCTCCACGAGCTTTTTATACGCCGGTTATCCGTAAAGTGGGATTCCCTAATGTGAGTTATGGTGAGGATTATGCTGTCGGATTGCAGATATCGCGCAATTACCGTATAGGCCGAATATATGATGTCCTTTATCTTTGTCGACGTTGGGGAGGCAATTCTGATGCCGCACTGTCGCACGAAAAGGTAAATGCCAACAATCTGTATAAAGATACATTGCGTACAGCAGAATTCAAGGCAAGACAAGAGATGATGAAAACTATGGAAATGCCGTCGCAGTCAGTATTGAACCTGTTTTTTGACCGACAGCTTGCTGTATGGCCGGAAACCAAAGCCCGTTTTGCCAATCTTGATAATGTGCGCTTGCGTCAACTTGAAAATGGCATTATGTTGCAATATAATCCGTCGCGTGCTGTCTCCACAGGTGCAAAGGTGGACAGCGAGTCGCTGAAGAACCGCAAATGCTTCTTGTGTGGTGAGAACCGTCCTGCACAGCAAATTGTAGAGAGTGCCTTAGGCTGTTTTGATATACTTGTAAATCCTTTCCCGATATTGCCGCGCCATTTTACGTTGGCATGGAAAGAACATGTACCACAGGTGCTTGAAAAAATGTATTCCGACATGTTGCTGCTCGCTAATGAGTGGCAAGAAATGGCGTTGTTCTACAATGGTGCGATGTGTGGGGCTTCTGCTCCCGACCATGCACATCTGCAGGCGGTACGCAGGAACGATATCCCTTTGCTGTCAGGGGAGTGGCGCAGAATTGTCGATGAAAACCTTGAACCGCTGTTTATGAGAGACGGTGCCGGTATTTACAGGGCTGGCGGATATGTCGTGCCATTGTTCGAGGTGCGTGCAGACAGCGTAAGCAAATCGGTAGAACTGTTGTCGCGTCTGTTGTCGGCAATTCCTTGTCATGACGGTGAAGCTGAACCAAGAATGAATTCAATATCATATTATGAGCGCGGTGAGGGTTGGGTTACCATTATCATCCCTCGCTCCAAACATCGCCCAGACTGTTATAGTACCGTTATGGACAATGGACGTATGGTCAGCCCGGGTACACTTGATATGGCAGGTTTGATGGTCACTCCGCTTGAAAAGGATTTTCTTGAAATGACTTCTGATGAGGCTATGGCAATCATGAACGAGGTTGCAATAGATGATGATATGATTGCTGTTATTATTGAAAATGTAGTTTCTTGCCATGAGGAGTGTTGATATCGGGATTTTGCGTGCTTCGCAGATAAAATTCGATTTGATCGGTGGTTTTTGCCTGAATGGCAACAATGGAGAACGGAATGTACCGACAGAGCAAAGCAACAGCAAATATATCCTGAATAATGTCACAGAAAATGTCGTTTCCATCGAAGATGGCAGGCTTTCGTATAACGGAAGACTCTTTGATGAACTTGTTCTTGTGCCTTGTGGTAAAGATTCGGTATTTACCTTGCATAATGTTGTTATAGGGCTCAATTTTCATTGGCAAAGAAAAGAGATGCAGACCTTTTCGGGTGAACTGCGCTTCATTGTCGAAGATGGCGAGGTACGTGCTGTAAACAGGATTGATGTCGAAGAGTATCTTATAAGTGTGATATCGAGCGAGATGTCTGCAACCTCTTCGTTGGAGTTCCTTAAAGCTCATGCTATAGTTTCCCGTAGCTGGCTCTATGCCCAGTTGTTGCGTAAGGATAAGGTCCAGACTGGAATGTTGGGATGGGAAGATGAAAATGAAATTGTGCGTTGGTATGCACGCGAGGATCATACACTCTTTGATCTTTGTGCCGATGACCATTGTCAACGATATCAAGGTATTACAAGGGCGCATAACCCCAATGTGGCATGTGCTGTAGAAGAGACAGCCGGGCTGGTGCTCAAATATGCAGGTGAGGTTTGTGACGCACGTTTCAGCAAATGTTGCGGTGGAATGATGGAACTTTTTTCTTCGTGTTGGGAAGATGAAAATCCCGGTTATCTTCAGGCATTAAGGGATAGTGACGATAACGTTTTGTTTCAGTCATTGGATAATGAAGAGGCAGCACGTCGCTGGATAGAGAGTGAACCGCCATCGTTTTGTGCAACGAACGACAAAACTGTTCTGTCACAGATACTCAATGGATACGACCGGGAAACAAATGATTTTTATCGTTGGCAGGTGGTATACACTCAGTCGGAACTATCCTCCATCGTTTCTGAGCGTTCCGGTATCGATTTCGGTACGGTTGAAGAGCTTGTTCCGCTTGAACGTGGGGCTTCAGGCAGAATAACACGCTTGCGTGTTGTCGGCACTAAAGCAACCCGTGTTGTCGGTAAGGAGCTTGAGATACGACGTTGGCTTTCAAGAACGCATCTGTACAGCTCGGCTTTTGTTGTCGATAAGGTTACAGATAAAGATGATACGGTGCTGTTTGTACTGAAAGGTGCCGGTTGGGGACATGGAGTGGGGCTTTGTCAGGTAGGTGCTGCTGTCATGGGTGAAAAAGGTGCATCGCATGTTCAGATATTGGCTCATTACTATCCCGGTTCTGTAATTGATGTTGTGTGATTCTACGTTTGAAACAGTTGGAATAAAACATGTTTTATGTCGCAAAAATATTTTCAGATATCAATAATTATAGTTCTTTTCTATACAATAGCCCAAGTTGTATGCCTGTCGGTGTTTGGTTATACTCCATATCCTGACAGCGAAGGGTATATCTTGCTGGCTAAGGAGTGTGTTGCAAACGGTACATTCTATCCTGTTAATTTGAAGAATATTCCATTCCTGTGGAATATAGGTGCAATAAATGCCGTTGTTGCCTCTTTGTATCTCTTTGGATCCGTTATGCCGTTGCTTGTGCTGTATTCTCTTATGCAAGGGTTTATGGCATGGCTTGTCTATGCCGTAGCAGAAGAACTGTACAATCACAAGGTTGCGCTTGTGTCACTTTGTCTGTTTGTGCTGTATCCTGCAAACTATGGTTGCGGAACGTCGGTATTGAGCGAAGTTCCGTTCATATTCTTCTCGTTGTCGGCATTATATCTTTCATTGAAAAAAAGATATGTTTTTGCCGGAATCTGTTTTGCTGTAGCCAACAGTTTCCGTCCTATGGCCATAATCTTTATTTGTGGATTGTTGCTGTATATGTTTTTCAAGAAAACGGCTTATCGTAAATATCTTTATTTGACAGCAGGATACATTGTCGTGATGCTTTCCATAGGCATGACCAATTATGTGATAAAGGACAAATATTTTACGCAGGGTGCTATGGGCTGGATGGGGCTGATGCAATATTCGTGGGATCACGATAGCGATAAAGCTGCCGATTACCTGTTGTTTGACGGGAATGACCCGAACCGGATTGACGAGAGCCTGGGATACGATTGCTTGCAGCGTGATTCTGTGTGGCGTTCACATTTTCTCAAGTGGCTGCCCGGCAATAAATTGGAGTATGTCAGGCAAATGCCGGAGAAATTGTTAAAAACGTATGTTTCGGACAATGTCAATTTCTGTGCATTTTTGCCCGGTAAAGAGCATCGGGAATATATGTATCAGGAGATAAGTATGCCTGTGCTGAAAGATGATTTTCCTCATTGGACTTGTGTTCAGGTGTTGACCTGCGTGAATCTTCTTTACTATTATCTGTTATTGTTCTGTGGCTTTTGTGGTGTCGTATACGGCATAAGGCAGAAGCTGTTTGATGCTCTTATTATTCCTGTAACGACAATAGTCGCTGGTACGGCATTATTGCTCCTTGTCGGACATGGTGAAGCACGATTTCATCAGCCTCTAATGCCGATGTTCATACTCCTCTCCGGCTGTTACATGACAAAGTTTCTATGTCGCCGGATAAAATAATATTCATCAAAATGTTCTCCTCTTTCGCCTTTTGGCATAAAAACATTTCTTTTTGACTGAAAAAAATGTTTACTTTGCAATATTTTTGTTAAAAGGTAGTTATTTGTAATAAAGTATATAAAAGATTTATATAAAATCATGGTTATAAAAGATGGAATGAATGTCGTTGAACGTGTAATTAAACGTCTGTTCGATGTTTTTTGTTCATTTTTCGGTCTTGTGGTTCTGTCGCCGGTCTTTCTGATCGTATATATCAGCTTACGATTACAGAAGGACGGCAGTGTAATTTTCAAGCAGGAAAGAATCGGTTATAAAGGTAAACCGTTCTACATATATAAATTCAGGACAATGCGTGCCGACTCGGAGAGAAACGGTAAACCGCAGCTTGCGACCAAAGGTGACGAACGTCTTACTAAAGTCGGAAAATTCCTTCGTGAACATCATCTCGATGAGTTGCCTCAATTGTTCAATGTATTTGTTGGCGATATGTCATTTGTGGGCCCAAGACCAGAACGTAAATATTTCATAGATATGATCAAAAAGGAAAATCCCAATTATGAATATATTTATCTAATGCGTCCGGGATTGACTTCTATGGCTACTATTTACAACGGGTATACCGATACTTTGGAAAAGATGTTGATTCGTCTGGATATGGATCTTGACTATTTGCAGAAACGCTCTTTGTGGTACGATCTAAGAATAATTGTTACAACTGTATTGTATATCATCACCGGTAAGAAATTCTAAAATAATCCTATCAGAATATATGGCAAAAAAAATATTATTACTGCTTTCTTGTGTTTTTTGTATGCAGTTTGCTATTGCCCAGAGTATGAGCGATGAGCAGATAATTATTTTTGTTCAGGCCGAACAGGAAAAAGGCTCTGACCAGCGTACAATAGCAACCAAACTTCTACAAAAAGGTGTTTCGCCTGAGCGTATTCGCGAAATAAAAAAGAAGTATGACGCTGAAAAGTCCTTGTTGGGTGCAAATAATCTTGTTGGAAGAAACGGAACTGACAGCCGATTACGTGATAGAGCAGAGGAAACCCAGAAGCGTCAAGCCGGATTGGTCCGTTCTAAAAATGATATAACTAAGAGATATTCAAGAGATGAGAAGTTAGGAATGCTTGAAAATGAAATGGCGTTCCTTGACATTGATTCTGTTCTGTATTATAGAAATCTGTTGAATGAGCCTCGCGTTTTTGGCCGTAATATATTCAATAACGAATTGCTGACTTTTGAATCATCAAGCAATGTGCCTACTCCTTCTGATTATATATTAGGTGCAGGCGATGTCGTGATTATAGATATCTGGGGAGCATCGCAGGCTTTGATAGAGTCGGAGATTTCGCCCGACGGAAAAATCGTCGTTGACGGTGTGGGTCCCTTGCATCTTGCTGGTAAAAATGTAAAGGAGGCCAATACATACCTGAATGAAGTCTTAGGTAAAAGATATAATGAATCAAGTATAAGTTTGTCTGTAGGTACAACTCGCTCAATAGTGGTGCAAGTGCTTGGTGAAGTTGTTGCTCCCGGTAGCTATACAATGAGTGCCCTTTCTACAGCATTCAATGCATTGTATGCTGCTGGTGGTATAAGTGATATTGGTACACTCCGTTCGATAAATGTCTTCCGCAATGGCAAGGCTGTTGCAGTAATTGATGTGTATGACTATATTTTCAACGGAAAAGTAGACGGTAATATTCGTCTTCAGGACAATGATGTGATAAGTGTCGGAGTGTACGATGCCATTGTAAATATTCAGGGTAAAATAAAGCGCCCAATGCTTTATGAGATGAAAAACAACGAGACACTTGCTTCGCTCGTTAAATTCTCGGGTGGTTTTGCTGGTGACGCGTATAGTGAGAAACTGCGTGTGGTTAGAAAAAGCGGTCGCGAGTATTCACTCTTTACTGTCGACAGAAAGAATATGGGTGCATTTGCCATGTGTGACGGCGACTCAATATATGTGGATTCTGTAATTCCGCGTTTTTCGAATATGGTTGAGGTAAACGGTGCTGTGTTCTTCCCTGGCCAGTATCAGTACGGTGAAGATATAAACAGCGTATCGGAACTTTTGTCGGCAGCCGGTGGACTTCGCGAGGATGCCTTCCTTAATAGAGCTGTTCTTCACCACAGGAATGCCGATAACACAATCGAAGCTAAATCTATTGATGTCAAAGGTATTGTAAATGGAACTACCCCCGATGTCGCGTTGCGAAATAATGATATACTTTTTATTCCAAGCAACAGTGATATGGCTGGTGATCTGGTAGTAAAAGTAAATGGCGAGGTTAATTTCCCTGGTGAATACAAGTTTGCAGAAAATACGACAATCGAGGATATTATATTGCAGGCAGGTGGTTTGACACGTGCAGCTTCAATGGCAAAAATCGATGTTTTCCGTCAGATTATTGATCCGTCGGCAATGGAAGATTCTGATAGTCTTGTTGAGACATACAGCTTTAAGATAAAGGATGGTTTTGTTGTTGATGGTGAATCCGGATTTGTACTCAAACCGTTTGATGAAATAAATATACGTCGTAGCCCGATGTCCAATAAAATCAAGAATGTACAGATATCGGGTGCTGTGAATTTTGATGGCAGATATGCCATTACTTCAAACGATTTCAAGCTTAGTGATCTTGTGAAGGTTGCCGGTGGCTTTTCTAATAGTGCCTATGTAAAAGGTGCGCATCTTTCCCGAAAGTTTACAAAGGAAGATTTGGAGCAGCGTGACCTGCTTCAGACTTTGTCTAATGTTGAGATGTATGAAGAAATGATAGACAACAGTAGCGACGCAAACTTTGTCCTCATGGATTCTTTGATGAAAACAAAACTTGGTGAGGGTGATTTGTTCTCTATTGCTATAGATTTGGAAAAAGCAATTGAAAATCCAGGCAGTGATTACGATATCGTGTTGCGTGATGGTGATGTCGTGACGGTTCCTGAGTATACATCTACGGTTAAGATACGAGGTGAAGTAAAGTATCCTACAGCAGTCAATTGGAAAGAGGGTAAATCGTTGAAATATTATATAAAACATGCCGGTGGCTTTGGAAATAAGGCCAAGAAAAACGGTGTTTATGTGATAAACATGAACGGTTCTGTAGAGCAAATTTCTAAACATTCAAGGAAGGCTATACAGCCAGGTTGCGAAATTGTTGTTCCGCGCAAGAAAATGCGCAAATCGGTTTCTACAGCAGAAATTGTAGCCATAGGATCATCAACAGCCTCTTTGGCAACTATGGTTGTTACATTGATTAATTTGCTGAAGTAAAATTGACGTAACAGCAAGATTAACAGTGTTACGCTTTTGGGAGATAGCATATTATTTCTTATAAAGAATCAGGTTTTATGAGTGAAAATAAGGAAAATACACAAAGCACAGATATTATAGGTTTGTTGTTATTGTTATGGGATAAACGTAAACGTATTGTAATCAATTGTTTTATCGCTTTTGCCTTTGCGGTAGTTGTCGCTTTCAGCATTCCTAAGCAGTATACTTCAACAGTTGTCATGGCACCGGAGTTTTCATCAGGTGCAAGTGTTTCCGGCAGTCTTGGTACTTTGGCTTCAATGGCCGGAGTTAATTTGAATGGCATGTCGGGTAACGAGGATGCTCTGTATCCAGAACTATATCCGCAGATAGTTTCATCGACACCGTTCTTGTGTGATCTGATAAGCTTGCAAGTCGAAACTAAAGACGGCGAGCTATCCACATCTTTATATGAATATTTAGAAAAACATCAGAAAATGGCATGGTGGAGTCATATTACAAGTTTTCCTTTAATGATGGTTCAGAAACTATTTATGGAAAATGTCGTAGATACAGTAATGCCTACTGACGGAGCAGACATGAATCTTACCCGTAAACAGTATCTGTTGTTGCAGAAATTGGATAAGGCTATTGTTGTTAATGTTGATAAAGGAAATTTTGTTATTACGTTGAATGTAACCACGCAGGATCCTAAAATTTCAGCATACGTAGCCAATGTGGTTGCTGATAATCTGCAAAAATATATTGGAACATACCGTTCGGCTAAGGCACGCAAGGATTTAATCTATACAGAACAGTTGTACAAAGAGGCTCAAGAGAAATATTATACAGCACAGCACAATTATGCTGAATATGTAGATAAGCATCAAGGAGTTGTCAAGATGCAGCATCAGATAGAAGAGAAACGATTGTCAAATGAACAGGAACTGGCCTTCAATGTATATAATCAAATTTCTCAACAACTTGAGATGGCACGGGCTAAGGTAGCAGAGAGTACTCCTGTATGTGTTGTTATGCAACCTGCAATTGTTCCAATAAAAGCATCTTCACCCAAGAAGATGATGATGGCTGCATTATATGTCTTTCTTGCATTTTTTGGAACATCTGCTTGGTATGTTGTAAAGGATGCAATAATAAAATCAGATAAACAATAGTTTCGGTATATTGTAAATATATTTACGGTCATGCTTTTTGTGGTATGTCTTTGCGTAGAGGTATGTGTACTGATGTATTTCGAGCTTAAAACTTGGAAAACATTGTATACGCCATTGATGTTTCTTGTATTGCCTTATCTCGCGATATTACTACTGACTATTATTGTTTCCGGAAAATTTGGTTTTGTCGATTTTTATTATCCCAGTATTATGTTGTGGATAATAGGTCTTCCTATATTTGCAATTCCCAGTTTTGTGTTGGGAACTTTGACACAACGTGCAAAGCTACCATTAAACAGCACTGTGAAAAATCAAAATATGCCCAAATTGTTGTCATGGATAGCAGTGGTGCTTTGTGTATTATTCATATATAGAGTATATAGTTATACCGGTAGCAGTAGATACTACATTGGCTCTGATGATTTTGGACTTGAATTTGCCGGCCAGGGTATATGGGGGCATCTTCGAATTATTACGTTACCACTGCTGATCGCATCCATTTATTTTGTTGACCGAAAGAACAGGTGGTTGTGGATTGTGATTTTCTTTTTTCTTTTTGTCGGTGTTCTATATAATGTAAAAGGTTGGATGATAATTCCATGTATTGCCGGATTGGCATTGCGTTTATATACAAAAAAAACAAGGCTTAGGATTTCAACTGTACTATTTACGTTGGTTGGTGGTTTCCTTGTCTTTTTGTTTGCTTATTTGGTGTTGCCAATGATTGCAGCAGAAAAGGAAGAGGTAACAGTAGAAATGCTTGATTATGTGTTTGCTCATTTTTTTCATTATTTAACAAGCGGAACATTTGGGTTGAGTATGGATATGCAACTTGGATTTCCAGACTCTGGTGATTTTGAAATTTTATGGGCTCCGATTATTAATTTGATAAATGCCATTTCGGGCAATATTGCCAAGGAGGGTATAGTAAGCCCGATTAATCCCTTTTATTACAATACCGGTATTAATTTGACCAATGTCCGTACATTTTTTGGTACTCTTTTTATATATACTGATTTTTTTCAGTTTGTGGTATATCTTTTGTTGTCAAGTACAATTATGTATTTCTTAAAACTGGCAACAATTAAATGGAACAATATTTATGTATATGTAATATATTTCTTTGAGTGCGGACTTCTGGCTATGGGGTGGTTTGAGTTCTATTATTTCCACTTGGTTGTTTTTGAACTTCCTGTTATAGTTGTTTTGCTATGCTTTGCAGAGCGGATAATGTATACAAAGTACAGTCGTAAGATGTGTTGTAAAGAAAATGGACTTGAAAAAATATAAACAACTTATCGAAAACTTCTTCTCGCTCTCAATATTGAATGCGTTGAATGTCCTGCTGCCATTGGTGACTTTGCCATATATTCTGCATGTGGTTGGTAAAGCCAACTATGGTGCTTATTCTTATGTATATGTTGTATTGCAGTATGTGATATTGTTCAGTACCTATGGATTCAATTTTTCGGCAACAAAGCTGATTTCACAGAATCGCGAAGACAAACATGCCGTTTCGCGTATATATAGCGCGGTTATAGCATGCAAATCAATTATTGCAGTAGTCCTGTCTCTTGTATTGTTATTGTTCTCTCGTCTGGTATTTAAGGACGAAATTGGACTTCTTATGTTCTTCTATGGCTTGGGAATGGTTGTAGGTGATATTTTTACTCCAGTGTGGCTATTCCAGGGAATGGAGAAGATGAAGTATATGACTATTGTAAATGCTTCTTCCAAGATTCTTTTTACCATACTTATATTTATTGTTGTCCGTACACGTGATGATTATAGCTTGTTGATTCTGCTTAATTCATTCGGCTATCTTTTGGCAGGTTTGCTAAGTATTGTCTTGGTGTATAAGCAGTTCCATATTCGTCTTTGTCGTACAACATGGGGCGAAATACTTACTCAATTAAAAGACGGAAGTGCTGTTTTTGGGTCTACGTTCGGTATGAATCTCTATCGCAATGCCAATGTGATAATCCTCAAACAGTTCGTGCCGGATGATATTGTTGGTGTTTATTCTGCCGCAGAAAAGGTAATCAAAGGATTCCAGTCTCTGATATCTCCTGCGGCTCAAGCATTGTTTCCGCACCTGAGCCATCGTTTTAAGGGCCAGTCTGTAAAAAACAACATGCGTCTGTTGCGTAGAATTGCTTTCCCTTTTACAGCTGTTGTAGTGCTGGTTACTATTGGCGTATATATTTTTGCACCGATTATATCTGATATACTTTGTGGTAGCGACTTCACCGCTACAGTTCCGCTTATACGCATTATGACTCTTGTCATACTGTTTGGTGAAATCAACTACCTTGTAGGTATTGTGGGGCTTATAAATATGGATGGACAGACTCTGTTTTTCCGTTCTGTAATAATAACCGGTATATTCAGTGTCATTTTTATGTTGCTATCTACCTCTCATTGGGGTGCAATAGCAGCTGCTTGGGCTATGTCGTTGTCCGAGATGCTGCTGTTTGTGTTGTGTTTATGGAATCTTTATCAAATTAATAAACGTGCATGAAACTGTCGAGGTATTATCATACATTGAGGTATTTGAAAGCAGAACAAATCTGTTTTCAGTTTTATTACAAAGTGTGTGCCAAGTTAAGACAATTGATTGTCCGAAGGAATAGATATGCATCGTACAAAGCCGGCAACTGTATTGCATTCCTTCCGTTTCCTGAAAAATATATAACATACCGAGGTGATAACGTCTTTGATTTTCTGAATATCTCACATTCATTCAGTGGCAAATGGGACGACCGTTCTATGGGTGATCTATGGCGTTATAACCTGAATTATATGGATTTTATTCTGCAACCGGCAATGAGTGCAGCAACCGGTGTGGAGTGGATTGAGCGTTTTATTGCATCGGTACATGATAATAGAATAGCAGACGATCCATATCCCATATCATTGCGTGGTATCAATTGGATAAAGTTCGTCTCAATGCATTGGGATAAACTCTCTCAGACACAGCATAGAAACATAGATACGTTTCTTTATTCACAATATAGGATTCTGAGTACCCGCACAGAACGTCATTTGCTTGCAAATCACTATTTAGAGAATGGTTTTTCTTTATTGTTCGCTGCGGTGTATTTTCAAGATAAAGTTTTTTGGCAAAAAGCAAAGCGAATTGTTGAAAAGCAGCTGAAAGAGCAAATACTGAATGATGGTGCTCATTATGAGCTTAGTCCAATGTATCATTGTATTATTCTTGAACGTCTGCTTGACTGCTACAATCTATTGCATAATGCTGATGACTGCTTATTTGAAGGCTTGCTAGGTGTGAGAACCCTGCTTCGTGAAAAGGCTTCTGCCATGTTGGCATGGCTCGATGCCATTGTCACAAAAGATGATTCCATTCCGCTATTGAATGATTCAGCCAATGGTGTAGCCTTGTCGCCGGCGAAACTTCGTGAATACGCTGTACGTTTGGGTATTGAATGGGGCAGAAGTATATTGGGCGAAAGTGGTTATCGCCATATTGTACACTCTCATTACGAGGCAGTTCTTGATATGGCTCAACTTGGAGTTTCGTATAATTTGGGCCATGCCCATGCCGATTCATCAACATTCCTGTTGTGGGTAAGCGGACGTGAACTGTTGGTTGATACAGGAACTTCGACATATAATGCCGGTGTACGTAGAGACTATGAGCGTTCAACATGCGCTCATAACGCTGTGGTTGTCAATAAAAAGAATTCATCGCAAGTATGGGGCGCATTTAGGTGTGCACAGCGTGCACAGGCTGTGATAAAGGAGGATGGTCCGGTAATATTTGCTGTTGAACATAATGGTTACAGTGCTGACGGGCTTCGTTGTTGCCGCCGTTTTGTATGTAATAAAACTTCATTTGAGATAGAGGATAAGCTTTGTGGCAAAATAGGGTATGCGGCAGAGGCATTTTTTCATCTCTCTCCAGAGGTGCAGGTCTTGAGAGTTGATGCTGACAGAGTTGTTACAGACAGGGCTGTGTTTATATTTGAAGGGCATAAGTCAATAACATTGACAAAGAAGCATGTTTCTTACGAATATAATATATTGCAGCCGGCAGACTGCATACAGGTCTCTTTTAGTGATGCCTTGCATACGATAATTGAGAATTTCTGTTGAAAAAGCAGTTTTTTTTGTTACTTTTGCTATTAAGTATATAAATCAATAGTATTACAGAATTAGTATGACCGCAATTATCATATTGAATTGGAATAATGCCAATGATACGTTGTCTTGTTTGGATTCGTTGCAAAATGCCGAAGGAGAATTTAAAGTATATCTGGTAGATAATGGTTCTACGGATAATTCAATGCAACGCATTGAGGCATGGGTAAAGGAACACCCGGATTTTGATATATGCCTTATTCCATTGGATATGAACTATGGTTTTGCATGTGGTAACAATAAAGGTATTGCCGTTGCTGCCAAAGATAATCCTGACAGCTATCTTTTGCTGAACAATGACACGGAGGTAACAACGGATTTCTTGGTAAAGCTTAAAAGTTTTTCAAAAACTCATTCGCAATACAAAGTTTTGACACCATTGATATTTTTTCATAGTGACAAATCAAGAATATGGAATGCAGGTGGTCGTCTTAAGTGGGGAAAACGTAGCTATTTCTATAACAATCAGACTGCTACTGATATAAAAGAAAAGGAATATATACCTATAAGTTTTGTAACAGGTTGTGCTCTGTACTTCTTGCCAGAGATCCTAAAAGATGATATGACGGTTTTTACTGAAAAATTCTTTTTCGGAGAAGAGGATTGCGAGTTCTCGCTACGTATGCTAAAGCAACGTTTTGCAATGGCTTGTGTCTTGGATTCTGTTATCTATCATAAAGTCAGCTCAACAATCAGTCCAGTTTCTCTTCCTGGTAAATTATATATATATTATCTGAATCGTTTTATTAACGTGAGGCAATCTTATGGCCGGTTGTTTTATTTATTTTGGCGAATTGCGTCATTGCCGTCGATTAAGAAAGGTTTACTAATGAACGGTTGTCCAAGGACTTATGTCCAAGGATTTATTAATAGGATTTTTGAGGTTTCTTCTCAAAAGGAAAATGTAACTTATTGTGATTTTATTACAGCCTTGAATACAGGCTGGAGCGGTAAGGAACGTGGTAAAAAACGAGTTCTCATTCTTTCCGATTCAAGCAGTGATCATACAAAGCGTTGGGTCAAAGCTACTGCAGAACGTGGTCATGAAGTGGCACTTTTCAGTTTAAATGATATGGATGCCGATTATTATCGCAAGTTGGACGGTGTTACTCTTTATGCACATAATATTTTTGGAACATTAAAGGACCAGAAGACAAACGGTACTGTTGAAAAATTGAACTACCTGAAACCATTTAGAGCGCTTAAACGCTGTATACGTGAGTTCAAACCGGATATGGTTCACGCTCATTATGCAACAAGTTACGGTCTGCTCGGTGTGCTTTCGGGCTTTCATCCACTCATAATATCGTTGTGGGGTTCTGATGCTTATCTTTTCCCTAAAGTGTCATGGTTACATCGAAAGTTACTTGAATTTAATTTTTCCAAGGCAGATAGGATTCTCTCTACCAGTCACTGTATGGCGCGTGAGGTTTCAAAATACACAGACAAGAAGATTCATGTAACACCTTTTGGTGTGGATGAAGAAAGGTTTGTGCCTGCTAAAAATAAAGCAGAGAAAAAAGAATATATAATAGGTACAGTAAAAGCTTTGTCTGCAATATACGGTATAGACACGTTGATTGATGCATTTGCAATAGTTGTTCGTGAAAATCCCGGTATTAATTTAAGGTTGGTTATTGCCGGTGATGGCGCAGAACGTAATAATTTGGAAAAACAGGCACACGATTTAGGCTTGACAGATAAAGTGACATTTCTGGGTCGTATACCAAACGAAGCGGTTGCGGTGCTGCTTTCGAATATGGATGTATATGTTGCGTTGTCACGTAGTGACAGTGAGAGTTTTGGCGTTGCAGCAGTTGAGGCTATGTCATGTGGCGTTCCTGTTGTCGTTGCTGAAGCCGATGGTTTCAAGGAGGTTGTGCCCGATGGTGTGGCTGGATATATTGTTCCTAAAAATGATGCAAGAGCTGCTGCAGACAGAATATCGTATTTGTTGAACAACGCATCTGTAGCACAGGAGATGGGAAATGCCGGTCGTAAACATGTAATTGATAATTATACATGGAAAAGTTCTGTTGATACGATGATGGATATTTATAAAATAATAATGTAGTGTATAAGTAATATGTTAATTCATTGGTATCGTTTAGCTCATTGGCTTTGGTGTCATAAAATCCCTTTTTTGCCAAGAATAATCTATTTGTTGCAATATATGCTTTTTAATTGTTCTGTACCGGCAAGTTGTTCAATAGGCAAAGGAACAAAGTTTGGTTATTATGGTATTGCAACAGTTATTCATTCCCGTGCTGTTATAGGTTCAAATTGTATTATTGGCACATGTGTGACTGTTGGTGGCCGATCAAGACATTATGATGTACCTGTTATTGGTGATAATGTCTATATAGGTACAGGCGCAAAAATCTTAGGTCCAGTCAAGGTCGGAAATAACGTTGTGATTGGCGCAGGTGCTGTGGTGCTTGATGATGTTCCCGATAATTCTATTGTTGTTGGCATGCCTGCAAAAGTTGTGAAAAAGGGAATTGATGCCAAAGATTTTTATTGAGAAACTTGTTGGTGATTATTATTTTAAAGTTTTATGATATGGCATTTTTAGTGTCTCTTCATCACTATACGTGCCTTTTCTGAGTTAAGTATCAAAGAACTTTTATCCAGCTTTTCGACACGGAAAGTATTGAATGTGTCGTATAGACCGAACTTTGCAAGTTTTGACAGTGGAGCCTGTTTGCCCTCTCTGTCAAGGTAGATACGGAAATCGCTCATGTATATTGAGTCGTTTTCGTATGAGAAGTAGGCGATGTAATTCTCTTTCATCTGCCCCTGAGGTATATTGGGTGATACATATGAAATCAATACAAGCTCCCTTTGGAATGAGTAGTAGATATCTCCGTCGCAGTCGCTAATGTTGCCGGTCTTCTTCTCCTCTATACTTGACACTTGCCAAAAACCGTCCAAATTGCCATTGATCTGGTAACTTTCACATGATGCTGCAAGCACTACGGCTAACAGAATGATTAATATATAGGTGTATCTCTTCATATATACTTATTTTTTACTTAGCCAACCTGATTTGCAAACGGTGAGCATACCTCCTATGTTGTTTCCAATGAGTTTGCTATGGTCATAGGCTATGGCTCCGGTGAATTTCCATCCATTCCATTTTTGTGGTGCAAAAGCAACTTCTCCCATGATGCTCAACTGGGTAAGTGACTCAGGAAGCGGGTCCTCATATGAGCCCCAATGTCTGCTCCATGAACCCATGATGCGGTAGTCGATGAATTCGCATGGTTCACCGTCGAATCCTATGTGGTGTGAACGTATACGCGAATAGGGCATTGTCATGTTGGGTTGGTCATTGTAAAGAGGGGATAATATGTGCGGATTGCAGATTGCCATTCCCCAATGTTGCCACGACTGGTAGTAGCTGTGTGTGTAGTACCAGTCTTTTCCGCCGGCCTGTCCCATCATCTCGCCGGCAGGGTTCTGCAGTATAGGTCCGCTCTGGTCCCGTGATGTTATGAATTCATACACAAAGGTACTGATGATTCTGTTTTTGGGAAATGTCAGTTCCAGGCCATATAGTCCGTCTCTCCAAGGAAGGTAGGTGATCAACTCTTTCTTTCCATCTCTATTGTAGTGATAATCAAATCCAAGCAGTCCGGAGTGGTCCTCGTAATAATGTTCGTAGTATGCTTTTATATGCCAGTCTCCTGCTTGGTAGTTCAATGCAAGATGCCAGCTGCCGAGAACATTGCCATTGATGTTGGTCTGATCCATCTCGGTAGACTCGCTGCCTCCTGCCATAGGAATAAATGCTTTAAGATATTCTTTGTAGGTGTGTGGCAGGTCGTGTTTAAGGATGTACTCACCGTCGCGTTTTTCCCATACCCTTCCACCAAACTGTGTGTACATTTCCAATCCCATCTCAACCGAGAAACGGCTCTTTGCCCTTTTGCCTATCTTCAGGAACGCACTCTTCTCGTGGAACAGTACTTTGTCTACATATCTGCTTCCATGCATGGCACTGGTCATGTGTGTGCGTTGGAAACGGTCGTCGGTCTGGCGGCCATAGCTTATGTGTCCTTTTACCTCTATCCAGCCTTTGAACAGCCAATTTACAGGAGTGTATTCATTTATGCCGAAACGCACCTGTGGAATAGGACGTGCGTTCGGTGAAAAAGTGAGTCCTCCACCGCTGAGAGTCTTGTGCTTGTTCTCGGAATACCGTTCTTTACTTCCGATACTGAGTTCCCAACAGTTGTATTTGATGTCGGCATATAGCTGTTGTATATAGAACGGAGCTGTATAATTCCACGCGCCGGCAATTTCGGCACCATATGCCCATGTGAACCCTCTTTTATTGTCGAAATCACGAAATATTCCTGCTGTGATGTTGGCATTGTTGTTCTTTAAAGAAGACAGACCGTGCCGGTTGCTTGCCAACCAGAATGGAGCGTGCTTCCCTTTTGATGCCACGATTTCTGTCTGCAGTTCATACTTTATTTTGCCCCATTCGTTTTTTTGTGCCTGTGCTGGCAGTGTAAACAAAAGTACTGGCAGTATCAGTCTTAAAATATTGCTCATCTGTTTTTCATTTTCACAACTTGCAGTAAAGATACAAACAAACGAGCGAGAAATATGAAGCTTGCTTCAATATTTTTCACAGCGAGTGTAGATAATCTTCGAGCTTTAGCTCAAAGATACGGATAAGTTAGCGAGAAATATGAAGCTTGCTTCAATATTTTTCACAGCGAGTGAAAAGAATAAGACTTTTTTGATATATATGATCATGAAAAAGATGTTAATGTCATTATTTTTTATAACTTTGTGCATCTTGTAAAACTTTTAACCCCATGAATGCATATAACATGCTTGCTTCATGTTGTATGGCCTTAACTTATATTGTGACTGCATGAAAGTTCTTGTCGTTTCGTTCTATTATGAGCCGGAGCTTGGAGCTGCTCCAAGCCGTATAACGAACCTTGCAAAAGGTTTGAAAGCCTCGGGTGTAGATGTCGATGTGCTTACATGTCTGCCCAATTATCCCAAAGGCAAGATCTTTGATGGTTATCGTGGACGCTGTTCCATGAAGGAAACTATTGACGGAATAGATATATATCGTTATTGGACATATGCTACAGTTTCCAAGAATCCTATTAAACGCGTGGTAGCAATGACCTCGTATGCCGTTACCATGTGGGCTTTTGCTTTGAAACGCAATCTTGTGAAGAGCTACGACCGTGTCATTGTCCAGTCTCCTCCAATTATGGTTTCAGCTTCGGCAGTGTTGCTTTTCAAGAAACTTTTCGGAAAAAACACAATACTTAATGTTTCTGATTTATGGCCCGGTTCGGCTGTAGAGCTCGGATATGTGCGTAAAGGTAGCCTCTTTTTCAAGGTCCTCTCTTTTCTTGAACGTTTCATATATAGGAATGCTGATTCTGTTATGGGGCAGTCGAGTGAAATTATAGAACATGTATGCGGTATGTTTCCTGGCAAGCGTACATTCCTGTACCGCAATCTCCAGCCTGTTGCAGATGTTCCGGTTGTTGCACGCAAGAGAAACGCTAAGCTGAAAATTGTGTATGCCGGTCTGTTCGGTGTTGCTCAAGATATGCTCTCCTTGTTGAAGGCTGTTGATTTCAAGGCACTTGATGTTGAAATGCATCTTTACGGTGGCGGAAATCAGATGGACAAGATACTCTCATACATTAAATCCGGTGACAAGAATATCTATTATCACGGTTATGTGTCTAAACAGGAAATGAATGAGGAACTGAAAAAGTATGATCTGTCGATAATACCTCTTGCAGCGCCCATATATGGTGCTGTTCCTTCAAAAATATTTGATTTGTTGCCTGCCGGAATCCCTATTCTTTTCAGTGGTGAAGGCGAGGGAGCGCGTATTGTAAAGGAATATGGGTTTGGCCTTGTTTCCAGATATGGTGATTATGCAGCGTTGGAAAATAATATAAAGGCCTTTGCGGGGATGTCGATGGAAGAGTATTCCGGTTATTCAACAAATTGTCTTGTCGCTGCGTCCGATTCCTTCTCTTTCTCCAAGCAGATGGCGCGCTTCTGCGAATTTCTTGGAAAGTGACAAGGTGGTTTGTATAGTACCTTGTAATCCTCTCCGTCATTCCGCGTATATCAGGTCTCTTATTACAGCATCGCTGATGAAAATGCCTTTCTCGGTAAGTGACAGGCTGTCGCCCTCTTTTTTGAGGTTACCACATTCCATATGGCTCTGTGCTGCAGCAAGCATGTAGACGTTGAGTTTTTCGCTGAATTTCTCATTCATCCATTTGAGCGGTATGCCGTCAGCGGTACGCAGTCGGGTGAGTATTGTGTCGTTGTAACGCTCTTCCTCGCTGAGCTGCTCTATCTCATAGTTGCGTTTTCCGCTTTCCATTCCTTTGATATACTCTTTGATGTCGGCGATGTTCCATTCGCGTGATTTACCATTGTAGGAATGTGCTGCCGCTCCACAGCCGATGTATATGGTGTCGTTCCAATAGCTGCTGTTGTGGCGGCTTTCGTATCCGGGCATGGCGAAGTTCGAAATTTCGTAATGTCGGTAGCCGGCCTCCTTCATCCTTTTTATGAGCATCTGGAATTGCTCTACATTCTCCTCTTCGCTCAACTCGTCGAAATCACCGCGTTGCAGCGCACGGTGTAGCGGTGTATCCTCCTCATACATCAGGTTATATGCCGACAGGTGTTCGGGCTGTAGTGCTATTGCGCTTTCAAGGTCGTGCTGCCAACTTTCGGCAGTAGAGCCGGGTAAGGCAAACATAAGGTCAATGCTTATATTCCTGTATCCGGCAGCGCGTGCGTTCCTGACGGCCTGGCGTGCCTTCTCGGCATCGTGCCTGCGTCCTAGTCGCTTCAGTTGCGTGTCGTCAAAACTCTGTACTCCCATGCTTATCCTGTTGAATGGCAGTGCACGCAACTTTTCAAGGAACTCCTCGCTCAAGTCGTCCGGGTTGCACTCTATGGTGACTTCTGCATCGTTGCATACGCTGTAGTTGGCATATATTGTGCTGCATATCCTTTGCAGGAGCTCCATTGGCAGGGTCGATGGTGTTCCGCCACCAAAGTATATGGTTCTGATCTGTTCGTCCCCGGCATATCCCTTGCGTATTTCAAGCTCTTTGCATACTGCGTTTGCATACTCCTCCTTTATATTATATAAGGTGGACGAATAGAAAGCGCAATAGTTGCATCGCTGTCTACAAAAGGGTATATGTACGTATATTCCTGCCATTTTGTGTTAAATTATGCTACAAAGATAGCTTTTTTTCTTATTAAGTTAAAAAAGTTCTCTTTTCCATTTGCTTTTGTTTCCAAAAATTCCTACATTGCCAACAGATTTGAAACTTTAACTAACCACAAGGAATTGGAGTCGATGATGATGCAGGTAAAGACTGTCGTTAATGATGATGATTATTTGTTTTTTTACTGGCTCTCTCTTCCTTATTTAAAACAAAAATAATATGAAAACTTATCAAACCAACGAAATCAAGAACATTGCAATCGTAGGATGTTCCGGCTCTGGAAAAACCACTCTCACAGAGGCTATGCTCTATGAGGGTGGAATTATCAAACGTAGAGGTACAATTGAGGCAAAGAACACCGTTAGTGACTACTTCCCTGTAGAGCAGGAGTATGGCTATTCGGTGTTTTCGACTGTATTCCAGATAGAGCAGGCAGGCAAGAAGCTCAATCTTATCGATTGTCCGGGTTCTGATGACTTTGCAGGAAGTATGGTCAGCGCTATGACAGTTGCCGATTTGGCTATTATGGTCATCAACGGCCAGTATGGTGTCGAGGTAGGTACACAGAACTGCTATCGCTATGTAAAGAAGATGAAGAAGCCTATGATGTTCGTGGTTAACCAGGTTGACAACGAGAAGTGCGACTATGACACCATCATAGAGCAGTTGCAGTCAATTTATGGCTCTAAGGTTGTTCCTGTGCAGTATCCTTTGAACGCAGGTCCAGGTTTCAGCACAATCATCGACGTTCTGTTGATGAAGAAACTTACCTATACAGGCGAAGGCCAGCCACCTCTCGTGGAGGATATTCCTGCCGGTGAGTTTGAAAAGGCTAAGGCTCTGCATATGGAGCTTGTTGAAAAGGCTGCCGAGAACGAAGAGGGCTTGATGGACAAGTTCTTTGAGTCGGAAGAGTTGACTACAGACGAGATCCGTAAGGGTGCACGTCTTGGTCTTGAGACTGACAGCGTATATCCTGTTCTTTGCTGTTCTGCATCAACAGATGTTGCTGTAAGCCGTCTGCTCGAGTTCCTTGCAAATGTTGCTCCTGAGATCACTGACATGCCACAGCCTGTAAACGCTGAAGGTGAGACTGTTCCTTACAACAGTGATGCTCCTACATCAATCTTCTTCTATAAGACATCTGTTGAACCACATATCGGTGAGGTGAACTACTTCAAGGTGATGAGCGGTACATTGAAGGCCGGCGATGACTTGGTAAATGCTGACCGTGGCTCAAAGGAGCGTATTGCACAGTTGTTCTGCAGTGCAGGTGCAAACCGTGTTGCTGTTGAGGAATTGAAGGCCGGTGACCTTGGCTGTACAGTGAAATTGAAGGATATCAAGATTGGAAATACCCTTAATGCAAAGGATGCCAACAACAGATTCGCTCTTGTCAAATATCCTGCATCGAAATATTCACGTGCCATCAAGCCTGTAAATGAATCGGAAATCGAGAAGATGATGCAGGTTCTTAACCGTATGCACGAGGAGGATCCTACATGGCGCATCGAGCAGTCTAAGGAACTTCGTCAGACTATCGTTTACGGTCAGGGTGAGTTCCACTTGCGTACATTGAAATGGCGTCTTGAACATGTCGAGAAAGTACAGGTTAAATATGAGGAGCCAAAGATTCCTTATCGCGAGACTATCACAAAGGCTGCACGTGCCGACTATCGTCACAAGAAGCAGTCGGGTGGTGCCGGCCAGTTCGGTGAGGTGCACATGATTGTTGAACCTTATGAGGAGGGCAAGCCATTGCAGGAGGTTTACCGTTTCGGTGGCCAGGAGTTCAAGATCAATGCTAAGGGTGTTGAAGAGGTTACACTCGATTGGGGCGGTAAGCTCGTGTTTGTCAATAGTATTGTCGGTGGTAGTATCGATGCACGCTTTATGCCTGCTATTCTCAAGGGTGTAATGGAGCGTATGGAGCGTGGTCCGTTGACCGGTTCTTATGCACGCGATGTACGCGTTATCGTGTACGACGGTAAGATGCACCCGGTTGACTCAAATGAACTTTCGTTCATGTTGGCAGGACGTAATGCCTTCAGTGCTGCATTCCGCGAGGCAGGTCCAAAGATTCTTGAACCTGTTTACGATGTTGAGGTGTTTGTGCCATCGGACAAGATGGGTGATGTAATGAGTGATATCCAGGGCCGTCGTGGTATGATTATGGGTATGGAGAGCGAGAACGGTTATGAGAAGCTTGCTGCAAAAGTTCCTTTGAAAGAGATGGCTTCTTATTCTACAACATTGAGTTCTCTAACCGGTGGCCGTGCTTCGTTCATCATGTCGCCTTCGACATACGAACTTGTTCCTGGTGATGTCCAGAACAAACTTGTTGAAGAACTTGCAGTCAAGGACGAGGAATAAATCGATCCGTTGAATATATGAACAGGACAGAGCGCGCTCTGTCCTGTTTGTTTTTTTTTATAGGCTTAAGTATCTTCCTGTTGCTATGCTATCAGTAGATTGGAATATTTGGATTTCTCTTCGCTGAGTCCCGGAGAGATTGCGAAAGTAATGGGTAAATAGGGTTATGACGTAGCTGCTCCTATACATAAAACCGATACACATCTGTTCTCTCTTTTTTTGTAAAAGAAATTCTGTTTTTAACATGTTGTGCGCTTTAATTTGGAATTAAGTTGCTAAAATAGTAATTAAAATTTTACTATTTGTTAATTAAAAGAAAATTCGGGATAAAATATTGCTGTAAATTATGTAACATTTCAAGTAGTGATTATATTTGTAGAAAACAACGGAATATCAGCACGTTAGTAAATATTATTGTTACATGAAAAAGAATGCAATATTGGTAGTGGGGGTTGTCATGGGTGTATGCTGTTTTGCATTGCTGTTTATGCAGGTATCATACATCGAGGCTATGGTCGGAATGCGAAAAGGGCATTTCGAAGAGGGAGTGAGACGTGCTCTTTATCAGGTGGCATATGATCTTGAGCTTGATGAGATGCGTGAGTATCTCTCCAAGGATGTGCGTCGTGACATTCTCCGTGGTCAACTGCACGACGACGGTATCAGGTTCGAGCATAGCTATGTCACATCATCCGAAACCGGTGATGTTGTGTCGAAATTTGAGTTCAAGACATTTGTGCTTAATCCTCCGCACTTTGATAACAAGGCGTTGGGAGCAGGCAAGAACCTCTCTGTAGAGGAGGCGCAAAGAGTGGCGCTTGATGTGTTGCGCATGCGATACAAGTATCAGCGTGCAGTTCTCGACGAGGTGATATATAATATGCTGTATCAGGCAAGCGAGAAGCCGTTGAAGAGCCGAATCGACTTTACCATGCTCGACAAAGCGATAAAAGCGGAGCTTGAAAACAACGGCATTGATATGCCTTACCACTTCAGAGTGTTGGCAGGCGGTACGGGCGAAGTGTACCGTTGTCCCGATTTCTCGGCAGACAAAAAGGGTGTCGTATATTCCGAAATGCTATTCAAGAATGACCCGCCTACACGCACGGCGTTGCTTGAAATCACTTTTCCTCAAAAAGTGTTGAACAATTATATTTACGGTTCGGTTAAATTTATGCTTCCTTCCATGTTGTTTACATTAGTTTTGTTAATAACCTTTGTTATAACATTATACATGGTTGTAAGACATAAAAAGTTTACAAAAATGAAGAATGACTTCATAAATAATATGACTCACGAGTTCAAGACACCGATATCGACGATATCGCTTGCGGCTCAGATGTTACAGGACCAGTCGGTGGCGAAGTCGCCTGAAATGTTCGGTAAACTGTCAGGAGTTATATCTAGCGAGACAAAGAGACTGCGCTTTCAGGTCGATAAGGTGTTGCAGATGTCGATGTTCGACGACAAGAACACAGCTTCGCTTAAGATGAAGGAACTTGATGCCAATGAGCTTCTGTCAGGTATCATCAATACCTTTGCCGTTAAAGTAGAGCAGAATGGAGGTGCTATTACAGCGAATCTTGATGCGAACGATCCGTTCATATATGTCGATGAAATGCACTTTACCAATGTGGTGTTCAATATCATGGATAATGCCATGAAGTATAAGCGCAGTGATGTTCCGTTGTCGTTGGAGGTTACAACAAAGAATACCGGAAGTAATTTTGTTCTCTCGATAAAGGACAATGGAATTGGTATAAGCAAGGATAACCTGAAAAAAATATTTGATAAATTCTACCGTGTACACACGGGTAACGTTCACGATGTCAAAGGATTCGGCCTTGGTTTGGCATACGTCAAGCAGATGGTCAAGGCACATCGTGGCTCAATACGCGCCGAGAGTGAATTGGGCGTGGGAACAACATTTATAATTGTATTACCTTTAAAATAATTGACTTATGGAAGAGAAACAGAGAATTTTGCTATGTGAAGATGATGAGAACCTGGGTATGTTGTTGCGTGAATACCTTCAAGCGAAAGGTTACTACGCAGAACTCTGTCCCGACGGCGATGCCGGATATAAAGCGTTCCAGAAAGAAAACTTCGATATTTGCGTACTTGATGTGATGATGCCTATAAAGGACGGCTTTACTTTGGCTCAGGAGATTCGTCAGGTGAATCCGGATATTCCTATCATATTTTTGACTGCAAAGACACTGAATGAGGATATTCTTGAAGGATTCAAGATTGGTGCTGATGACTATATTACCAAGCCGTTCAGTATGGAGGTACTTGTTGTGCGCATCGAGACTGTGTTACGTCGCGTGTGTGGCAAGAAGAATAAGGAGAATACCTTGTACAAGATAGGTCGTTTCCAGTTCGATACACAGAAGCAGCTGCTTACAATCGATGACCAGCAGACAAAGTTGACAACAAAAGAGTCTGAGTTGTTGAGTTTGCTTTGCGCTCACCAGAATGAGATTCTTCAGCGCGATTATGCACTGAAGACTGTATGGACCGACGATAATTACTTCAATGCTCGTAGTATGGACGTTTATATAACCAAGCTCCGTAAGCATTTGAAGGCCGACGATAGCATTGAAATCATAAATATCCACGGTAAGGGATATAAGCTCATCGCTCCCGCTGCAGAAGCGTGATGAGTATACATTCTACAACAAAGGGGCTGACCATAATAGTCAGCCCCTTTGTTGTAGAACTTGTAATCAGGAATTATTCCTCCTCAAGAACCTTCTTGCTTGCTGCAATATAGGTTATCAAGCCTGCAACCATCAGTGCTACAGAACCCAAGTTTACAAAATTCATATTGTTCCAGCCCAAGAAGTGGCTAAGGATAACAAGGATAGCGCCAATGATGAAGATGACGATTCCTGCGATTTTGATTTTGCTTGCCATAATAAGTATATGTGTTTAGATTATATTCTTTCTGCAAAGAAACACATAATTATTTAGAGAACGAAATTTTTTTATCAAAAACTATTTGTTTTTAATCATATTGTTGCCGTCGGATGTGATTTATTATTCTGAATATACCGAAAAAAGTGATTGTTTTTAAGTTAAGGTTAAATGCTTTATAAAATATTTGGCAGTTTTGAAAAATATTCATATCTTTGCACCCGCGTTTAGTAAAAACGATTGTTTAACCTATTTATTAATTAAAAATGAATCAATACGAAACCGTTTTCATTTTAACTCCCGTTTTGTCTGATGCTCAGATGAAGGAAGCGGTAGAGAAGTTCAAAGGCATTCTCACTGCTGAAGGAGCTGAGATTGTTAATGAAGAAAACTGGGGCCTTAAGAAACTTGCTTACCCCATCGAGAAGAAGACAACAGGCTTCTATGTAATGTTCGAATTCAACGCAGAGCCTAAGGTAATCTCAAAGTTGGAGCTACAGTATCGTCGCGACGAGCGCGTTATCCGCTCTTTGGTTGTAAAATTGGACAAGTATGCTGCTGAGTATGCTGCCAAGAGAAGAAATTTAAAAGGTAATAAGGAGAATTAATTATGGCACAGACACCTTCAGAAATCAGATATTTGACACCTCCTACCGTTGATGTCAAAAAGAAGAAATATTGCCGTTTCAAAAAGAACGGTATCAAGTATATCGACTACAAGGATCCCGAATTCTTGAAGAAGTTCTTGAACGAGCAGGGTAAGTTGTTGCCCCGTCGCATCACAGGTACTTCATTGAAGTTCCAGCGCCGTATCGCTCAGGCTGTTAAGCGTGCACGCCACTTGGCTTTGCTGCCTTTTGTTACTGACATGATGAAATAATAGGAGGAATAATTATGGAGCTTATATTGAAAGAAGATGTAATCAACTTGGGTTACAAAGACGATATCGTTAAGGTAAAGGACGGTTATGGCCGTAATTATTTGATCCCTACAGGTAAGGCAGTTATCGCTACAGAGTCTGCAAAGAAGGTGCTTGCTGAGAACTTGCGTCAGCGCGCTCACAAGTTGGCTAAGATTAAGGCAGATGCTGAGGAACTTGCTAAGAAGATGGAGGGTATCTCTCTTACTATTGCTACTAAGGTTAGCGCAACAGGTGTTATCTACGGTTCGGTAGGTGCTATCCAGATCGCTGAGGAGCTTGCAAAGCTTGGTTTTGAGATCGACCGTAAGATCATCGCTGTTGAGGCTGCTAAGGAGGTTGGTTCTTATACTGCTACTGTTAGACTTCACAAGGAAGTTGCAGTTAAGATCGCTTACACTGTTGTAGCTGAGGCTGAATAATCTTTAATATAGATTATATACATAAAACACGAGCAAACTTTGTTTGCTCGTGTTTTTTTTGTGGCGGAATTTGTAATCTCTTTGTATTATGTGAGTCTTGTCTTAAAAGGAGACGGCATTCGAGTCCATACCGAGATGCCTCGTCACAGCGTTCTACCGGCTTGACAAGGCAGATAATATATTCGCTACGACGGCAATAAATCTCCTGATATGGTGCCTGTGACTTAGGCTCTTGAATTCCAGAAAGCTATATGCTGTTCTGCGACTTTGCGTGGGGAGTGGTGCTTCTCTACGAATTCAATACTATCATGCTGTAACCCGGCAATCAGTTTCTTGTTCTCGACAAGCCACTTCAACTTGTTGTATACGTCTTCTTCGTCTGGTACTACATTTATCATTGGACGCAGTGTCTCTTCGCCCAGTATCTTATAGCACTCTTCTTCGGCTCCACCGACAACAATCTTGCCTTTTGACATCGCAAGAAGAGCATTCATGCCTGGTGAGTAGCCGTATAGCTGGTCGAGCAGTATGTCGCATGAGTCGATCATTCTCGAATATTCGGCAAACGGTACATTCTCGGCTCTGAGTATCTCGCAATCGTCAGGAAAATCTTTCTCTATCCTTTCCAATGCACGGAGCATGATGTCTGTGCCTTTGTATACGCTGCGTGATTTCTGTACTCCAATGAAAAATCTCAGTTTTCTGCCGGTCTGGTAGAATTCTAGACCTTCCTTGTTTATCTCTTCTGCCGGCAGTGGTATGTATGTGAGTTTGTCGGCATGTTCTCGGCTGTATGCAGTGTGGTATTCATACATGCCGGCAATGATGCCGTTGCAGTCGTTGGCTATGTATCTGTTCAGTTTCTCTTTTGGGGTGCCTATCCAGTCTCTTGACTGTTCCAGGGTGTATTCGTTCTCTGTCGCTCTGTTGCCGACATTGAAGTCGGAATATCGAAATGTGTATGGTTTGCGGGTGCAGGCCCTTACCCAATATGTATCCATGCCGTGTGCGCAAAGGAATACTTTTCTGTTGTGCTGCTTCAGGAAACGGTATATCGGCTCTATGCGCTCTGCTTTGAGCTCAAGGAACATGGGGTTGATGATCTGTACCACATCGTAATTACGTAGTTTGGGCAACAGGGCTATGGTCTTGAGCAGGTATGCGATGCCTTCAAGCTTGCTGTATGTGGTACGGGTGAGGGAAATGTCGCGCTTGTAGTTCTTCCAAAAGTCTCCGTTGCTTACAACGCATACTTCGTGCCCGAGGGAACGCAGTCCTTCGGACAAGGTCCAATGTACGTTGCTGTATTCTCCGATAAGCAGTATTCTCATCTTTTTGCAGGTTTTTTGGCGGGTACTGCCATTCGCAGAAGTCTCATTCCTAAACGGCTGTTCGCCAAGCTGCGGAATATGCGGTATTTGAGCGAATATGAGGCTTTACGCAATGGGTAGAGCCCGATGGGAGATAGTATCTCGGTGCATTTTTTTCTTGTCTCTTTTGCGCTCATGCCAATGAACAGCATATTGAGTATGGCATCAACCGTGAGCATGTCGAGCTTATGGGTGATGGCTTTGGCCTGTATGGCATTGCTTGTGTTGCTGTTGGTTTTGGCGAAACGGTGTATTCTTTCGATGATATGCAACAGGTTTTCTATGCGCTGCTTCTCGAATGTTTCCGATTTGTTCGCTGTGGTGGAACCGCTGCGTGTACAGTAGCTGTACAATACGGCATCACTGTCAATGAGTGTCTGGGCGTGGTAGTGTATGATGGTATTGAACTCCTCGTCCTCGTGAAAGGTTCCGGTCGGGAATGTAATGCCTTTTTTTACTGCCAGCTCGCGTTGGAAAAAGAAGGTACATGAACTGCCCGAGAGGTTGTAGTCTTTCATATACGTAGCTCCGCTTATGGTGTTGCTGAACCTTGTATTCTTTTTCTTTGGGGTAGCAGGTGTACTGCTCTCTTTTACAACTTCGTAGCGGTAACGGAGAATCTGTGGTCTCTCGCTCTTGAGTTTCTCAATGCAGTTGAAGATCTCCTTGTTGCCGGTAAGGCAGTCGTCGGCATCCACGAATATTATGTATGTTCCCGTAGCATGCTCTATTCCTACGTTACGTGCATGTCCCGGTCCGCCATGCTGTGCAACTTTTAGCGTTATGTTGCTCTGTAGCGATGTGGCCCATGTCGGCGCATTGTCTGAACCGTCGTCCACGATGATTACCTCATACTCGTCGGCTGGTAAGCCTAATGAGATTATGCTGTGCAGGCAACGTTCAAGCAGCTCGCGCGGCAAGTTGTAATGGGGTATGATGATGGATAGGAACATGGCTGTATCAGCAAAGTTTCTTGTTTAACGCGGCAAACAGGCAACAGTGTGCCTTGATGCCGAACAGTGAGAATATGATGAATTTTATCTTGCGTTTTGTAGGTATGTTCATGTTGAACAGTTCCTTTGGTGCTATTTTTCGGCCTTTGAGCATCTTGCGTGCCTTGAGGTATTCGCTCTTCTCGCCATCGCTACAACGGTGCAGGTCGGTAAGGCGGTCAAGGCTGTTCAGGAGAATCTCTTTTGCCTCGTCGTGCATCTTGTATGTGTCGTTGACTTTTTCGTACAACGATACGCTATTGCGGTAAAGGAAGAATTGTGATTTGAAGGAGTGGCTGCTTGTTATGCTTCCTTCGTTCTTGTAGTAATAGTAGAAACCGCAATCGGAGTAGTATACATTGTATGCACTCTCGTATAGCGTTGGTGTTATAAAGGTGTCTTCAAAGACTTCACCTTCGGGGAATCGCACGAAATTGAATAGCTCTGCACGGTATATCTTGTTCCAAGAGAAACTGTGCTCGTAGCCTTTGCGTTTTATCCAATCGGGGAATATGTCGTTGCCGCTGACCTTCTCGGGCTTGAACGACAGCACCTCGCTCTGTGGCGATTCATAATTCTTTGTCACGGGATACTCCAATATGTCAATGTCGGGGTTTGACATGAGTATGCGCATATTGTAATAATATGTTCCTGAAGCAATAGTGTCGTCGCCGTCGACAAATGTTATGTATTCTCCTTTTGCTGCTGCAATTCCTGCGTTGCGTGCCGATGAGAGGCCACCGTTCTTCTTGTGTATCACTTTTACCTTATCGCATTCCAAGGCGAAACGGTCACAGACCGATCCGCAACCGTCGGGCGATCCGTCGTCGACAAGAATAAGTTCGTAGTCGGTATAGGTCTGTTGCAGTATGCTTTCTATGCATCTCTGCAAGTAGCGTCTTATTTTATATACCGGAACTATGATACTTAATTTCATTTCTTTTGTGTGGTTTTCGAGCTTTAGCTCAATGATTGTTACAAACGAGCGAGAAATATGAAGCTTGTTTCAATATTTTTCACAGCGAGTGCAGGCTATTTTCGAGCTTTAGCTCAAAGATACAAATAAATGAGTGAAATAACATCAAGTTTGCTTGAATATTTCATGTCGGGAGTGGAAAAAACGAAAAACAGCACTCTTTGTATCGGTATTTTTATGTCAACACCCATGTTGTCATGGATTATATGGGTTTTGAAACAGTTTTTGAACATTTTTTTTGCTATCTTCGCAAAAGTAAACGAGAAACGGGCTGTCTGTAAAAATGGAAAGGTGGTATGGCCTGCGGAATTCTCATTCTGACGAATGGATAGGGATAAAGAAGTAAAAGATAATAAGGCAAGCGGTGAATACGGCCGTGTGGTAAAATTTCTTGCACTCTTGGGTGGAGCGCAAGGATTTTCTCTGCTTATAAATTTGTTGCGAAATAAGGTCGCTTCAAAACTGATGGGTACAGTGGGCATAGGTCTGATAGGGCTTTACAACCGAACTGTGCAGATGTTCTGCGATTGTACCAATCTAAGCCTTTCTTACAGCGCGGTTCGCAAACTGTCTGATGTCTATGAAAATTCTAATGCCGAAGAGGTTGCGCACTATGTCAAGGTCACACGTAGTATTGCTCTTCTGACCGGTATCGCCGGAATGTTATTGTTTATGATATTCTCGCCTTTGGTGATGGAGTTTTTTGCAGATGGTGGTGATTATTCTTCGTGGTATTTCGTGTTGCTCTCTCCTGTCATACTCTTTATGGCAGTATCGGGTGGCGAGGTGGCAGTGATGCGTGGAGTGCGTAGGCTAAACTCGTTGGCTGTGTATACCTTATGGAATTCTCTGGCTGCTCTGATTGTAGCTCTTCCGTTCTATTTCTTTATGGGTGTCGACGGTATATTGCCTTCGATGCTGTTTGTGGCGTTCCTGCAAATGCTCGGTGCGTTGTTCCATACCACAAGGCTTTATTCATACAAGGCAGCTCCTTTCTCTATGCGTCTGTTGCGTGATGGAGTGGAGATGTTGAAACTCGGAGCAGGATATATATATACGACTATACTCGTGTCGTTCTCGATATGGTTAATATATAGCCGTATATATGCCCTTGGCGGAGAATCGGAACTAGGACTCTTTTCTGCCGGTTATCTGTTGATGTCAATGCTGCCGTCGGTGCTGTTTGCAGCTCTTGATTCGGAGTATTATCCGCGCCTTGCAGGTTCTTTCGGGAACAAGAAGGTGCGTAACGCAATGGTCAATGAACAGGTAGAGGTACATTTGCTTGTGCAGACTCCTGTTATCCTTGCTGTAATAGTGGTGTTGCCGTTGCTGTTTCCTCTTCTTTATTCAGGCAAGTTCATTCCTGCTGTGGAAATGACTCAGCTTGCGATGTTCGGTCTTCTGTTCCATATATTGACATACCCGATATCTTTCATGCCTTTGTCAAAAGGTGATATCATTGTCTTTATGTCGCAGGAGACTGTGTACAATGTACTCAATGTTGTACTTGCTGTTACAGGATACCGTTATTGGGGGCTCGAAGGTGTTGGTGCGGGTTTGATGTTTGCAAGGCTTATGGATTTTGTCGTAGCCTTTTCGATTTCGTATTTTAGATATGGTTTCAGGCTGTCATTATGCTCATTGAGGTACGCTTTTGTGAATATGCTCATTGCCTTGACGGTATTCATTGCGGTGTTCTGTCTTGACGGAGTCATGTACTGGGTGTGTTCTTTGCCTATAGTTGCTGTCTCTGTGGCTTTTTCGCTGTATTATCTTGTGCGTCACGGAGATATATTCAACAAGTTGTTGAAACGTATGAAACTTAAAAGATGATATGAACAGGGTGTACAGATATATTATATCGGTCATGTTTCTTTGCATGCAGGTGTTCGTGGGCTTTGCCCATGGCAATGACAGCCTGTTTGTCGCACCTTTTGATTTTCCGTTGTATCTGAGCGGAAATTTCGGTGAATTGCGCAGTAATCATTTCCATTCGGGTGTCGATTTCAAGACACAAGGTGTGGTGGGAAAGCCTATAAGGTGTGTTGCCGACGGTTATATATGCCGGGCATCAGTAACTCCCGGAGGGTATGGAAAGGCTCTGTATGTCATGCATGACAATGGTTATATGACTGTATATGCTCATCTTGACCGTTTCCCTGCCGAGATTGACAAGAGAGTACGTGAGTATCAGTACAAGTACGAGACTTTCAGGACAAATCTGTGGTTTGCTCCCGATGAGTACCGTCTGCATCAGGGCGATTTTCTTGCCTATGCAGGGAATAGCGGATACTCTTTCGGTCCACACCTGCATTTTGAAATACGCGACTCTAAGGGTAATGAACTGTATGATCCGATGGTATTTTATAAGGATAAACTGGTTGATACACGTCCACCACGCATACATGCAATCTCGGTATATCCAAAGCGTGGAGAGGGACTACTTTGTGGCGGTACGGCATCACGTGTATACGATGTGGTTTCCGATTCGCTGTGTGGCAGTATTGATGCGTGGGGAACTGTAGGTTTTGGTGTCAGGGCATTGGATTATATGAATGACACCAACAACAAGTACGGTATTCGCAGGATAGAGCTTCTTGTCGACGGGGAACTCTATTTTTACTCGGAAATGGACAACTTCTCCTTTGACGAGGACCTGCTGATAAACGCATGGTTGGATTATGGACGTTTGTATAACAACGGCGAGTGGTTCCAGAAGATGTTCGTAACGGAAAACAACTCTTTGAGGCTGTTGAAGGCAAATGCCGATAATGGCTGGCTGACAATAGACGAGGAGAGGGATTATAATGTGGAGTGCCGTTTGAGTGATTATCATGGGAATACGACATGTTGCACATTTACAGTCCATGGTAAAAGGGATACAATACCTTTGCCACCACCACATACACATATACTTTACTGCAATGCCGACAATAGGGTGGAGCATGTGGGGCTTAGACTTGATGTTCCGCGCGGTGTGCTTTTCGAGAACGCATTCCTGAATATACGTATGCACGAAGGCGATGGTATGACATGGCGATACAGCCTCTCCGATACTGTATATCCAATGCTTAAAGGTTCTAGAATATCATTTTGGGTTGGTGAAACGGATATCGACAAGTCGAAATTGTATATAAGACACATTGAGCCGAAAGATACCTCTTCGGTAGGTGGTGTGTATGCGTGCGGACGTATCGAGGCCAATATCACCACTATCGGAAGCTACGAGGTTGCGGTAGATACCATACCGCCAGTATTGCTTCCGGTAAATGAGAATTTATGGATGAGCAAAGGTGTGTTGACGTTGTCGTTCAAGGAGAATGAAACCGCATTGAAGAGTTTCAAGGGAACATTGGACGGCGAGTTCATCCTGTTTGAATACAACAGCAAGAATTCGGAATTTACTCTTGATATAAAAAAGGAGAGGGTAAAAGCGGGAAAACACCGCTTGCGTTTTGTCGTAACTGACAGATGTGGCAATGAGGCGCTGTTTGAAAGGGATATTGAATTTTAAAGATAAAATAAAACATGAAAAAGATTATTTTGACTTTGTCGGCAATATTGTTTGCCGTGGTGGCAGGTAATGCCTGTACAAATTTCCTGGTTGGAAAGAAAGCGTCGAAGGACGGTTCTGTTTTCATATCGTATAGCGCAGACAGCTATGGTATGAGTGGTTTTGTTGCACATTTCCCGGCTGCAACATATCCAGAAGGGACTATGAGGGATATTTATGATTGGGATAGCGGTGTGTTCTTGGGACAAATCCCCGAAGCACGTGTTACATATAACGTGTTGGGAAACATCAATGAACATCAGGTTGCCATTGCTGAGACGACGTTCGGTGGCCGTCCTGAGCTTGTAGATACAACCGGTGTGATCGATTACGGCAGTCTTATATACATTGCCTTGCAGCGTTCAAAGACAGCACGTGAAGCTATTGATGTGATGACATCGCTTGTACAGGAGTATGGATACTACAGCAGTGGCGAGAGCTTCTCGATAGCTGACCCGAACGAGGTATGGGTACTTGAACTCATCGGTAAGGGTAATGTTGAAAAAGGTGCTGTTTGGGTAGCAGTGCGTATTCCTGATGACTGTATATCGGCCCATGCCAATCAGGCAAGAATACGCAAGTTCGATATGAAGGACAAGGAGAATGTACGTTACTCGAAGGATGTGGTGAAATTTGCCCGCAAAATGGGATACTATAGCGGTCCGGATGCCGATTTTGACTTTGCCGCGGCATATTGTCCTGCCGATTTTGGTGGCTTGCGCTATTGCGATGCCCGTGTATGGAGTTTCTTCAATATGTTTGCCGATGCTGACATGAACAGGTATATCGCATGGGCTTCGGGTGATGCAACAGCCGAGCCGATGCCTCTCTATTTCAAACCTAAAGCGCAGCTGTCGTTGCAGGATGTACAGAACGGTATGAGAGACCATTACGAGGATACTCCTTTCGATATTACAAACGATTTGGGTGCAGGCCCTTACAAAATGCCGTATCGTATGTCGCCTTTGAGCTGTGAGGTTGACGGCAAGGAGTACTTCAATGAGCGTCCTATATCAACATTCCAGACTGCATTCACATTTGTTGCCCAGTTACGTTCTTTTATGCCCGACGAGGTTGGTGGAGTGATGTGGTTCGGTACAGATGATGCCAATATGGTTGTATATACTCCTGTCTACTGTTGTGCTACAGTTGTTCCCGACTGTTATGCGAAATGTTATGCCGATCCTGTTGAGTTCTCGTGGAAATCATCGTTCTGGGTGTTCAACTGGGTGGCAAACATGATATATCCTAAATATTCTATGGTCATAGATGATATGCGTGCGGTTCAGGGTGAGCTGGAGAAGCGTATCTATGAGCAGAGTTGCGAGATGGAGCGCAAGGCACTTGAAGCAGTGAAGGTCTCTCCAAAACATGCGGTAGAGATGTTGACCGACTTTACATGCAACAGTGCGGAGATGGCCCTGGCTGAATGGAAAAAGTTCGGTGAGAAGGTTATTGTAAAGTATAACGATTTTGTCGTAAAGAAAGAGGAGAATGGTAAAGTAAAACGTTCAAGTACCGGTCTTGTTGACGGTATTGTACGTCCGGGATATTCAAAAGAGTTCTGGAAAAAGATTGCTGAGGATACAGGTGACAGATATTTGGTGCCTGAAGTGAATTCAAAGTAATCGAATATTTTGCAATATCCATTAATTTGTGTAAGTTTGTACATTCCGTTCCATCGGTTAACAATGAATTGATGATATTACGGTGGACGATATTGGGACTTTTTTGTTGTATATATATACTTAAATCTAACATATTATGGACCAGGAATTGATTAAAATGGTAACGGAAAAGGCTACAGAGTGGCTTTCTCCAAATTATGATGAGGAGACCCGTAAAGAGGTTCAGGCAATGCTTGACAATGAGGACAAGACTCCTCTTGTAGATGCCTTCTATCGTGAACTTGAGTTCGGTACTGGCGGTTTGCGCGGTATCATGGGTGCAGGAAGCAACCGTATGAACATATACACTGTAGGTAAGGCTACCCAGGGTTTAGCGAATTATCTGAACGAGTGCTTCAAGGACAAGGATCAGATATCGGTTGTAGTAGGTCACGACTGTCGAAACAACAGCCGTCTATTTGCTGAAATAACAGCCAACATATTCTCGGCAAACGGTATCAAGGTTTATCTTTTCGAGGATTTGCGTCCGACACCTGAGATTTCATTTGCAATACGTTATCTTGGATGTCAGAGCGGTGTGAACATAACCGCAAGCCACAATCCAAAAGAATACAACGGTTACAAGGCTTATTGGGACGATGGCGCTCAGATGCTCGCTCCTCATGATGTGAATACAATCAAGAATGTTGAGCAGGTGAAAGTGGAGGATATCAAGTTCGTTGGTAATCCTGATCTTATTGAGGTTATCGGTGAAGAGGTTGACAAAGTTTTCCTTGACGAGGTACACACTCTGTCTATTGCTCCTGATATCATTGCACGTCATAAGGATCTCAAGATTGTATATACCCCTATCCATGGATGTGGCCGTGTGCTGATTCCTGCATCATTGCGCCAGTGGGGCTTTGAGAATATACATTGCGTAGAAGAACAGATGGTAAAGGACGGTAACTTCCCGACTGTAGTTTCTCCTAACCCTGAAAATCCAGAGGCTATGACTATGGCTATCAATCTTGCTAAGGAGATTGATGCAGACCTTGTAATGGCTTCAGATCCCGATGCTGACCGTCTTGCTATTGCATGTAAGGATGACAAGGGCGAGTGGGTTATTGTAAACGGTAACCAGACATGTTTGATTTTCCTTTACTATATCATCACACAGTACCGTGCGTTGGGTAAGATGACTGGTAAGGAGTTCGTTGTAAAGACCATTGTTACAACTGAGGTTATCAAGGAGATTGCCGAGAAGAACAACATCAAGATGTATGACTGCTATACCGGTTTCAAATGGATCGCAAAGGTAATCCGAGACAATGAGGGTATTGCTAAATATATCGGTGGTGGTGAGGAGAGCTTCGGTTTCTTGGCTGAGGACTTCTGCCGCGACAAGGACTCTGTTTCTGCTTGTAGCTTGGCTGCAGAGGTGGCAGCATGGGCAAAGGATAACGGTAAGAGCCTTTATCAGATGCTCATGGACATCTATGTAGAGTATGGCTTCTCAAAAGAGATAACAGTGAATGTTGTTAAACCAGGTAAGAGCGGTGCTGACGAAATCCGCCAGATGATGGAGAACTTCCGCGCTAATCCTTTGAAGGAGATGGCTGGTGAGAAGGTTGTATGCTATAAGGACTTCAAGGCTATGAAGCAGATCGATGTTGACGGTAATGTTACTGACATTGATATGCCGGAGCCATCAAATGTATTGCAGTATTTCACTGAGAGCGGTCATAAGGTTTCTGTCCGTCCTTCTGGTACAGAGCCTAAGATAAAGTTCTACATGGAAGCCAAAGGCAAGATGGGTTGCAGAAACTGTTATGCAGATGCTGTTGCAAAGGCTGATGAAACAATTGCTGCGATGAAGCAGGCGATGGGTATCTGATGAAAATACTCATATATACAAAAAATAAGGATTTCGTTTGAAATCCTTATTTTTTTGTCAGGAGTCTTTTTTCAGTTCCGATTCCTCCTTCATGTCAATCTCGTTTCCGGCCTTGTCATAGAAATGGTATTCCAAGTATGCCAGTTTCTGGTCGGGAATGACACGTAAACCTATTCCGTATTTCATCTGCCATTTTCTGTATATAGAGAAAATTCCTTTCTTTATATATGCAGATACATAGGGGTGTATGTGCAGCTTGAACTTTTTCAAGCCAATAGCCTTGATTGTTTCAATTTTACTCTCCAATGTTTCGGTAAACAATACCGATGGAAGTATCTTGCCTTTGCCGTTACATACGGGGCAGCTTTCTTCTACTTCCATATTTGTTGCCGGACGCACTCTTTGGCGTGTAATTTGCATAAGACCGAACTTGCTCAATGGCAAGATGTTGTGTTTTGCCCTGTCGCGTCCCATGTTTGTTGCCATTCTTTCGTACAGTGCCTGACGGTGTTCCGCCTTGTCCATGTCAATGAAATCCACTACAATTATGCCACCCATATCTCTCAGGCGCAACTGGCGTGCCAATTCGTCGGCTGCACCAAGGTTTACCTCAAGGGCATTTTCCTCCTGGTTGCTTGCGTTGTTGCGTGTCCTGTTGCCGCTGTTGACGTCTACAACATGCAGGGCTTCGGTGTGTTCAATGACAAGATATGCGCCGCCTTTGAATGATACTATGCGTCCGAACGACGATTTAATCTGTCTTGTAATGCCGAAATGGTCAAATATAGGCAGTTCGCCACGATACAGCTTGATTATATCAACGCTCTCCGGTGCTATTACTGATACGTAATTCCTTATCTTCTTATATACCTCAATGTCGTTTACATGAATGCTTTCGTACGACGGGTTAAAAAGGTCTCTAAGGAGAGCCAGTGTCCTGTCGGTCTCTTCGTGGACTACTGTCGGTGGCTTTGTGCTTTTTTGTACTTTGCCTATAGCTGCATCCCAATAGCTGACGAGTGTACGTAATTCGCTGTCGAGTTCTGCAACTTTTTTCCCTTCTGCTACAGTGCGTACAATAATACCGAAATTCTTTGGCTTGATGCTCTGCATCAATTGCTTGAGGCGAGTACGCTCTTCGGGAGATTTTATCTTTGACGATACCGATACTTTGTCTTCAAAAGGTATCAATATCAGGAAACGTCCTGCAAACGACAGCTCGCATGTGAGTCTTGGACCTTTTGTGTTTATCGGCTCTTTGGTAATCTGTACTAAAATCTCTTGTCCGGTCTGTAATGCTTCGGCAATGTTTCCCTCTTTTTTCTTTTCAGGCATTATGGATGCCTTTGCAATGGGGAAATTCTTTTTTCGGTCACTTGTGACCTGCTTCAAATATTTTTGAAGAGAGTAAAATTGTGGACCTAAATCGGAATAGTGAAGAAATGCTTCTTTTTCGGAACCAACATCAACAAAGCAGGCATTCAATCCCGGCATGATCTTCTTTACCCGACCGTGATATATGTTGCCTACTGAAAATGTGTCTGTCTGTTTCTCTCTTTGGAATTCTACCAACTGCTTTTCTTCGGTAATGGCAATGGAGACCTCCTGTGAGTGAACATCTACAATCAGTTCGCTTGTCACAATTCTTTTTATTTATTTGATTTAGTAGCGCTCTTTTCAAGGCGAGCCCTTTTACCTTAAAACAAAAAACAAACTTGAAGTCTTTTTAACTCTCCTTGCAAGTTTGTTTTTTGTGTTTTTACAGACGAGCTTACTTGCTCTTATGTCTGTTCTTTCTCAATCTTTTTTTACGCTTGTGCGTAGACATTTTATGTCTTTTTTTCTTTTTTCCGCTAGGCATGGTTAAAAAATTTTATTAATTAATCACTATTATTTTTTTACTTCGTTTACAAATGTCTTTGCCGGTTTGAATGCCGGAATATTGTGTGCCGGAATTGTTATTGTCTTTTCCTTGTGTATGTCACGTGCTGTCTTTTCAGCTCTACGCTTGATAATGAAGCTACCAAAACCACGCAAGTATACAGGTTCCTGATTTGTCAAGGATGTCTTAACGACGTCCATAAAAGACTCAACAGTTGTCAATACTACAGATTTTTCAATTCCCGTCCTCTTCGCAATCTCATTTACAATCTCTGCTTTTGTCATCTTTCTCTGTGATTTTATGTTGTTTTATGCAAAATCGTTTTCGGACCACAAATATATAGCTTTTTTTGCTATCTCCGAAATTTAAATACTTTTTTTTGGGAAAATATCGCTAAAAATGTAAATCATTCGAAATAAAACGGTTATTTGACACAACTTGAACAGTGAAAAATATCAATAACTGATTGCTTGCCTGTTCTCATGAGGTTTTCTTGTATGTGTGCCCGCTCTATTATCTCTTTCTGTTGCTTTTTTGCTGGATAAACGATGGTGTTGCCAATAAAAAATGATGTAATTTTTGGCATGCGCATGTTTTTTATGTAATTTTGCAAAGAATGTACTAAAAAGAAAATACTAAATAGTAAATTATATGTCTGTAAATAAAGTTATTTTGATAGGTAATGTAGGCAAGGAACCAGATGTGCGTCACCTTGACAGAAACGTAGCTGTTGCAAATCTTGTGTTGGCAACAACAGAACGTGCATATACATTACAGAACGGTACACAGGTGCCGGAGCGGACCGAATGGCATAATGTGGTACTTTGGGGAGGTCTGGCGGAAGTTGCCGAGAAGTATGTACACAAGGGTGACCGTATATACATTGAAGGTAAAATAAGAACCAATACATACGAGGACCAGAACGGTATCCGCCGTTACCGTACAGAAATTCTGGCAGAATCAATGGAGATGCTTTCCTCAAGGGGAACAGGTGCTCCGGTAACGGAAAATACTCCTTCGGGTGCTCCATTTTAATAACTGATAAATTCATTTGATTTGGATATAGATATTCCTGCTTTTGTGCAGACATTCTTGTTTTCATTGCCGGAGGTCAGTGTCTGCTCGCCTTCGGTAAGTGCTATTGTAGCCCTGGTGTTGGCCATGATATTGCTTCTGTTCTCGGCTTTTGCTTCGGGCTCCGAAATAGCATTCTTCTCACTATCGCGCGAAAATATTGATGAACTCGGTGAAAGCGGCTCTTCACGTGACAAGAGAATCCTGAAGTTGATTGATGAACCTGACAGGCTGTTGGCGACAATTCTTATTGTGAACGATTTTGTAAATGTAGGAATTGTCATGTTGTTGAATTTCTTCTTCTTGAGTATATTTGATTTCGGTACAGGAGCTGAATGGCTTGAGTTCCTTTTGATGACAGTTGTGCTGACTTTCTTGTTGCTGCTGTTTGGTGAGGTGATGCCAAAGATATATTCAAAGAGCAATCCTATGAAGTTTGCGCGTTTCTCTTCAAACGGTTTCTATCTGCTTTCGCAAATATTGTCTCCGTTTGCAAAGTTGCTTGTACGTTCTACGACATTCACACAGCGTCTTGTCTCAAAGAAAAATCATCTTCTTTCTGTAGATGAACTTGAACAGGCTCTTGAAATGACTGACAACAAGGAGATTGGTGAACAAAAGAAAATGCTCGAGGGTATCATACGATTCGGCGATGAGACGGTGAAGAATATCATGACATCACGTCTCGATATGGTAATGCTCGATATTCGCGCTCCATATTCCGAGGTGCTGAAATGTGCTGCCGAAAATGCCTATTCGCGTATTCCTGTATATGGTAAGACACAGGATGATATACGTGGTGTACTGTATATCAAGGATCTTATTCCTCATCTTGACAGAGGGGAGACTTTCCGTTGGCAGTCACTTGTACGCCAGCCGTACTTTGTGCCTGAAACAAAGAAAATCGATGATCTGCTGTGCGACTTTCAGGCAGTCAAGGTGCATATGGCGATTGTTGTAGACGAGTTCGGAGGCATATCGGGATTGATTACTCTCGAAGATATCATTGAGGAGATTGTGGGTGAAATCAATGACGAATTTGATGAGGCAGAAACATCTTATGAGCAACTCGATGATAATGTGTATCTTTTTGATGGCAGAACAATGCTGTCTGATTTCTATAAGATAGCATCTCTTGACAGTGATGATTTTGAGGCCGTATCGGGTGAAGCCGACACACTAGCCGGTTTGTTGCTTGAGGTGAAGGGCGAGTTTCCTGTTTTGCATGAGAAAATAGAATGTAACGGTATTCTTTTTGAGGTTGTACAAAAGGATAAGCATAGGATTGTGAAAATCAAGGCTACATTGCCGACAGACGGTGAGTAACCAGTTGTCATATATGTAAATAGGTAAATAAAGCTTAACAGTCAGGAAGTATGATATATTCATGAATGCAAAATCCTCCTCTCTTGTGTTTTGTTTCATATACTTATAGTTTTAAAGGTATGGTCAATGGTGTGATACGTGGGTTGGTCGTAGTGCTTGTAGGTATCTTGCTTGTCACTATGAACGGAAGTGCTCTTCCTGTTTTGGTGCGTTTGCTGGGAGTGGTGTTCTTCTTGCCGGCGTTGGTTTCGTTGGTGAATCTGTACACGACTCGCAAAGGTGCTCCTTTGTTTCCATTGTTTATGATGTCTGTCATAAATTTCGGTTCTATAATATTGGGAGCATGTTTGATGCTGTTTCCTGTTGCATTTCTTGAGCTTTTTGTGATTCTGTTGGCACTGTTGCTGTTATGTTTCTCGTTTTTTCAGCTCTATGTCGTGCTTGCGGCATATAGGACGGTGAGATACAGGTTGGGTATGCTCTCAGTTCCTTTGCTGTTGGCCTTTGTGGCTGTTGTGATGCTGTTTAACCCTTTTGGTACTATTTCTACCGCTTCGATTGTGCTTGGCATATGCATTGCTTTGTCGGGGTTGTCGGATATAGTGATTACAATTTCGGGACACAGAAGAGCTGCTTCCGCATTGCAGAAGAAATGAGGATGTCTCTGCTGTAACCTGTTATTGTTGTTTTATTTGAATTAACATGTTGCAGTTGTTAAAAAAAGTGTCGTTTGATAGGTGATTTTTCATAAAAAAATGACAACTTTGCATTATGAACGAAATAAATGATTTGTTTCAACAGCTTGTTTCCCAGATATCAATCCTTGAGATCGTTGTCAAAGGTTTGATTATTGGCATTGTGGCTTCAGCTCCAATGGGGCCGGTGGGAGTACTCTGTATACAGCGTACCTTGAATAAGGGTCGTGCCTATGGTCTGGTTACGGGTACAGGAGCTGCCTTCAGTGATATATTGTATGCGCTGTTGACCGGATATGGACTTTCGTTCCTGTATGATATAATAAGCAACCAAACTGCATTGTTTTGGATGCAGATGATTGGTGCATCAATAATGTTCGGATTTGGCCTTCATACTTTCCGTACAAATCCAATGAAGAATACACGTAATGTGAGCCGTAACAAAAGCAGTCTGCTGCATAATGGAATAACCGGTTTTTTCATAACATTGTCAAACCCAACCATAATATTGCTTTTCCTTGGTCTGTTTACTCCATTCAACTTTATGTTGCCCGAACAGTCTTTCTTCATGCAGTTCATCGGTTATCTTTCGATATTCGGCGGTGCAATGACATGGTGGCTGTTCATTACATATGTGGTAAGTAAACTGAGGGCACGTTTTGATGTGCGTGGAATAAGGATTATCAATCGCGTTATAGGTGCTGCCGTTATGTGTGGTTCTATAATCGGAGCAATATTGATTTATACCGGTGTATGGTCACTTCATTAAGAAACTGTATCTAAAATTTTATTGTTTTGTTTATTTCAAGAGAACTTCGAAAAAAAAATATAGCGGAGTATCTGCTATATATGTGGCAGGTAGAGGACTTGTTGCGCGCCAATGAGTTGTCAATGGAGCGGGTGCAGGAATCACTTGTAAAGCCTTATGGCCTTGATGATGCAAATTCTGCAGAACTTTATGAATGGTATGAAAATCTGATTGATATGATGCGTCAGGAGGATGTGAAAGAAAAAGGTCATCTTCAGATAAACAGGAATGTCATAATCAATCTTACCGATTTGCATCTACGCCTGTTGAAGTCACCGAAGGTGCCATTCTATTCAGCAGCTTATTATAAGGCTTTGCCCTTTATTGTGGAATTCCGTACCAAAAGTGATGGCCGGGAAAAAACAGAGTTGGAAAACTGTTTCGACGCGTTGTACATGACGTGGCTGATGAAACTGCAAAAAAGGGAGATGAATGAAGAGACCATGAGGGCAACTTCTGAGATTGGTAAGTTCATCTCAATGCTCTCATTGTACTTTAAGGAAGAGGAAGAGGGTAGATTGGACCTTGAAAGTGAAGAGTAGTAGATATAAAACCGATAAAAATACTGAAAATGAGTAATATACAAGACGAAATAGCTCGTAGAAGGACTTTTGCGATCATATCGCACCCGGATGCCGGAAAAACAACCCTTACTGAAAAGCTTCTGCTTTTTGGTGGACAGATTCAGGTTGCAGGTGCTGTAAAGTCAAACAAAATCAAGAAGACTGCAACTTCGGACTGGATGGAGATTGAAAAACAGCGTGGTATATCTGTAACGACTTCTGTGATGGAGTTCGATTACGAGGGGTATAAGATAAATATTCTTGACACTCCGGGTCACCAGGATTTTGCTGAAGATACATTCCGTACATTGACTGCTGTGGATAGTGTAATAATTGTTGTCGACAGTGCTAAGGGTGTTGAGACACAGACACGTAAACTTATGTCGGTGTGCCGTATGCGTAATACTCCGGTTATCGTATATGTGAATAAGATGGACCGTGAGGGACGTGATCCGTTTGAGCTTCTTGACGAGCTTGAAAGCGAATTGCAAATAGCTGTACGTCCTTTAAGCTGGCCTATAGACCAGGGTGCAAGATTCAAGGGTGTATATAACATATATGAGCGTAAACTGGATCTGTTTACTCCAAACAAGCAGCGTGTTACAGAGAAGGTGGAGATTGATATAGACAGCGATGAACTTGACAGGAATATTGGTGAGGATCTGGCTTTCAAATTACGTTCGGACCTTGAACTTGTAGATGGAGTATATCCTGAATTCAATGTTCAAGATTATCTTGATGCAAAGGTGGCACCTGTATTCTTTGGTTCTGCTCTCAATAACTTCGGTGTTGAGGAACTCTTGAACTGTTTTGTAAAGATTGCTCCAAGTCCACGTCCGGTGCAGGCTGTAGAACGTATGGTATCACCTGAAGACTCCAGGTTTACAGGCTTCATATTCAAGATTACTGCCAATATTGACCCTAATCACCGTTCATGTGTCGCTTTCTGCAAGATATGTTCCGGTAAATTTGTGCGTAACACGCCGTATCGTCATATCCGTTTGGGTAAGGATTTGCGTTTTTCGTCTCCAACACAGTTCATGGCGCAGCGCAAGAGTACAATCGAAGAGGCATATCCTGGTGATATTATCGGTCTGCCTGATACCGGCAACTTCAAGATCGGTGATACATTGACCGAAGGTGAATTGTTGCATTTCAAGGGATTGCCAAGTTTCTCACCGGAAATGTTCAAATATATAGAGAATGCCGATCCGATGAAAACAAAGCAGCTTGCAAAAGGTATCGACCAGCTTATGGGTGAGGGTGTTGCACAGCTTTTTGTAAATCAGCATAATGGACGTAAACTGATAGGAACTGTAGGACAGTTGCAGTTCGAAGTTATACAATATCGTCTTGAGAATGAATATAATGCAAAGTGCCGTTGGGAGCCAGTGAACTTGTACAAGGCATGTTGGATTGAAAGTGATGATCCTGCAGAACTTGAAGCGTTCAAGAAACGCAAGTATCAGTATATGGCTAAGGATATCGAAGGACGTGATGTGTTCCTTGCAGACAGCAACTATGTGCTGCAGATGGCGCAGAACGACTTCAAATCTATACGTTTCCATTTTACAAGTGAATTCTAATAAGTTGCAATATGGGTACAATAGCAGATGAGGCAAAAAAGTGTGTTGAAATAATGCGTAAGGGTGGAGTGATACTTTATCCTACGGACACTGTCTGGGGTATAGGTTGTGATGCAACCAATCCCGAAGCCGTCAAGCGTGTGTATGAGATAAAGAAGCGTCAGGACAGCAAGGCTCTTCTGTTGCTTGTCGACAGTGCTGACCGTCTTGCACGATACGTCGGTGATGTTCCTGCAGTTGCTTGGGACCTGATAGAATTGACAACAAAGCCGCTCACGATAATATATGACGGTGCAAGAAATCTTGCTCCAAACCTTATTGCAGAGGACGGTAGTGTCGGTATAAGGGTCACTTCGGAGCTTTTTTCTAAGGAATTGTGCTACCGTTTCCAGAAAGCGGTAGTATCGACTTCTGCAAATGTGAGCGGTGAGCCTACACCAAATAATTACAGCGAGATAAGTCAAGAAATAATAGATGCTGTAGACTATGTGGTGAATTACAAGCAGTTGGAACTTGGCAAGGCGAAGTCTTCTAGTATAATAAAACTGACTAAGAACGGTACAGTTACTATAATAAGGGAATAATGGATAAGGCAAAGGAAAATGGAATGCTTGAACGTTTCATTGTCTGGCGTGAAAAGCATATATCGCAGAAGCACTTCATACTGGTACTGAGTCTGGTTGTTGGAGTGCTTTCGGCATTGGCAGCTTTTTCCCTTAAGCACCTGATACATTTTATACAGCATCTTCTTACGGGAAACTTCGATGCGCATACGTTCAACTGGCTCTACCTTGTCTATCCAGTTATAGGTATATTTGTTACAGGCCTTTTTATTCGAAAAGTTGTCCGTGATGATATCAGTCATGGTGTAACTAAGGTACTGTATGCAATATCTTGCCGTAAGGGTAAGATACGCTCACATAATACATGGTCGTCATTGATAGCCAGTGGTATAACTATCGGATTTGGTGGTTCTGTGGGTGCTGAGTCACCTATTGTAATGACCGGATCTGCCATCGGTTCTAACCTCGGCAAGCTTTTCAAGATGGAAAAGAAGGTGATGATGCTTCTTATCGGCTGCGGTGCGGCAGGAGCTGTATCGGGAATTTTTAAAGCACCTATTGCCGGCCTGGTTTTCACCATAGAGGTGTTGATGATTGATCTTACAATGTCGTCTCTTTTGCCTTTACTTATTTCGAGTGTTACAGCGGCAACGTTGTCATACATACTGATGGGTACTGAGGCAACATTTGAATTCCATATGCAGGATGCTTTTGATTTGGCTCGTGTACCATATGTCATTTTGCTTGGTGTAGTATGTGGTTTGATATCATTGTATTTTACACACGTTACGACTGCTATTGAGAAACAGTTCAAGAAACTTTCCAATCCATACTATAAATTGGCGATAGGTGGTACGATATTGAGTGTGCTCATATTCCTTTTCCCTCCACTGTACGGTGAAGGATATGAGACTATCAATCATCTGATAAATGGTGATTCACAGAACATCATTCTTGATAATTCACTTTTCTATGGGCATGCAAAATATCTGTTGCTGTACATGTTCTTCATTGTACTGTTCAAGGCTTTTGCTTCAACGGTTACAAACTGTGCCGGTGGTTGTGGTGGAATATTTGCACCCAGTCTCTTCTTAGGCTGCGTTGCTGGTTATCTGTTTGCGACACTCTGCAATATGAGTGATTGGGGAGTTCCTGTCTCGGATAAGAATTTTGCACTTTTTGGTATGGCTGCATTAATGTCTGGAGTTTTCCATGCACCACTTACAGGTGTTTTTCTTATTGCAGAGTTGACAGGTGGATATTCTCTGTTTTTGCCTTTGATGATTGTCTCTGTTTGCTCATACCTTACAGTCAGAGTCTTTGACAGCAATAATATCTATGCGATACGTCTTGCACAGCGTGGTGAACTTATAACCCATCATAAGGATCAAGCCGTGCTTACAATCCTAAAGGTTGCAGATGTTATAGAACGTGACTTTATGAAAATCAGTCCTGATATGGATTTGGGAGCATTGACATCGGTAGTTGCCAAGACAAGACGTAATATATTTCCGGTTGTCGATTCGGGCAACCGTCTTGTCGGTATTCTTTATCTTGATGATGTGCGTCATATCATGTTCCGTCAGGAACTGTATCACCGTTACAATGTGGCTGTACTGATGCGTGGTGTTCCTGAAAGGTTGAGTGTAGAAGAGCCTATGGAGAGTGTAATGCGTAAATTTGAGGAGACCGGTGCCTGGAATCTGCCGGTTGAAGATATAACAGGTGAGTACATCGGCTTCATTTCAAAGTCGGCGATATTCACTGCATACAGAAAGACATTGTTGGAATTTACTTCAGATTAATAATGGAAAATCTAAGAATTGTATATTTAGGAACTCCCGATTTTGCTGTAGAGCCTTTGCGTCGCCTTGTCGAAAAGCAAAAGGCTTGTGAGTCATGTGGCTATGAGATTGTAGGTGTTGTTACAATGCCTGACAAGATGATAAACAAGCGAGGCAATCAGTTGTTGATGAGTCCTGTCAAACAATATGCTGTTTCACAGGGACTTCCTGTTCTGCAGCCTGAGTCTTTGAAGGATGCCTCTTTTCAAGAGGCACTGCGTGCATGGCGTGCCGATTTGCAGATAGTTGTTGCTTTCCGCATGCTTCCCGAAAGCGTATGGAATATGCCACGTCTTGGAACGTTCAATCTGCATGCATCATTGTTGCCACAGTATCGTGGTGCTGCACCTATAAATTGGGCTATTATCAACGGTGACAAAGAGACTGGCGTTACAACATTCTTTCTGAAACATGAAATTGATACAGGAGATGTCATTTATCGTGATGTTGTTGCCATTACTGAGGAAGATAATGCAGGAATACTTCACGACAAGTTGATGTTGCAGGGTGGTGAAACGGTACTGCGTACTGTACAGGCTATCGTAAGCGGTGATGTAAAGGCTATAGCTCAGGATACAATGTTCGCAACAGAACAGGAGCTGCGCCCCGCACCTAAAATTTTCCGCGATACATGTAGAATAGATTGGGAGGCTGGCGTTTCCGGCATTTATGATTTTGTACGCGGTATGTCTCCATATCCTGCAGCTTGGTTTGAACTTGTCGATGCTGAAGGAAAATTTGTTGCCGTTAAAGTATATTCGGTGGCAAAGGAACCCACGGAACATAATTTTGAAGTAGGTACACTGCTTACCGACTGTAAGTCCTATGCAAAGGTTGCTGTGAATGGCGGTTATATATCGTTGGTGGATGTGCAGTTAGCCGGAAAGAAGCGAATGCCGGTTGCAGACTTGTTGAGAGGCTTCTCTATAGAGCGAATGAAAATCTTTAAATAATTAAAAATATTGGTATAAAAAAATGACGCTTTAAAGCGTCATTTTTTATCAATCGTTGAATTTGCTTGAAATGATTTCAATAGGTATTCTGTAGCTGTCGCCACCACGAAGACGCATGCTCTTGATATCTGTGTCGTGCATGATTTTTACCACATATCCGTTCGAGTCCTCTGTGGTTTTTACAGGTATGAGTACAACCTTGTTCCAGTCAGGATTTTTACTTTCCCATTCGGGGTCGTTTTTACTTCCTTCAATGTACTCTTCGTGGCATAATCTCAATAGATTTGCAATATTGTTGAATTTATATTGGTTATTGCTGCTATTGAAGGTTGCCAGATATGATGTTTCTCCGTCACTGAGTTCGTTCTTGAGGAAGAATCTGTGCATTTCGCTCTTTCTTACCATTAGAAGTGTGGTTGGAGCTGTGTTTAAAATGTGCTCTTCTTCATTATATCTTGTAAAGATGATCTTTGCGGTATTTATGGTTATATCATCCTTGACAGCCTCCATTATCGGCAAAGTGACTTCTGTAAATAATCCTGCCGGAGTCTTTATGTATGTATGTGCCGTATTGGCAACAAGCTCCTGAAGCCCTTTGGTGTCAAACTTGTTTGCCTGTAGCACTTCCTTGCTTGAATAGAATGGTGCAGAAAGAAGCTGGACAGAGTCGAGTGCTCCGGTACTGCTCTTGATATAGCGTTCAAAGCCGACATCGAGTCGTGCACGATATATTTTAATTACAGTGCCGTCTCCATGTGAGCATTTGACATATATTCCTTTGAATACGTTGTTGATGAATGCTTCTGAATTGGCAAAGTATGTTCTTCCTATACTGTCACCCTTACTGTCGGTCTCGTAGAATTTGTCAATGAATCTATTGCCGACTCTGTTGGGTAAGGTGATTTCTATATGTCTGGTATAGTCACCGTTGAGTATGGTATCGTGTTGTGTGTAGTCTACGGCATTGAACGTTTTTGTAGCCAATGGCTCTTTTCCCTCTTCGTAGAAATCTTCGGGTGTGATATTGGTATAATATGGTTTACCCTCTACAAGAGTATAGTCCAATTCGTATATTTCGCATTTCATGGCATTCAATGAGTCTCCGAAGTATTCATTGAAATATAGGCGTAATGTTGTATACTTGGCGCTATCTCCAATAACTTTCTCCGGGAATATGAAGTCTTCGGAGCATGCGAATTGTGTAATGAAGCCGGAGTTGAAGACTGTTCCTGATTCCTGATCTGTATATTGTCCTAAATACACCTCGTTGCTGTTTGCCAAGATTGAATCATTTGCCATGATAGTTCTGCTTGTGGCATTACATGTGTCTGTCTGGGCTATTATGATGTCTTTCTCAGGAACTATGGAATTGCCTATATTGCCGGTCGTGTCATCACAACCGATGAATACAAGCAAAATTGCTGTTATCGATAAAAAACATGATAGTCTCTTCATGTGCTTCTTAATAAAATAAATTATAAATTCATAATAGCTGTTAATACAGCTCCTATTTATCAATCAAGCAACCTCACATAGTGACGTTGCTTGATTGTTGTATCATTCAAAAAGCGAGTTGTAGAATTCGTAGTAGCCGTTGCCTGTCTCTTCTGTTGTCTGCTTTGGCAATATTGCCTTGCCTTGCGACTTGGCATATTCTATCAGTTCCGGTGCAACATTTTCTCCACTTATTATCACGCCGTCGCAGTTTCTTATAGCCAACTTTGCAAGTTCATCGTATGTTGTAGGAATTTCCATTCCCTGAAGATTGTCCATTGTCATGTCTTTGCATAACATTTTTCTTACGAATTCTTCATTGAACGGTTCTTTGTAGGTCTCGTCAAAAAGCGATATAACAATCTTTGAATCGCGGAACGATGGCTCGTCCTTGTATGCGCTTCTGATATATAATGGAACCAATGACGACATCCAACCGCTACAATGGATTATTTCAGGACACCAACGTTGCTTTTTTATGGCTTCAATAACGCCAAGATTGAAGAATATCGTGCGTTCGTCGTTGTCTTCGTATTCTTTGCCATTCTCGTCAGTAATCATCAGACGGTTGTGGAAATAATCATCATTTTCAATAAAGTATACCTGCATTCTTGCAGACTGCAAAGAAGCCACTTTGATTATTAACGGATGATCTGTGTCGTCTATAATCAGATTCATACCTGAAAGGCGTATAACCTCATGAAGGTTGTTACGTCTTGTATTGATGTTTCCCCAAAGTGGTGTAAATGTTCTGACCTCCTTTACCTTGTCCTGTATTTCCTGGAGCAGGTTCTGACCGGCAGTTCCTATTGGCGATGCCGGAACAAACGGTGTAATTTCTTGTGTAATAAATAAAATCTTTTCTACTTTCATCTCTTTATAAAGCAAGGATGTAGTCCATGCGTTGCAAAATTACAAAAAAAATGCCAAATGGACAAATCTATCTGCTTTTTTAAGGCTGATTATGACAAAATGCAAATGATTTGCTTCTGATTGCGTTGTGTTTTCCTTTCTTGCAGGTCGTGTAGAACTGTTTTAAAACATCTTTATAAAATATTTTTAATTTATTTGTTTCGTTTTATGCTTATTTGTTTGTTACTTTGCAGTCCGAAAAAAATACACGGTTGTCAGAGTCGGAATTCTTCTTTTTATTTGCAGTGGACAGACGACCGTCTTAAGATATAAATATTGCTTGAAATGAAGGTTGTTGCTACAAAAACAGAGCTAAAGAATCTTCTTGACACATTTCGTAAGGAGGGTAAGTCTATAGCTCTTGTTCCTACAATGGGGGCTTTGCATGAAGGACACGCATCTTTGGTAAGACGTGCTGTTGCAGAGAATGATGTTACGGTTGTCAGTGTGTTTGTCAATCCAACACAATTTAATGATAAGAATGATCTGCAGAACTATCCACGTACATTGGAAGCCGACTGTACATTGCTTGAGAATGTCGGTGCCGATATTGTTTTTGCACCGGCTGTCGAAGAGATGTATCCCGAAGAGGATACACGCTGTTTCTCCTTTGCACCGCTTGATACTGTGATGGAAGGTGCTTTCAGACCAGGGCATTTCAATGGTGTGGCACAGATTGTAAGTAAATTGTTCTATGCTGTAGAGCCCGATAGGTCATACTTTGGCGAGAAGGATTTCCAACAGTTGGCTATAATCCGTGAAATGGTACGCCAGCTTGCAATTCCGGTTGAAATTGTAGGCTGTCCTATTGTGCGTGAGAATGACGGACTGGCTATGAGCAGCCGTAATACATTGTTGTCTGCTGAAGAGAGAGAACGTGCATTGACTATATCACGTACATTGTTCAAGAGCCTTGAATATGCGAACTCAAACTCTTTGGCTGAAACAAAGTCTTTTGTTGAGAATGCAATAAATGATACACCGGGGCTTCAGTTGGAGTACTATCAGATTGTCGATGGCGATACATTGCAGGAAATTGCGGAGTGGGCTGACTGTGACTATGCTGTAGGCTGCATTGCATTGTTCTGCGGAAAAGTCCGTTTGATTGATAATATTGTATATAAGAATAACAAATAAGATATGTTGTTGCAGGTATTAAAATCCAAGATTCACTGTGCTACAGTGACCGAGGCCAATCTACAGTATATGGGCAGCATAACAATCGATGAGGCTCTTATGGAAGCTTCGGGGATGATTGAAGGCGAGATGGTGCATGTTGTCAATAACAGCAATGGTGAGCGTATTGTTACATATATTATAAAAGGTGAACGTGGTTCGGGAGTTATATGCCTTAACGGAGCTGCAGCTCATAAATTCCAACCGGGCGACGTCGTTATTATAATGGCGTATGCAATAATGACTCCTGAAGAGGCTCATTCTTTTACTCCCAAAGTCATCATTCCTGACAAGCATAACAGAATCTGAAAAAATCGGGTTAAAAAATGCCGGCGAACTTGAGTTACGTCGTATTCGGCTCTCTCGGTTATTTACCTTTACGGTAGTTTTTTGTGCGTTTTGATATGGTCACGAATTTTGTTAGGTGAAATATTCCGTGAAAAAGAGTATTGTAAGCACAGATATGATACTTTTCCCGGCTATAGGTATGATGTTGGCACGTTCTGTAACGCACTAAGTTTTCAGAAATTCGATGCAGGGTATTAACTTGCACGTAATTATTGTATGCTTTGCTCCTGTCGGATTGTCTCTTTTGTACTGAGAGAGGGTAAAGCGAAGTGTTGAAAACGAACTGTAAATATATAAAGCGGACAATTCTTATGGTTACTCCTGGATTGTCCGCTTTACTTTTATTCTTTCTTCTTCTTGTTCTTTCTTCGTCTTGTTCGTCTTCTTCTTTTCTTTTTCTTCCTTCTCCTCTTTTTTCCACCACTTCCAACTGTTGAAGTCGTGGCGTAGAATTATACCTGCTCCTTGTGTGGTAAGGTTGGTCTTAGAGAAGTAACGGTCGTTTGTCTTGCTGTATGCCCTCAAACTGATGGTTCCTTTGCGGTTGAGAAGCCATTGCAGTTCAAAATCTCCGATGACGTTCCTGTTTGCAACAGGGTTTTCGCGATAACCTAAGTTGCCGTTTATAAGCAATCGGTCGTTGAGTAGGCGTCCTTCAAGCATTCCTTCTACCTCCATGCTGTTCCAACCTCTTTCGCTTGTTGAGAAATTGCCGGAAATGTTCCAGTTACCGTTGTCTATTATCTGTCCAAGCATATTGTTAAGTTGTCCTGATAACGTGTTTGATATCAAAGATTCAACGGCAGTGCTGCTTTGTGTGTTGGTGGCAAGAGGGTTGTTGTAGTCGTACGTATAAAATTTTCCTATACCGAGCAGGTATATGAATTGCATGTTTTTTTGTTCGGGTGTGCTTGTTGCACTGGCAAGCATCTCTTTTTCCTCTTCACTACCTTCAGGCAGTTCAAGGTCAAAGTTCAATACCGGTGAAGCAAGTGTTCCTGTTATATCCATTAGACAATTTACCTTAACGCTCTTTCTGTTTGTCGTTTCTGTTGTCAAGGCACTTAATGAGGCTGAAGGTACAAGGTATTTTGCCTTGATGTCAAGGTTGGCTTCGTAAGGATTTCCATTGAAAAGAAGAGTGCTTCCCTTGGTGATGTTGAATTCCTTGGTAAAGATATCCTGGACTGTTATCTTGTATGTACCACGGTTAAGATCCATGTTGCCTTTCAGTGAGAAACCGTCCTTTTCATCATATATGGCATTTATGGCACCATTTCCGTAAAGATCGATGTAATCGTCACTTTTCAGGTTTGTGTATACCTTTACCTGCAATCCTTCATTTGTGTCAATCAAGAAGTCGAGATTCATGCTGCTCTCTATCTTCTTGTAGGTGTTTTCTTTCTCTTCGTTCTTTTCATTGCCTGACATCTGTTTGCTGCTGTCGATAAATGTAACGAAACTGTTGTCCCGTACTCCTCCTGATTCTGAAGCATTGTAGACAATACGGGAGTTAGGCTCATTTCTTACCTCTGCTTTCAGGAACAATCCGTTGCTGCCTGCTTTCAGGTTTGCATTTCCTGTAACATATACAGTTCCGTATAATGGCAGTTCATCGAAGTTGTTCGTGTCATATACGAGCAGATTTTCAGCTCTCGCGTTCAGATCACAAGACCATTTGCCAAGATTCTTGTGTGTTACATCTCCGCTTAACCAGCCGCTGTTACCGCGTTTGTCGGTTACATGGGCATCATAGAAAGATAATTTTCCACTTGTGAAATACAAAGAGTCTCCATGGAATGTGTATCTGACGTGGGTCGGATTTATGCGTGCGCTACAGTTCAGTGCTACGGATCCTTTCAAGTCCACTTCTCTCCACTTTCCCAACAGGTATACCTTGCCACTGCCTGTACCTTCTATATCGGACATGAATGATCTGACCATCTTGTTGATGAAGGTTGCATTCAGTTCATCAGCTTCTATTTCAAGGTGTATGGTGTCGTTGGCTTGTGATAGGAAACCGTCTACCCTTGACGTTTTTCCGGCTTTATTGTCAATCTCTGCATTTAGAAATATCGATTTGTCACTGTTTCTCCAACCTATGTGCAAGTCAGCATCTCCAAGGTACCCGTTGTCAATCTTGAAACTGTCGACATCAAAGCGGCCGCTGACATCGGGTGCAGACAGCAGGCTTGTTGCCTGTGCTGTTCCTGTGGCATTGCCATTGAATCTAAGAATACGGAATCTTACCAAATCCAGTATAGTGGAAACTTCAAGGTTGTTGGCGCTGACACTCAGTATATCCTCTTTCTCTTTGCCGACAACTCCATCAATCCGCAGATGTTGATGATTGTTGTAAAGGTAAAGTCCGTTTATATTTATCTTGTCCAAAGTTCCGTATATAGAACTTCCTGAAATATACCATACGCTGTCGTTGTGCATTATGCTGTCGGGCAGAACGTCGGCTTTTACATATAGCATGTCGTTCTTGTCTCTCTCCAGCATGGCTTCAAATTGTACATTGCCTTCGCTTCTCTTTTTGGTTTTCTTGTTTCCCCAAGAGAAGGTGTTCAGTATCGTGTCGTTGAATAATTTGCATCCTATGTCTATATGCAGGTCGTCAGCAGGGTCATTGCTTCTCGATTTGTCCGGCTTGATGATCTGTGAGTTTATGGCAAGGACTCCTGATGAGGATTTGCTGTCAAATTCGATAGAACGGAACCTTGTATTATTGATGTCAATCTCATTGAACACACTGTTGATTGTAAATATACCTTTGCTGTCATTGCATATGCCACTGATGGACGATGGACTGTTGATCGTTATCGGTAACTTGAGCAGGTTGCTGATAAAGTGACTGTCCTTTATTTCGCATTTCAAGATATAGTCGCAATCGTCATTTTCTGTTGTATGGACATCATTGAACAGCGATGGAATATGTGTTTGTGCCAATTTGTATAAACTTCCTATGATTGAACTGTAGTCGAATTTTCCAATGATGCTACAATCGATAAAATCGGAATTGATCATTGTCAGTCTTTGCTCTTCTGACTGGTTATCGCAGAAATGGAGGTTACGTATGCAGTTCTTCTCTTCGCCATTGCGGTGTGTAAAGTTCTGTAGCTTTGCATTCAGGATGTTGTTTTCCTTGTTTTTGTATGTCAACTCTCCGTCGAAATTGAATGAAAATGTTTCACCGGCCTTGTCGTTCAATCCGATCTTTTGTGGGATAATGGAATCAACGTCCAATGACAATACGACTCTATGCTCGCTTTCATTGGTGTAGTTCATGTTCATTTGTGCGGTCAAAGCCGGGTCAAATGTCCTTATATTGGCTGTAAACTTGTTGGCAGCCATATTGTACTCTCCTGATATGTCGATTGGTGCAAATGCGTATTTGTTGCTTTCCAGGTCTGTTATGGAACCGGTCAACTTGATGTTCTTGTTCTTTTTGCTTAGGTTTCCGCTCGCTTTGGTTTGTAAAGAGCATATGAGCGGCTCGTTGATTGCTATAAGATTGTTGATGTTTATCTCTTCACCGTTGACGGTGATGTCAAACTCACCTCTGGTGTTGTAAACTATTTCTGTAGCGATGCAGCCATTCTCTGTTTGGACTCTCAAGCTTCCATTCAATTCTTCGCTTGTGATTTCTGCTTCTCCGTTTATGGTGCAATTGCCGGTTTTCTCTTCGATATTCAGCTTGTCTGCGCCTATGAGTGATTGTAATGATGAAATGCCCTCTTTGCTTAACTCAAGTTGTTTGAGTTGTATATTTGCCCTTCTCTCTTTATCGTATGGGTTCTCGATTGTAACAGTGCTTCTTAATGCAATATTGTTGTCGACGCTTTTTGCCGAGATTATCGTATGTGAAGTGATGCTGTCCGAACAGTTGCTGATGTCGAACGATATGGCTGGTATTCCGTCCGGCATTGTCTTCATTATAGGTTTAAAATCGGAGAATGCCATCTTTTCACTGCGGATATTGCCTGATATCTTAAGGCCTTTTGGTGAATTCTTTCCAAATGATACCGATATTGAGTCTGAGAGGACAGAACCGTTCGGCAACAGTATCTTGGTGCCGTCAAACCGTATGCCTCTTCTGTTGGCTTTTATGCTGGTATTGAACTTTTTCAGTTCCAGTCCGCTTCTCTCTTTTCCTTTTATAGAGCGTACAAGCAGATCAAGTTCCTCGCGAAGGAACTTCTTCATTGAGATATTACAGTCTATGTCCTCAACAGCAATATGTGACGGGTCGAAATTCTCTTCCGTCATCGGGGAATCTTTTATGTCGTATCTGAATTTACCGTCGTATATAAGCAGTTGGTTTATGCGTAAGGTAAATTTCGGCTCTTTATCGTCGTTGTCTTGTTTTAGCCTGTCGAGAATGAATTGTATGTTAATGGGTGACTGTTGGGCTTCCCTGTTGATTCTTATATCGGGGCTTGCTATAGCCAGAGTGTTTATCTGTATTTTGTTTTTCAACAGCTTTTCCGGTGAAATGTGTGCAGTTACATTTTCTGCATAAAGTGCGGTGTCACCGGATAAATCGCGTACAACAATTTCTTTGAGAATGATTTCGTCAAGATGTCTGACCCTTATGCTGCCTATGCTTATAGGGGCTTCAAGCAAAGTTTCAATTTCTTTGGTGATAGCCGAAGCAAGCTTCTGCTGGACCGTATCAAGCCTTAACGACATCGACAACAGATAAACTGTCGCCACTATCGCTGATATAATTATTGATATGTATTTTATGGGTTTGATAAGGCTAAGTGTGTTAAAGGGCTTGTGTTGTGTATAATTTTTGCGAAGATAATGAATTTTGATGATATTACCGATAGATTTATGTTGTAAACTATTGTTTCCATTCATTTTTTTTACTTTGAATTTGGGATATTTTGTTGTATCTTTGCGCCCGTTATTTGCAGGAATAGGCTATCCTCGTATCGTGGTGTGGAAGTCTTGTTTCATTTGCATGTACAATCCTTACCTTTTTACAGATAAAATTTGCAGAAATGATAGAAACGATTGTAATTCTGTTACTTTCGGTCGGCTTTTTTATTAGCGGAAAAGTCCGTTCCGATATTGTTGCTTTGTGTGCGCTTGTAGCACTCATGTTGCTTGGTATATTGACTCCTGATGAGGCTTTGGCCGGTTTTTCGAGCAACGTGATCATAATGATGGTCGGCTTGTTTGTGGTCGGTGGTGCGATATTCCAGACTGGACTTGCCAAAATGATAAGTTCGAAGTTGATGAAGCTTGCAGGACAGAGTGAAACAAGACTTTTTGTGCTTGTGATGCTTGTCACATCTTTTATGGGTGCTTTTGTCAGCAACACCGGAACTGTTGCCATAATGATACCTATTGTTGTAAGCATGGCCATGAGTGTCAAGATGAATCCCGGTCGTTTGCTTATGCCTTTGGCTTTTGCAAGCAGTATGAGCGGTATGATGACTCTTATCGGTACACCACCTAACCTTGTCATAAACGAGGAACTTGTTTCGGGTGGATATCCGGGACTTGGCTTCTTTACCTTTTTGCCGGTAGGTCTTATATGTGCTACGGTCGGAACGTTATTGCTTCTTCCTTTGAGCAATAAGTTTCTTTCCAAGCCCGGAGCTTTGAGCGGTGCAAGTGCAAGTTCGGGAAAATCGTTGAAGACATTGGTCAAGGAATATGGAATTTCAAGTAATCTACATCGTTTGCAGGTCAATGCCGCTTCATTGGTAGTCGGCAAGATGATCGGTGAGTTGAATATCCGCAAGAACTATAGCCTTAACATTATTGAGGTGCGTCATGTCGAACGTAACCAGCGTAATCCTCTTATGAAGAACATGGTGCAGCAGGCTGCTGATTCCGATACGGTTCTGCGCACTGATGATATTCTCTATATATCGGGAAATGCGGATATAGTAAAGGTCTTTGCCGAGAAATACAAACTGGAGATTCTGCCTGAAACGGATGGTTCTGCAAAAACAGCTCTTGATTTCTATGATATCGGTGTTGCCGAAATTGTGGTGATGTCTTCGTCGTCTGTTGTGAACAAGACTATACGTGAGATTGAGTTCCGTACAAAGTATAATGTGAGTGTACTTGGCATTTGCAGGAAGAATAAGTATATAATGCAAGGAATTGTAGATGAGACCATCCATACAGGTGATGTCTTGCTTGTTCAGGGAACATGGGATAATATTGCAAGTCTTGAAAAAGAGAGCTCGGAATGGATCGTTGTCGGCCGTCCACTCGAAGAGGCTGCAAAGGTTACTTTGGACTACAAGGCACCGGTTGCGGCTGTCATAATGTTGGGAATGATTGCTGTCATGGTGTTTGACTTTATACCTGTTGCTCCAGTGACGGCTGTGCTTATTGCAGCTTTGCTAATGGTGCTTACAGGATGTTTCCGAAATGTCGAGGCTGCGTACAAGACGATAAATTGGGAGAGTATAGTGCTTATTGCTGCGATGATGCCTATGTCGGTGGCGTTGCAGAAAACCGGCGTTTCGGCTTTGATCTCGAACGCGCTTGTTGCAAATTTGGGTGGATATGGTCCGATACTCTTACTTGCCGGTATATATTTTACCACTTCGTTCATGACTATGTTTATAAGCAATACGGCTACGGCGGTTCTTATGGCGCCGATTGCCATGAGCAGTGCCGAACAGATCGGGGTCAATCCGGTGCCGATGTTGTTTGCTGTCACATTGGGTGCAAGCCTTTGTTTCGCATCTCCATTCTCGACTCCGCCCAATGCTTTGGTGATGCCTGCAGGACAGTATAAGTTCTCGGACTACGTCAAGGTCGGTTTGCCGTTGCAGATTATTCTTGGAATAGTCATGATTCTTGTTTTGCCTCTATTGTTTCCGTTTTGATTGGTAAATGATAAAAATTATCTGTCAAAATTGCTTATTTCCTTTCATAATGTGTAATTTTGTCAGCAAATGGTGCAGAAATGGATTTGAAAGAGATACAGATAGTAAAACAGCAGTTTGGAATAATTGGTAACGATCCGGTTTTGCTTAGAGCTATTGATACGGCCATTCAGGTGGCTCACACCGACTTGACAGTACTTGTTACGGGTGAAAGCGGTGTGGGAAAGGAGTTTTTTCCAAAAATAATTCACTCGAACAGTGTACGCAAGCACGGTAAGTATATTGCTGTGAACTGTGGTGCAATACCTGAAGGCACTATCGATTCGGAACTTTTCGGTCATGTGAAGGGGGCATTTACCGGTGCTGTAAATGAACGTAAAGGATATTTCAGTGAGGCAGATGGTGGAACTATCTTCCTTGATGAAGTTGCGGAATTGCCTATGTCTACACAGGCCCGTCTGTTGCGTGTGCTTGAGAATGGTGAATATTTGCGTGTAGGATCATCTGATGTCGAAAAGACCGATGTGCGTATTGTTTGTGCGACAAATGTAAATCTTGTTGAGGCAATAGCTGAAGGCCGCTTCCGTGAGGATCTGTACTACCGTTTGAATACTGTGCCCATAACTGTTCCGCCGTTGCGCAAGCGCGGTGAAGATGTCGTTCTTCTGTTCATGAAGTTCTGCATGGATTTTGCTTCGAAGTATAAAGTCCCCAAAGTGCAGCTTGATGCAAGTGCTAAAACCGCAATAATGAACTATTCCTGGCCGGGAAATATACGTCAGTTGAAGAATGTGGCGGAACAGGTCTCTATACTTGAATTGAACCGTGATGTGAGTGGTGATGTAATGTTGCATTATCTTCCAAAGGAGCAGAAGAAGAATCTTCCGATGTTTGCCGGGCAGGCCGACAAGAAGTCTTTCGAGAGCGAGCGCGAGATTTTGTATAGCGTCTTGTTTGATATGCGTCGTGACATTACCGAGTTGAAGCAACAGCTTGAAAGCCTGCGTGTGTCGCGTCAGGAGCAAGACTCTCATTTGTCGTATTATCCTACTTCGCAATATACTGATACACGGGAGGTGGCGGTGGTGCAGCATCACGCACAGCAACCGTACCAGATACCGGTTTCGCAGGAACGTTTTGAGCCTTCGGCAAGTGTTGTCGATGAATATGTCGAAGAGGCTATATCGCTCGATGATATGGAGAAAAAGGCAATATTGATGGCGTTGGAAAGAAACAAAGGAAAACGGCGTAATGCAGCAAAGGAGTTGAATATCTCTGAGCGTACATTATATAGAAAAATTAAAGAGTATGGCATTGAATAAGGTTCTACAATATTTGGGCAAGTTATCGCTTCTGTTGGTGTTGCCGGCAGTTGTCGCATGTACTGTAAGCTATAAGTTTACCGGTGCTTCAATTGATTATACTAAGGTAAAGACCATTTCTATGGCCCAATTCCAGAATCGAGCACCTTATCAATGGGCTCCAATGGCTACAATGTTGAATGAGGCTTTGAATGATGCTTTTGTGCAACAGACAAAATTGCAACAGGTGGCGCGTGGCGGTGATTTGCATCTTGATGGTGAAATAACGGCGTATGACCAGTTCAATAAATCCATTTCGTCTGATGGCTACTCTTCTATGGTGCAGCTGAAATTGACTGTCAATGTACGATTTACAAATAACACAAACCACGACGAGGATTTCGAACGTAATTTCAGTGCTACAAGGGATTTTGATGCTTCACAGTCGCTTGATTCTGTTCAGGAGGATCTTGTGACACAGATGATAAAGGAGATCGTCGATGCTATTTTCAATGCGGCAGTAGCCAATTGGTGATGTGTATGGAGAAATTTTCGTATTACATATCGCATCCAGAGAAGCTTGACAGGGATACATTGTATGAATTGCGTATGATTGTACGCAAGTATCCTGATTTTGATGTTGCACGTCTTCTTATGCTCAAGAACCTTTATCTTCTTCATGATATTGAATTCGGCAAGGAACTGCGTGTGGCTGCATTGTATCTTAAAAACCGCTTGCCATTATTCAATCTTATATCGGGAGCAGATGCTTCTGCTTTGGAGGAAATTCCGCAAGATGATATTTCGGTAGATCGGACAATTTCTTTAATAGATGCTTTTCTTGGTACATTGCCTGCCGAGAGTCTCTCGCTTGAGGCCGAGAGTGCGGCAGCGGTCGATTATGTTTCGGCATATCTCAAGAATGGAAATAAAGCAGAAACTCCTGTTCCGGCTTTACGCGGTCAGGATATCATTGATGAGTTCCTTTCCAATGGAAACGAGCGAATAACGCTTGATTTGAATGGCGGTTCTGATGAGGTTGTGACGCCGGTTGCCGAAGCATGCGAGGAACAGGTTGCTGAAAATTCATTCTTTACCGAGACGCTTGCCAATATTTATATAAAACAATGTAAATATGAGAAAGCGCTTGAAATTATTAAGCGATTATGTTTGGAATATCCGAATAAAAATCGTTACTTTGCAGACCAAATCAGATTTTTAGAAAAAATAATAAAATATACAAAAAGAAAATAATATGTATTTACTTTGTGTTTCACTTATCATTCTTGTATCGGTACTCATGTGTTTGATCGTTCTAATCCAGAACTCAAAGGGTGGTGGTTTGGCTGCAGGCTTTGCTTCATCAAACCAGATTATGGGTGTCAGAAAAACAACAGACTTCCTTGAGAAGGCTACATGGACTCTCGCTGGTCTTATGGTAATCATAAGCGTTCTTGCTGCTTATTCTCTTACTTCAGGAGAGGCAGTAGACTCTTTTGATGCTCAGGCTGTACAGACATACGAGACAGCTGCCGATAACGCAGAACTTCCTGTAGAGGAATAATTTTCCCGTTATACAGTATATTAGCCGACCTCTGATGGTCGGCTTTTTGCGTTTGTGGCTGTTGAGAGGTGCGTATTGCTGATGCAGATAAAGCAAGTGTAGGCGAATTTCATAAAAGTTCAGTTTTCTTTTATGATTTTTATGATATTTTGCTAACTTTGCGATAATGAATTAATATGCGGTAGTGTGCCGATATCTGTGCGCTCTATCCGCATGGCAAAAGATAAATAATTTATAACTTACTAATATGAAAAATCGATTGTTTTGTATGCTGATGCTCGTGTTGCTATGTTTGGGCGCATCGGCTCAGGTGGTGTTGCCGGCCGACGGCAATGTGTACCGTCTGGTAAATGTTTCAACAGGTAAAGCCATAACCAATGGCGATAATGTGGCTCATAACACTTATTTGTCGGAGGCTGCTGTGAATACTGCTTCTAAAGGACAGGAATGGTGCTTTGTGTCATTGTCCGATAAGGAGCCATTGTATGCCCTTTATAATATCAATGCCGGTCAGGCTATTGATATGGCTTGGGGTTCAGGAACTCCCGGCAAGTTGCTGCAGTGGGAAGGTACTTGTACCGACAATCAGTCGTTCTATGTGAATATTGTCAATGAGGCCGAGGGAATAGTTCAGCTTCTGTATAAAAACGATCAGTCAAAGACTCTTCAGGTGCAGGGTGACGGCTCTTTAAAGATGATAGCCAATGCAACCGGTGAATCGACCTGTTTCCGTCTGGAATATGTCAAGAACGAAAAGATCGGTTATCTTCCCGTTGCTGGCCGTTATTTCATAATCCGCGAAAAAAATACCGGATATGCACTGAATACACGTGGCAACAATGTCAACAATGCAAGAATATATCTTGACAGTTATGATCAGAACCAGAAGGAAAACTTCATATGGCAGTTACGTCGCAATGCTTTGAATGTTGAGTATTGCCAATTCTATGGTCCATATTTCAGTAAGGCTATCGATGTGGCTCTTGGCGGTAAGCAGTATCCTCTTCTTTGGGATCCTTCATACAGCAATGAGAACCAGCAGCTGCAGTTTGTACCGGTCGAAGGCGAGAAAGGCGTATATCGCATCAATTCTAAAAAGAGTGGTGCATGGTACGGCATGAAATATGAAAATGGAAACCTCTCTATGGTTTCCGGTTATAGTAGCGGTTCATTGTTTACATTGGAAAATGTGGTTGTTGATGATGCGCCTATGACAAATGTGTGGGAGGACGAAACTTTCTTTGGTGAAAACAAGGAAGAAGGTCATGCTGCATATATCCCATATTCGTCTGTTGCCGATATGAAGGCCGATGCCCGTTATGCAACACCTTGGCTTGAGCCTGAAAGAGCCGAATATAAGAGTCTTAACGGCGCTTGGAAATTGAATTGGTCAGAAACTATTGAGGCACGTCCCGGTAAGGCTGAATTCTGGGCAGATGATGCCGATGTTTCAAAGTGGGAGGAGATTACAGTTCCGTCATGTCTTGAAATGAATGGCTATGGCGATCCTCTTTATGTCAACGTGAACTATCCGTTCCAGAACAATCCTCCGTTGATACAGATGAAGAACGGCTTGCTCAATTCTGTGGCATCATATCGTCGTAATTTTGATATTCCTGCCGCTTGGGGCGAGAAAAATGTCTTTTTGCATTTTGACGGAATATATGGTGCTGCATTTGTGTGGGTGAACGGCAATTATGTCGGTTATACACAGAGCGGCAACAATGACGCTGAATTTGACGTTACAAAGTATTTGCGCGAAACAAACAACAATGTCTGTGTCCAGGTAATACGCTGGAGTGATGCTTCATACCTCGAAGGACAGGATATGTGGCACATGAGCGGTATCCATCGCGATGTATATTTGTTCTCTACACCAAAAACATTTGTCCGTGATCATTATATCACATCCGAACTCGATGCATCGTCGGGCTATACAAGCGGTAAGATGAATGTCGAACTTTCTGTTGACAACCGTTCAGGTGTAGCTGCTGAGAAAAAGGTTGCAGTCTCTCTTGTTTCACCTGATGGAAAAACATTGGATACCCAGGAGGTCGCTTTCTCTTTTGCTGCAGGTGAAAAGTCGGCAAAAGCGAATGTAGCATTTGAAAATCTTTCTGGTTTGAAGGCATGGACAGCCGAGACACCGGAACTGTATACCGTTGTTGTTGCGCAGAAGGATGTTGCAGGTAACGAGGAGCATGTGTTCTCTACAAAGTACGGTTTCCGTGATATTGAAATAAAGAACGGTCTTGTGTATATCAACGGAGAGAAGGTGCTGTTCAAAGGTGCCAACCTGCAGGATACACACCCTGTAACAGGTCGTTCTGTTGATGTGGAAACAATGCTCAACGATGTGAAGATGATGAAGCAGGCCAATATGAACACTGTTCGTACAAGTCACTATCCACGTCAGGCCAAGATGAATGCCATGTTCGATTACTATGGTCTTTACTGTATGGATGAGGCCGATGTTGAATGTCACTACAGTTGGGAAACCGGTGGCGAGAAAGGCGGTATTACAAACGAGGACAGCTGGAAGGAGCAGTATATCGACAGAACTGTACGTATGGTTTATCGTGACCGCAACTTCCCCTCAGTGATCTTCTGGTCACTCGGTAACGAGAGCGGTGGTGGAAAGAATTTCCAGTATACATATGCGGCTGTACGTGCACTCGATCCACGTCCTATCCATTACGAAGGTGCGTCACGTGCCGGAACTGCGCACACAGATGTTTTCTCCGAGATGTATCCTACCTTGAGCGATGTTGAGAAGAATGCCAACTATAACTCAAAGGCACAGCCATATTTCATGTGTGAGTATGCTCATGCTATGGGTAATGCGGTAGGTAACTTGCAGGAGTATTGGGATTTGATCGAGAACAGCAAGTATGGTATCGGTGGTTGTATATGGGACTGGGCCGACCAGTCGATTTACGATTCAAAGGATATCCTGAACGGTAATTTTGAGGTCGATGGTATGAACAAGTACCGTACAGGATCGGATTATCCGGGTCCTCATCAGGGTAACTTCGTAAACAACGGTCTTGTTGCTGCCGACAGAGCTTGGAGTCCTGAGTTGACAGCTGTGAAAGCCGTGTATCAGTATATCAAATTCATCTCTTACGATGCTTCATCTAAAAAGCTTACGGTCAAGAATGACTACGACTTTATCTCGCTTGATAATTTCTATCTGAAATATTCTGTACTTGTTGACGGTAATGTGGTTGAAAGCGGTAATGTGAGTGTGCCTGCTGCCGCTCCTGGCGAATCAGTCACTATTGATGTGCCGTATAAGACAGCTGTTGTATCGGACAAGGAGATGCTGCTGAACGTTGAGTTCTGCTGTAAGGATGAACAGAGCTGGGTAAATGCCGATTATGCATTGGCTGTTAAGCAATATACAATAGTAGAGCGTTCGGTGACAGCTTTGTCTGTCGGTTGTGATGACAAGATAGCCCTTGAAAAGACAAGTACCGGCTATAATGTGACAAGTTCAAAGATGGCGATGTCGTTTGTATCAGATGGTACATTGCGCTCTTGGGTTGTGAATGGCAAGTCTATCGTTGTTGAAGGACCTGAATACAGCAACTATCGTTGGGTTGAGAATGACGGCCCTACAGAGACATTGGGTAAATACAACGAAAAGAACGGTATAACATCAAAATCTGCAACATTTACACTCAGCGAAGATGAAACAGAGGTAAAGGTTGTTGTGAATGCAAGCGGTTGGTTCTGTAACTATGAATTTGTTTATACAATAACTGCCGACGGTGCAATGCTTGTAGATGCTTCGTATACAGTTGTTCCTAATGATGCTCGTCGTATAGGAATCTCGGTGGTGTTCCCTGCCGATTTCGAACATGTTGAATATTACGCATGCGGTCCTTTCGAAAACTATGTTGACCGTAAGGACGGTTCATTGCTCGGACGTTACTATACAACAGTAAGCGATATGTTTGAACCTTATCCAAAACCACAGAGCATGGGTAACCGCGAAGGATTGCGCGACCTGTTGCTTTATAATGCCGATGGTGTCGGTATGAAGGTTCAGGCACTTGGTGATGTTGCGTTCTCATTGTTGCACCACAGCGATGTTGAATTGAAGAATGCAGGTCATACATGGGAACTTAAGAAGGGTAATGTATATGCTCATTTCGATTGCGCCCAGAAGGGTATCGGTAACGGTAGCTGCGGTAATGTTGTTACAATAGACAAATATCTTATCAAACAGGGTGCCAAGTACAATTGCTCATTGCTGTTTACACCGGTGAGCGGTATCGAGAGTGGTGTAGAAGAGATCATTGGCAATGCATTGCGCTTTAAGGTTGCAGATGGTACGCTCGTTTGCGAGGGCGAATTGGAATATGGTGCTTCTGTTTCGGTATACAATATGGGCGGTGTGCTTGTGTCATCGGCAACGGCTGTTTCAAACGTTGTGACCTTGCCTGTTGCCGGTCAGCCGCATGGATCATACATTGTAGTCGTGAAGTCTGCAAACAGACAAAATGTATATAAGATATTGCTATAAAAATGTCTTTTTTACAGAATAATATTGAATTTATGTAAAAAAAGTCGAAAAAAAGGTAAAATATTAATATTTAGTAGTATCTTTGCAAAAAATTTGAAATAAAGAGGTTGCCGAAACGCTATAAAGGGAGTAGGTGATATTTTAAACTTATAATATTGTTATGAAGAAATTTTTCTATGTAGCAGTTATGGCTCTTGCTTTGACAGCATGTGGCAACGCTAGCAAGGAGAAGGTTGCAACAGATTACATCTGTGATTCAGTAGCAACTGCAGTTGTTCCTGAGGCTGCAACAGATGTACTTCCTGCAGCAGCTCCAGTTCCAGGTCTTGGTAAGGTAGCTACAGACGTAGTTCCAGCTGAGTAAGAAGCCGTTGATTAAGAAGTTTAGAAGATTGTCAATCTGCTGTCTTTGACAGGGATTGACAACTATACTTCTTTAAAATGAAAAAATGCCCTTAGGGCTTATCAATAAAAAAACAGACAAGTTATATTGACTTGTTTGTTTTTTTTATCTCATGGCAGTTTCTCTATTTCGAAAAAAGGTGCTATTTTCGCAGAGATTTGGTCTTGTAAATCTGAATATATTGGCAAATGATAGACAAAACTGTATTTAAGGATAAAAAGGCAATATACTATACCCTTGGTTGCAAACTGAATTTTTCTGAGACTGCAACCATTGAGCGTCAGCTTCAGGAAGCCGGCATAAGAACTGCAAAACGTGGCGAAAAGGCCGATATCTGCATCGTTAACAGTTGTGCTGTTACGCAGGAAGCCGAAAAGAAATGCCGTCAGGCTATCCACAAACTTGTGCGTCAGCATCCCGGCGCATACGTTGTTGTAACAGGTTGTTATGCCCAGCTGTCGGCCGAAAAGCTCTCGAAAGAGCTTGGTGTCGATGTCGTGCTTGGTATAGACAAGAAAGGCGATGTCCTTGAACATCTCGGAAATCTCGAAAAGCATAACGATGGCGGTGAATGGTATGCACGTCCAACAAAGGACGTACGCAATTTTGTCCATTCATGTTCGCGTGGCGACCGTACCCGTTATTTCTTGAAAGTACAGGATGGCTGTGACTATTTCTGTACCTATTGTACCATCCCTTTTGCGCGTGGACGAAGCCGTAATCCAAAGATCGAAGAACTTGTTGCTCAGGCGCAGATGGCGGCAACGGAAGGTGGCAAGGAGGTTGTCATTACAGGAGTGAATATCGGTGATTTTGGAAAGTCTACAGGCGAGAGTTTTGTATCGCTTGTGAAGGCCCTTGATGGCGTATCAGGTATTTCGCGTTATCGCATATCATCCATTGAGCCGAATCTGCTAACCGACGAAATAATTGAGTATGTGTCACAATCGCGCGCATTTATGCCTCATTTCCATATCCCGTTGCAGGCCGGTAGTGACGAGGTTCTGAAACTCATGCACCGCCGTTACAATACGGAACTTTTCGCAAACAAGATTGCCAAGGTGCGTGAGGTACTGCCCGATGCATTTATTGGTGTCGATGTCATTGTTGGTACACGTGGAGAGAGCGAAGAACTTTTTGAGCAGGCATACGAATTCATTAAAGGACTTGATATATCGCAGTTGCATGTATTCAGCTATTCCGAGCGTCCTGGTACTCAGGCTTTGAAGATAGATGGAGCAGTAGCTCCTGCCGAGAAACATCGCCGTAGCCAGTTGCTCATTGCATTGAGCGAGGAGAAGCGTCTTGCCTTCTACGAGCGTCACATAGGTAAAGAGACTGTTGTGTTGTTCGAGAAACCGCGCTCAGGAATGCCGGTAGGCGGTTTTACCGATAATTACATAAGGGTGGAAACTGCACCCGATGCAAAGCTTGTCAACAGGCTTGTGCGTGTGAGACTTGGTGGTTTTAACGAGGATAAGTCGGCTCTTGTTGCCGATGAGATATTGGGCTTTGCCGACTGATACAATGAAAAGAGTTGCAGTTGTCATATTGAACTATAATGGTGCTTCCATGCTTGAGAGGTTCCTGCCGTCCGTTGTGGCTTTTTCGCCCGAGGCTGATGTTATAGTTGCCGATAACGCTTCAACAGACAGGTCGCTTGAGTATCTCAAGGCGAATTTTCCAGCACTCCGCGTGATAGAGCTTGACCGTAACTACGGTTTTGCCGATGGCTATAACAAGGCTTTGGCACAGGTCGATGCCGAATATTATATATTGCTTAATTCTGATGTCGAGGTAACCGACGGTTGGATTACTTCATTGCTTTCGTTTATGGACAGCCACAGCAATGCTGTGGCATGTCAGCCTAAACTTCTCGACTACAAGAACAAGGCGTTTTTTGAATACGCCGGTGCTGCCGGAGGGTTTATCGACCGTTATGGTTATCCCTATTGCCGTGGCCGTCTGTTCGATACTGTCGAGAAGGATTCGGGGCAGTACAATGATGCATGCCGTGTGTTTTGGGCAACAGGTGCAGCCATGATGGTGCGTAGCAGTGAGTATTGGACTGCCGGTGGTCTTGACGGGCGTTTCTTTGCCCATATGGAAGAGGTTGACCTCTGTTGGCGTATGCAGGCGCGTGGCGGTGAGATATATTGTGTGCCGGATAGTGCCGTATATCATGTGGGTGGAGCTACGTTGGATAAGAGCAATCCCCGCAAGACATTCCTTAATTTTCGGAACAATCTGTTGATGCTCTATAAGAATCTGCCCGAAAATGAATTGCATGCCGTCATGCGTGTTCGTGCTATTCTTGACTATGTGGCAGCATTCAAGTTCCTGCTTTCGGGCAGTATAGGGGATTTCAGGGCGGTGATAAAGGCACGAAGAGAGTACGGGCGTATGGTTTCAAGCTATAAAGGCGTACGTCGTGACAATATTGAGAGAACGGTTGTCTTGCAGCCGGCCGGCAGAATGCCGTTTATGTTGCTATGGCAATATTATGCCCGTGGCAAAAAGGTTTTTAATGAGTTGAAACAGTAGCTATATGGAAACAGCGTTGTATCTTTTGCCCGTAACGTTGGGCGATACCCCTTTGAGTAATGTTTTGCCACAATATAATAGTGAGATAATAGCCGGAATACGTCATTTCATAGTAGAGGACGTGCGTTCGGCACGCCGTTTTCTTCGCAAAGTCGATCCACAGTTCGATATCGACGGTTCTGTCTTCTATGAACTGAACAAACATACCGCACCCGAAGTTGTTGCCGGTTATCTGAAACCGTTGCAAGGCGGCAAGCCGATGGGAGTGATATCAGAGGCCGGTTGTCCGGCTGTTGCCGACCCGGGTGCCGACGTTGTTGCCATTGCACAGCGCAAAGGGTTGAAAGTAGTTCCTTTGGTCGGTCCTTCGAGTATAATTCTTTCAGTAATGGCTTCGGGATTCAACGGGCAGAGTTTTGCTTTCAATGGGTATTTGCCTATAAAAGCCGACGAACGTGCCAAGAAACTGCGTCAGCTCGAACAGCGAATATATAACGAAGATCAGACGCAGCTGTTTATTGAAACACCATACCGCAACGGCAAGATGCTTGAGGATATTATGGCAAGTTGTCGTCCGCAGACTAAACTATGTATTGCTGCCAATCTTACCTGTGAAGATGAGTTTGTGCAGACACGTACTGTAAAGGAATGGAAAGGCCGCGTTCCTGATTTATCCAAGATACCCTGTATCTTCCTGTTGTATAAATAACACGAAAGCCACCAAACGGTGGCTTTCGTGTTATTTATTATTCCTTTGTTTTCAGCAACTCCTGTAGCTTGAACATTTCGTCGCGGTATTGTGCAGCCTCTATGAACTCCATCTTTTCCGCAGCCTCCTGCATCAGGCGGCGTGTGCGCTCAATGCTCTTCTTGAGTTGTTCTGCACTCATATATTCCACGATTGGGTCACACGCAATAGCCTGCAGTGTATCTTCTTCGTAATAACGTTTGCCACCTCTCTTCTCTTCCTTATCCTTCTTGTCGAGTGCGAGTGCGTTGGTTATCTCTTTCTTTATCTGAGTAGGCGTTATGCCGTTCTCTTCGTTATAGCGCATCTGCTTTTCTCTGCGGCGGCTTGTCTCATCCATTGTGCGTTTCATGCTTTCGGTAATGTTGTCGGCATAAAATATCACAAGTCCGTTTACATTTCGTGCAGCACGTCCGGCTGTCTGTGTCAATGAACGGTGACTGCGCAGGAAACCCTCTTTGTCGGCATCGAGTATTGCCACCAGTGAGACTTCGGGCAGGTCAAGTCCTTCGCGCAACAGGTTTACTCCAATGAGTACGTCGTACAGTCCTTCACGCAGGTCGGTCATTATCTGTATTCGTTCAAGAGTGTCAACGTCGCTGTGTATGTAGTTGCATCGTACACCGTTCTTGAGCAGGTAGTCGGTAAGCTCTTCCGCCATTCGCTTGGTTAGCGTGGTTACCAGTACGCGTTCTTCGCGTTCAACACGTTGCTGTATCTCTTCCATGAGGTCGTCTACCTGATTTACTATAGGGCGTACCTCAATTATCGGGTCAAGAAGGCCGGTAGGGCGTATTACCTGCTCTACTACAACACCCTCGCTCTTGTCGAGCTCATAGTCGGCGGGTGTTGCGCTTACATATATGGTCTGTGGTGTCAAAGCCTCGAATTCTTCGAATTTCAGTGGACGGTTGTCGAACGCGGCAGGCAGACGGAAACCGAACTCCACAAGGTTTTTCTTGCGCGCGCGGTCGCCACCATACATGGCATGTATCTGCGGAACGCTTACATGGCTCTCGTCTATGATAAGCAAGAAGTCCTTGGGGAAAAAGTCGAGCAGACAGTAGGGACGTGTGCCAGCCTCGCGCCCGTCGAAGTAGCGTGAGTAGTTCTCTATTCCCGAGCAGTGTCCAAGCTCGCGAATCATTTCAATATCGTATGTGACACGTTCGTGCAATCTTTTGGCTTCAAGAGGTTTGCCAATCTCGCGGAAGTATTCTTCGCGCTCTGCAAGGTCCTTCTCTATCTGTTCAATGGCACGCAGGGTGCTCTCTTTTGTGGTCATGAACAGGTTTGCAGGGTATATCTTGTAATCATCGAATGTGGCTATTCGTACTCCTGTAACGCTGTCTATTTCCTCTATGCTGTCTATGTCGTCGTCCCAGAATGTAATGCGCAGGACATGGTCATTGTATGCAAGGCTCACTTCGACCGTGTCGCCTTTGACACGGAAGTTACCACGTTCGAGGCTTATGTCGTTACGTGTGTACAGGCTTCCAACGAGCTTACGCAGGAATACATTGCGGTCTATTTTTTGCCCTGTATGAATCTCTATCACATTGTTGTAGAAGTCGCTCGGGTTTCCCATACCGTAAATGCATGATACCGACGATATCACAACAACGTCCTTTCTGCCCGACAGAAGGGCCGACGTTGCTGCAAGGCGCAACTTGTCAATCTCGTCATTGATGGCAAGGTCCTTTTCGATATAAGTGTCGCTTGATGGTATGTATGCCTCCGGCTGATAGTAGTCGTAGTACGATACATAGTATTCTACAGTATTGTTGGGGAAAAATCCCTTGAACTCGTTGTATAGCTGTGCAGCCAGGGTTTTGTTATGGCTAAGAATAAGCGTAGGGCGGTTTATCTCCTTTATTACGTTTGCCATGGTAAAGGTCTTTCCCGAACCTGTCACACCCAGCAGTGTTTGTGCCGGTGTGCCGTTGTTTATCCCTTCGACCAGTTGTGCAATAGCTTCCGGTTGGTCACCCATGGGAGCATAATCCGATATAAGTTCAAACTTCATGTGTGTTGTCTGTAAAAAGTGAACTGCTAATATAAGATTATTTTTTCATATAACAATCGGGTAGCTGTTCTGAAAATTCTTGTTAAACATTTTTTTGTAAAGAAATTGTAAATAAACGTTGTTGCATATTCATAAAGTGATTATCTTTGAACATAATATGGATTTTAAACTTTAAATTACATAATATGAGAAAAACTTTTTGTTCTTTGTTTGCGGTTCTGATGCTCTCCGCTGTGGCTGTGGCTCAGAATATGCCGCTTATGGGCTGGAGTTCATGGAATACCTACGGTTTCCAGATTAACGACTCTGTAATTAAGGCGCAGGCTGATGCTATGGTTCAGCTTGGTTTCAAGGATTGCGGATATGACCACATTAATATCGATGACGGATTCTTTGGCGGTCGTGATGCCGAAGGTCACCTGCTGATACATCCGGAACGTTTCCCCAACGGATTGCGTCCTCTTGTCGATTATATCCATTCACAAGGATTGAAAGCGGGCATCTATTCCGATGCAGGTCGCAATACATGTGCATCGTATTGGGGTAAACCAAAGGATGAAATTGGTAAAGGTGTCGGTCTTTACGGTCATGATGCCGATGACTTCGACCTTTATTTCAACAGAGATAAACTCAATTTTGATTTTATTAAGATTGACTATTGCGGTGCCGATGCCAACAATAACGAGGATAAGCTCGACCTTGATGTAGAGCAACGCTATAAGGAGATAGCTGCTGCCATAAAGGCTGTTGGTCGTGACGATATAACCTGGAATATCTGCCGTTGGGCTTTCCCCGGTACATGGGCTTGCGAGATTGCCGATTCATGGCGCACCACTGAGGATATCTATCTTGGTTGGGAGTCGGTGAAGAGCATTATCGACCAGAGCCTTTATCTGTCGGCATATACAAGCTATGGACATTATAACGATATGGATATGCTCGAAGTAGGTCGCGGTCTTACCGAAGAGGAGGATAAGACACACTTCGGTATGTGGTGTATAATGAGTTCTCCGTTGCTTATTGGGTGTGACATGAACGACATTAAGGGCAATGCGCTCGAGCTTATGCAGAACAAGGAACTTATTGCCTTGAACCAGAACAAACTTGGATTGCAGGCTTACGTGGTAAAGAGTGCCAATGGCGGTCATGTTCTTGTTAAGGATGTTGATGAGAAATATGGTACAAAGCGTGCTGTGGCATTCTATAACCCGACAAACTCTTCTTTGTCAATGAGCATCGATTTCAAGACTCTTGAACTTATAGGTGACGTCAAGGTACGTGACCTCTTTGAAAAGAGCGATGTCGGCGTAATGAACGGTTCAATGTCAGTGACTGTTCCTGCTCATGGCACACGCATATACAAGCTCGAGGCGGAAGCTCGTCTTGAACGTACCGTGTACGAGGCTGAAACAGCATGGCTGTCGGCATATCAGGAGCTTAAGAACCATGAGGTTGAGGGTACTGCCAACTATCTCGAGGACGCCTCTTGTTCAGGTGGCGTGAAAGTAGGTTGGGTAGGAAACCGTGCCGATAACGATATCCAATGGAGAAATGTATACAGCAAGGCCGGTGGCGAATACACCTTGCGCCTCTATTTCAAGACAGGCGAGAACCGTCCTGTGAAGTTGAGTGTCAACGGTGGCGAGGCTGTTGCAAAAACTGTCAATGCCGGTAGCTGGGGCGCTGTAGGAACAGTTGATTTTGTCGTTACATTGAACAAGGGTGAGAACGTGGTACGTATCTTCTCCGACAATGGTTGGATGCCCGATATCGACAAGTTCGAGCTTGTCAGCGAAAAGCCTTTGAAGATTTATACAACAAACGGTAACATCGACGGTGCGAACTATACTGCATTGCCTCAAAAAGTGACATTGAACGAGGATTTGGCGGTTGTTCTTCGTCCTGCACCGGGTTATGAGGCTAAGGAACTTATTGTCCGTCATGGTGCGAATGTTGATGGTGAACAGTTCGTGGACGGCGTGCAGCAGTGGAGCGAAGAACACATTCAGGTGTCGTCATCAGCTGTGACCGTGAGCGGCAGCCTTGTCGATGGCGAGGTGGCGCTGATTGCCGATTTTGTAAAGCAGGCCGGCTCGGAATGGCAGCTTGTGTTCAGCGACGAGTTCAACGCCGAGGACTATTCACAGCCTGTCGACGAAAAATGGATGCGTTGCCAGCGTCAGGGTGCCACATGGAACCGCTGGTTGAGCGACAGCGAAGAGGTTGTATATCTGCAGGGTGGTGACCTTGTCACACGTGCAATTCCAAATCCTGATATGGCAAGCGACCCTGTTCCGATGATTACCGGTGGTATAAAGAGCAACAACCGTTTCGGTTTTACATACGGCTACGTCGAGGCACGTATCTATACCAATTCATGGACAGGACATTTCCCCGCGTTCTGGATGATGCCCGAGAATCAGAGTGCCGGCTGGCCCGATTGTGGCGAAATTGATATTTGGGAGACCATCGACAACCAGTCGACATCATACCATACTGTACACAGCAACTGGACATACGACCTCGGATACAAGAACAATCCGCAGTCGAGCTTCTCGGCAACCGTTAATTACGACCGTTACCATACATTCGGTTTGATGTGGGACGAGACATCTCTCACATGGTATGTCGATGGCAAACAGGTGGGCAAGTATTCGAAATCGACCAACCAGTCGCATCTCGACCAGGGACAGTGGCCTTATGACAAGCATTTCCATCTTATCCTCAACCAGAGCGTGGGTAACAACTCATGGGCTGCAAATGCCGATGTCACACATACTTATGAGACACGCTTTGACTGGGTGCGCGTATATCAGAAAACTGGTATGAAAAATACATACGGCACGGTAGGTGTCGTGTCTGTTGTTGCCGATGATGAGGCTGATGTAAAGACATTGGATAACGGTGTTGAGGTAACTTTGAAAACTCCTGCTGAAGTCTCAGTCTATGACCTTGCCGGTCGCAGAATAGCCGGAGCTTATGTTGCCGGAACACACTGCTTTGTATTGCAGAAAGGTGCTTATGTAGTGTGTGGCAAGAAGGTGATAGTAAAATGATTTGATACATGAAATAACCAATGCCAACTAGGGTGACCCAAAAGTATTAAAGGGTCACCCTAGTTTGTGAGAAGTTGAATAAAAAGAGCTTCTTTTGTATTTTATTTTAGATTATTTTGCTTTTACTAAGCTAATAATGGCTGTCAATAGGTTGTATTTTTTATTAAAATGCACTATCTTTGCAAAGATTTTATCTTTTTTTGAGATTGAATGAGAAAATTTGCCTACATATTCTTGGTCGCTATTCTGGCTTTGACATCTTGTGATACTTTCAACAAGGTGTACAAGTCGTCAAGTTTGGAATACAAGTACGAGGCGGCAAAGGCATATTATCTCTCCGGGGACTACTCCAAGGCATCGCAGTTGCTTGAGACTATGGTAACCATGCTGAAGGGTAGCGATAAAGCAGAGGAGTCGCTGATATTGCTTGCACGTTGTTATTACAATTCCGAGGATTATGAGACAGCGTCGCAATATTTCAAGGTCTATTATTCGAACTATCCACGTGGCGAATTTGCTGAATATGCACGTTTCTATTCGGGTAAATCGCTCTTCGAAGGTATTTCGGAACCTGAACTTGACCAGTCGAACACCTATACAGCCATAAGTGAGTTGCAGCTCTTTATGGAGTATTATCCTTACAGCGACTATCGCGATGAGTCGCAGAAAATGATTTTGAGAATGCATGAGCTTCTTGTCGAGAAGGAATACCTGTCGGCAAAATTGTATTACGAGCTCGGTGATTATATGGCATACATGGGTAATAACTATCAGGCATGTATCATTACGGCGCAGAACGTTATGAACGATTACCCCTATACCGCTTTCCGCGAGGAACTTTCGATACTTGTCCTGAGAGCACGTTACAAGATGGCTCTTCATAGCGTCGAGAGCAAGAAGAAGGAACGCTATCGTGCAACTGTCGATGAATATTATGCATTCAAGACCGAGTTTCCCGAGAGCAAACACTTGAAAGAGGCTGAGAAATATTATAAAGAGGCTTCTAAATTTGTGAATGATTGATAAAATTAAAATATAATATAAGATGGATTACAAAAAGACAAATGCTCCAACAAACACTGTCACACGTAATATGGCAGATTTCGTGAATGAGACAGGTAATGTGTATGAATCTGTTGCTATCATCGGCAAGCGTTCTAACCAGATTGCTGCAGAGATGAAAGAGGAACTTTTGAAGAAATTGAACGAGTTCTCTTCTTCAACAGATAACCTTGAGGAGCAGTTCGAGAATCACGAGCAGATTGAGATTTCTCGCTACTATGAGAGATTGCCAAAGCCTACATTGATTGCTGCACAGGAGTTCCTTGACGGTAAGGTATATTTCCGCGATCCTGCAAAGGAAGCCAATGACGAGGATTAATATATAATAAGGTGTTTTTACAAAATCTCTTCAGGGTATGAAATTTCGTTCTTATCAGTTGTTGTTCGTTGCTTCGATAGCTCTTTTGATTGTCGCGCTCATTAAGCCTATAATCAATGTCATTGAGCCTAACGGTGTGACTTCAATAATGGACAATTTCGGATACACGCTGGCCGACGGTACTGTTTCTCGTGCTGTAGTTGCCTTGGGTGTTGTGCTTATTGTTGCTGTTGCGGTTAATGCATTTGCAATGTTTGTGTCGCTTTTCAGTAACTTTGCCCTGCAGAAGAGAAGTGCCATATTGTCGATGTTGCTTGTAGCAGGATATTATATACTTTTGTTGGTATATCTGCTAATTCTCGACAATGGTGCGGCTGTGGAGATGTTGTGGCCTATGTTCTTGCCGTTGACGGTCCTTGCGCTTGATGCGTTTGCATTTGTGCTTGTACGTCGTCACGAAGCAAAGATTGTAGCCAAGGCTTTAGGCTTCAGACTAAGAGATTAAAAAAGATTTTTTGTTATATGGCAAGAGGTTCTCTGCAAGAGTGCCTCTTGTCTTTTTTTTGTATGTGTTGCATGAGTACGATGGCTTTCTCTTACCGTCTGTTTTTCGTTGTTTTTAACCTTAATGCTTTTTCGTGTTTCAAACAAAATTGCTTGCCCCTTGTTTTTAGTCTAAAAAGAGATTTATGGACAAGATTAAGATTACAGTTTTTGCCGATCCGGTATGTACATGGTGTTGGGGTAGTGTGCCCGTAATCAGAGCGTTGGCTTATCGTTATGGTGAGCGGTTGGAATTTGATTATGTAATGGGTGGAATGATAGAAGATATAGTCTCCTATAGTGGCCGCCGTCTCTCGGTGGGTGGTGACATTGCACTCTCAAACAGAAACATACACGAGCATTGGCTCGAAGCATCTGCTATACACGGAATGCCTGTGTGTCGGTCGGGCTTTCATCTTTTCAGCGAGGTACGACGTTCTACCTTGCCACAGAATTATGCTTATATAACGGCCAAGATTTATGTTGCAGAGAATAGACTCACCATGCCTGCCAATGCGCATTTGCATTTTCTGCGTCGTCTGCAGGAGGCAACGGCTGTCAATGCGCTGTTGACAAACGAGAAAAGCGTCATCTTTGACTTGTCGGCAACAGTGGGCTTTGAGCCTTCAAAGTTTGCCGAGATATATAATAGTGAGAAGGTGAAGAAAATTTATGAAGATGGTAAAAGACTTTGTAACAGGTTTGATCAGTTCGCCATGCCTACTTTCCTTCTTGAATATGCCGGCGAAGAACTTGTTGTGCGTGGATATTCATCGTACGAGATACTTTCCGATAGCATAGAGCAACTGTCGCGTGGTGTGGTAAGGCCTATAGCCGACGGGCGCGAGTTGCCTACAGTCGAGAATGTCAAGAATTTTATGTCTGTTTCTCATAATGCATATCCTGTTGAGATTGCAACAGCCTTTTCCTTGAAACGGCATAGTGGGCATAGTGCGCTTAACGCAGAATCGTACGAGGACTTGCCTGATATTATTGCAATGCTTGTGGAAAGCAATGTCGTGGCGATGGTTCCTAAAGGGAATGGGTTTATGTATTATTTGTTGAACGATGATAATAAAATGAAGGAACATAGAAGGCGTCTTGCCGGGGTGCTTTGATTATGCGAGTGGCTAAAAAGTGAATTTCTGTATTGCGCTTGTCTTCAAAACATTCGGCACTCCTATGAGAAACTAAGGTATAACCCCTTGTCACTTTGCAAAGTGACAAGGGGTGTTGTATTGTCCCGTGTATATATCAGTAACTGTTTAGTCTCGTATTTTGCGGTCTTTAAAATTGCTGGAATGTTAAAAAATAGCGTTTTTTTTTTTTTTTTTGAAATTTTTGTTGTCTAATCTGTTGTAAATGACTATTTTTGTAAACGTTTCCATAATAGGGGGCTGTGGTGTTTAATGAATTGTCTTTCAGAAGATATATTCTGAATATTTGTTAGCTTATATAATATTAATAAATACTAAAATTTATGAGAAAAATTACTTTATTTTTAATGTCGTTGTTCCTCACAGTGGGTGCAATGGCGCAGTACGGATCCAAAATGGTCTATGTTACTGACCTTAGTCAATTAAGCAATGACAAGGTTTACACACTTGAAAGCGAGCGTTGCTACTTGATGTACAACACAACAGCAAATGCAACCGGTATTTCCAGTAGCAATTCAACATCGTTGAATACTAGCAATCGTCCGGCTAAAAGCAAGGATGATGTAAATCAGCAGTTTAAAATTGAGAATATCAATGGTAGCTACTATCTTTACAGCGTAGGTGCCAGCAAATATGTAACAGATGATGGCTCGTTTGCAGACACTCCTCAACAGGCGCTTAACATTAGCACTTCAAATAATTCAAGTTATCCTTGGTTCTTGAAAATTGGTAACAATGGTATGAACTCACAGGATGCAGGCCAGACAGCCGCCGGTATTCTTGTTAACAGCTGGGTTCAGCAAGACCCTGGTAACCGTTATAAAATCCTTGACGTAGAGGAATGTGAATCTCTCAATCTTACATTTGAGGAGGTTGGCAATCCAACAGAGGATGGTGTTTACCGCATTTACTGGAAGCAGAACAACCGCGGTTACTTGGCATACCACAACTCATATCCTACAAAAGGTGTGCTTGCTGATGTAACATTGGGTAACTATGGCTCTTCTCACTTCAACTCTGCTACAGACCCTGTAGAACTTGAGTGGTATCTTATTACTTCAGCTGGTGGCAACAAGTATCTCTTCAGCGCTTACAACGGTAAGTTCCTTTCATATTCTGAGGAGAGTGCCGATGCTGCAAAGGCAGCGTACTTTGATGCTGCACGTCCTTGCCCAATTACAATTGAAAACAATACTTCACATAGTGGCTACTATATTATCAAGGCAAATGTTGACGGTAGAGATTGTCTTCTTTCAAGTGGTTGCGGTACAGCTTCAAGAACAGGTTATCCAATCCGTTGGAACTCTAATATAAGTGGTGACATGGGTGACGGTGGTTCACCATTGATATTTGTAAAGGTTAGCGGTCTTGATGTTGATGCAGACATCCTTGCACGCGCACAGGCTGCAATTGAGGATTATGAAAACCCTGTTGAGAGCAATGTAAACTTTGAGTGGACAACATCAACTACTTGGACAGCAGTAGAGAATTCTGCATATTATACATCAACAGTGTTCAACGATAATGAACTTAATGGTGTTAAGTATATCGAGTATGAGGTAGAGGTTGGTGGTGCAAGAACAGCAACCGTGACATTTACATACATCGATGGTGGTCACAAGCTTAACATCCGTGGTGTTGAGGTAATTGATGCAATGGGTAACATTGTGGCCGGCGATTATCACGTAGGTATTGCAGGTGGTACCCCTGCTGACAATACTTATACTGTAAGCGTTGCCGAGGCAGGTACATACAAAGTACGTTGCTATGCTGCAGAAGGTGGCGGTGACCAATTCAATATGTCGCACGGAAGCATTGTGGTTTCATTTGCTAAGTTGGATGTAATGGAATTGACAAAATCTGTTACTTTTGCTGCTGAGTATGCAACACTTTATCTTGGTTACAAGGTTGCAATCCCGGCAGGCGTTGAGGCTTATGTTTTGACAGGTGTTAATCCTACTTGGGTTGAGTTGACACAGCTCAACAATATAATTCCTGCGAACACAGCTGTAATCCTAAAGGGTACTGCCAATAGTTCATACAATTTCTACTACACATCAAGCGAGGTTGATGATGTTGAAATCAACTACCTCGAGGGTTCAATTGCTGACCGCTATGTACAGGGCGATGCATATGTTCTTGGACTTTTTGACGGTGAGGTTTGTCTTGCTCCAGCAGCGTTGAATCAGGTTGGCAACACATCATTCAAGAATAATGCCAACAAGGCATATCTTAAGGTAGCTCCTGGTGCTGCATTGAGCTCAAGCCTCCGCTTTGACTTCGGTGGCACAACTGCAATTGATGAGGTTGAGACAGAAGTTGCAGAAACTGTTATCTACGACCTCACAGGTCGTCGCGTAAGCGAAATCACCAAGGCTGGTGTTTATATTGTAAATGGCAAAAAGGTTTTGGTAAAGTAATAAGTGATTAAAAAGGCGAATTTTTGCGTTACGCTTGCCCTCTAAGCCTGCGGCACTCCTTTGGGGAACTAAAGTTCCCGTTGTCGCAAACATTGCTCGTACGCAATGGCATTTACGCAAAAGTAAACTGCGGTTTATCGGGCGTCGCAAGCCTTAAACTTCATCCTTTTTATCTCACTTATTGAAAATAGAAAATGTAGGGGCGGGTTTTGCCCGCCCATGCAAATAACATATTAGAAAATAAAAAACGTTATAATATATATGAAAAAGGTATATAGCGCACCTCTTGCAACAGAGGTAAACATTGAAGCAACTAACATGCTTGCAGCTTCATTGAAATTGGACAATAATAACACAGTAGATACCTCAAACGGCGGTCAGCTTTCAAGCGGTCACCGTGGCGAGTGGGGTAACTTGTGGAACTAAATATTAATGGGGAGCATTGCTCCCCATTAATATTTAGTCGATAACGCCAATCGCAATAGGTCACGCGTAGTGTGGAGCAGTCACACCGCGTGGGTTGCGACATGTTGGCGTTGTCAATTGCTTTTTAATCGACGACGCCAGCAGCGATAGGTCACGGGCTGCACAGACGTAAGTTTGTGCCCCGTGGGTCGCGGACAGCAGGTGTCGTTAATTTTGTTAATCGACGACATCAGCTGTCGAAGGAAACTGACTAAAAAGGCTCTTTTGTCGTTACGCTCGCCCTAAAAATGCTCATTTACGCTTAGTAAACTGCGCTTTTTCGGTCTTTGCAAGCTTAAAATAGCTCTTTTTATTCAACTTCTCACCAAGGATGGTGCCCCTTTTTACTTTTGGGTCACCATCCTTTTTTGGACTCTGCATGCCGTCTCCCTACAGCTGGCGTAAAAAATCCACGTCAAAAGTAACTTCAAAACAAAACCGGCACCGATAAAACCACAGTAAACAACCATTTGTTATGAGGATATAGGTGGTGAATTGTCTGAGCGTTTGTGCCATACGATGCTGTTATTTCGTGAAGCGAGTTGTCGCCACCCCGAATAACAAATGATAAGTTGTTTGCGACAAGTTTGCAACGACCGAGTGTACGCTTTTGCGACACGAGCAAAGGAAGCAAACGGCTGGTTTTTACGTGTGGCGGGCGTTTTTGTAACTTTTTGAGCGACAAAAAGTTAAGAGAGAAAGACTAAAATGAATAGACAACAA